>JACPLG010000003.1:88760-171713 GCA_016186625.1 Candidatus Levyibacteriota bacterium
TTTTCAATTCTTTTAATTATCATCCCCGAATTTTTTTATCTTAAGGATATATACACCGGGCATTTCAGAGCAAACACTATGTTTAAGCTCTCATATCAAGCATTCATCATGCTTTCTTTTGCTAGTGTTTATATATTAATTAAAATTATATCAATTCGAAAAAGTCTTAAAACCAAACTATCAAAGCTAATTTTTACAACATATGTTCCGACAGCAGTAATTCTTCTATTAATAGTTTCAGCTTATCCTTATTTTGCGGTGCCTTCGGGGTACGCAGATTTAAAAAATTATAAAGGCCTTGATGGAATAAAATATTTAAATGAAATAAAACCTTCCGATTATCAAGCAATAGGATGGATCAATAAGAACATTAAAAATCAACCTGTAATTCTTGAAGCGCAGGGAGATTCCTATACGGACTACGGGCGTGTTTCGGCAAACACCGGCCTTCCTACAGTTCTTGGATGGACAGTACATGAATGGCTTTGGCGAGGATCCTATGATATTCCAGCTGCAAGATTTGATGATATAAAAAATTTATATGAAACGGCTGATATAAATCTTGCAAAAAAAATTATCAGTAAATATAACATTAAATATGTTTATATCGGAGGGCTTGAGGAAGATAAATATAAAATTAATGAAATTAGTGAAAGTAAATTTGAAAAACTTGGTAATTTGGTATATTTAAACAAAAAAACGAGAATATATAAGCTAGACTAGGGGATTTGGGAAACAATACACTCTTCTTGGGTTAGCTCACACCTAATAAATTCTTGAATTTCTGAATAATTATCACTTCCTATACGAGGGACTAGCACCCATTCAAAATTATACATGCTGCTGATCGGGGGATGAGTCAGCAGTCCTCCTCTATCATTTTCCCTGTCTCCATAATCAAGGACAACGCTTTCAATCTTTGCTTTTTGGAATTTTTGGGCAAGTTTTATAAAATCATCAAATTCCGCCTGCGCTATATCTGTATCAATACTTTGCTCAACAGCACTATAAAGACCAATAAGTTTTGCTGGATTTATAATAATCTTAGGAGAAAAAACTTTATCCATAAATGCTCTTATTACTTTTTCCTGTCTTTGAGATCTAGAAAAATCTGTTCCTTCCCCTCCTTTTGCATGACGGGATCTGACAAATTTAAGCGAAGTCTCTCCATCCATGTGAGTAATCCCTTTATCAAAATGGATATGTTCATATCTGCAAGGGAATGCTTCAAGCTGAGATGAGGCAGTGGCAAGTTTCTCAAGATCCTCTGGTTTGTTATCACAGGGATCGTCCTCTCGGCCGGCAATCGGATATTCAAAATCATCAAAAGAATTTTCAACATTAACATCAAGCCCTCCTATCAAGTCTACTGCATTTACAAAACCTGAAAAATCAACAACAATTGCATAATCAATAGGCTGTCCCGTAATTTTACTTATTACAGATTTTGCCAAAATTAATCCTCCTCCATCTCTTTTTGCTTCTCCTCTCGCATATGCCGTATTTACTTTTGAATCTATATCAGAGGACCAAATATCGCGGGGGAGTGAAACCAGAGTAACTTTGGATTCCTTGGTGTTAAGACTTGCAAAAATAATTGTGTCTGACAGATTAGGACCTTCGTGTTTTCCTCCAGCAATTCCCAGAAGTAAAATATTGATTGTATCTTTATCCGCTTTTTTAAGATTTATGTTTTTATCAAAAATAAATTGGAATAAAAATGGAGTAACGCTTCCGGTTTTTACTACTACTTCAAGACCAAGCAAAACAATTAGGAAAAATAGAATGAAAAGCTTTTTAAACAGCATTTTTAAGAATATTTATAAATGATTGGGGTTCAAGACTTTTTCCGCCAACTAAAACTCCGTCTACGTTTTCTATACTTAAATATTCTTTAATGTTTTGCGCATCAACGCTTCCTCCGTAAATCACTTTTGATTGGATTTTTTCTTTTATTTTTTGAACAAATTCGGAAACTAAATCAGGATTTTCCGGGGAAGCATCTGGTCCGCTTGTACTTATTGCGAAAGGGGGCTCATAAGCAATAATAATATCCCTATTTGATCCCAAACTCTCAAGTTGTGAAATTCTTGAAATACAAACAACCGGTATTAATCCGCTGGACTCTGCTCTTTCAACTTTTTTTTGAATCATCTCGTTTGACTCGCCAAAATTAGATCTTCTTTCAGAATGCCCTATTAAAGAGAACTCTGCGAATTCTTTAACTTGAGAGGCCGATACCTCTCCTGTATACGGTCCACTTTCAAACGGAGAAATATCCTGGGCGCCGACTTTAAGTAGTAAGCTATTCATTTTTATATAAGAGCTAATAAAATCAAGAAGAGTGAATGGAGCAAGTATAACTATTTCTAAATTTTGTGGGAATATCTGCACTGATACTTCTTCAAGCCAGTTTTTAGCATCATTTTTGGTTTTGTTGGACTTCCAGTTGGCAAAAATTAAGGCATCTTTCATATGGTACAATGGGCAAGACTAATTATAAAGTATGCAAAATGATATTCTCAAGGATCTAAATGAGGAGCAAAAAAAAGCGGTTATTCATACCGAAGGTCCCATGATCATTCTGGCTGGTGCTGGTAGTGGAAAAACCAGAGTGCTGACGTATAAAGTGATTTATCTTATTGAACAAAAAAATATTAATCCGCAAAACATTCTAATGGTAACTTTTACAAATAAAGCCGCTAATGAGATGAAGGGACGAATACAGAAATTTTCCGGTCAAACTGACAGACCTTTGATTGGTACATTTCATTCACTTTGCGCAAGAATCTTGCGAATTGAGGGAAAATATATTGGTTATTCAGAAAAGTTCACAATTTATGATACCCAAGATAGTATCGATGCTATAAAAGAGGCTATGAAACGGGCTAATATATCAACTAAGGATTTCAAACCACATTCTATCCATTCAACAATTTCCCAAGCAAAAAATCAACTCATAAATGAGCTTGAATATTTAAATCTGGCCCGCGGTTTTTTTCAGGAAACTGTTACTAAGATTTATCCTCATTACCAAAGAGTTTTGAAAGAAAATAACGCATTGGATTTTGATGATTTGATTTTGCGGGGAGTTGAGCTTTTTGAAAAAAATCCTCAAATTCTTGAGAAATATCAGAATAAATTTGAGTATATTTTAGTTGACGAGTATCAGGATACCAATCAGGCGCAATATATTCTGACAAAAATGCTCTCAAGAAAACATAATAACATTTGCGTTGTTGGAGATTTTTCTCAAAGCATTTATAGCTTTAGGGGGGCAAATTTTCAAAATTTAATTACTTTTAAAAACGACTTTAAAAATGTTGCAACTTTTAGTCTCTCCCAAAATTATCGCTCGACTCAAACAATTCTTGATAGTGCTTTTGGAGTAATATCTAAAAATACCTCTCATCCGGTCCTGCAACTCTGGACCAATAATCAGAAGGGCGAAAAAATAATCCTTTATGAAGCAAACAATGAACATAATGAAGCTGAATTTATAATATCCCAAATTATCAATTTAGGAATTAATCCAAAAGATGTTGCAGTTTTTTACAGAGTTAACGCTCAGTCCCGCGTTATTGAGGAAGTTTTTCTCCATCACGGGGTTCCGTATGTTTTAGTAGGTGGAACAAGATTTTATGAAAGAAAAGAAGTAAAAGATATTCTGGCTTATCTTCGTCTTATTGATAATGAAAAAGATAATGTTTCCTACCAGAGAATCGAAAAATTAGGAAAAACACGGCTTAAGAAATTCATGGATTTTAGTCAAGAACTTGAAAAAGATAAATATAATACGATCGAACTTTTAGACAAGGTTGTTAAGGCAGCTGACTACCTTTCTCTTTTTGATCCAAAAGATGAGACTGATATGCAAAGACTTGAAAATATTAAAGAACTTCGATCAGTTGCATTGGAATTTCCGCAGCTTTCAAATTTTTTAGAAAATGTTTCTTTGGTTGAACAAGAACAACTTCCGGACCTGCCTCGCGTGCCGCAAGGCAAGGCGGGCCATCCCAAAAAAAATGGGAAGGCAAATGCAGTAACACTTATGACTCTACACGCCGCAAAAGGTCTTGAATTTCCCTATGTTTTTATGATTGGAATGGAAGAAGGACTTTTCCCTCACTCAAGATCTCTTATGGAGAAAAGCGAGCTTGAGGAAGAAAGAAGGCTTTGCTATGTAGGAATTACCAGAGCAAAAGAGCGTCTTTTTATGACTTATTCAAAACGCCGTTTAATTTTTGGACAACGCTCCTCAAATACACTGTCGCGCTTTATTCTGGACATACCAAAAGATACAATTATCATGAATACGCTTTTTAAAGAAGACGATGTCCCAGAATTCTTATGAACTTTGAAGATATCAATGAATCCTCTGCAACAGTTTATAATCAATCAGTAAACCATCCCCTGCAAGCATTTGAGTGGGGAGAATTTAGAAAAAAAACAGGAGTTGGGATAATTAGACGAGGGATTATTAAAAAAGAAAAGGTTGTAAACCCATATCAAATATCGATCCATCAAACCCCAGGCTTCTCCTATTTTATTGGCTATTTCCCAAAAGGTAATCTACCATCGAGCGAACTTTTGAACGAACTAAAGAATATGGGAAGATCCAACAAGCTAACTTTCATTCAACTCGAGCCAAACGTCGAAATTGGAAATTGGAAATTGGAAATTGGAAATTCCGGTCTGCAACCGGCCTTCCATCCTTTATTCACAAAGTATACATTTCTTCTCGATTTAAAAAAAACAGAAGATGAATTACTCAAGAATATGCATCAAAAAACTCGTTACAATATTCGTCTTTCTCAAAAACACGGTGTTGAAGTCAAGATTGATAATTCTGACAAAGCATTTAAGGAGTACATCAAACTTACTAAGCAAACTACAAAAAGACAAAAGTTTTATGCACATGATGAAAATTACCACAGACTAATGTGGGAAACCTTAGGAATTTCAAATTTCAAATTTCAAATTTCAAATTCAGGCAAATATCCGTTTGACCCGAACAAACTTCAAGCACATCTACTGACTGCAAAATATAAACATAAAACTTTAGTTGCTTATATTCTTTTTACATTTAAAGATACAATTTATTACCCCTACGGAGCATCTTCGGACGAACATCGGGAAGTTATGGCATCTCACGGAGCAATGTGGGAAGCAGTAAGATTTGGTAAAAATTTAGGTCTTGAGAAATTTGATATGTGGGGAGCGGCAAATGTCCCGGATCCAAAACCAAATGATCCGTACTTTGGCTTTCATAGATTTAAGCAAGGTTTTGGAGCAGAATTAATTGAGTTCGTTGGCAGTTATGACTTAGTTATTAATCCATTAAATTATCGATTACTAACTATTGCTGACAAACTCCGCTGGGCATATCTTCGCGCAAAGAAAAGACAATAAAACAAACAGGTTTACACCCCGGGTGTGGATTTAGGTTTACACCTCAGGAAATATGTAGAGCCGAAGTTCATTTTTTTTATCCTCCTTAACAACTGGTAGATCCATTTCGTATTTATATGAAATAATTCTTGTCCCTTTTTTTAATTCTTTTTTGAATTTTGGAATAAGTTTGTTAAGAGTTTTAGGAATAAGATAAAGATATAAGACAGTTGCATCGGATAAGTCTTCATTGTAAAAATTCCCTCTTTTTAATTTTATGTTATCGCCCAAACCTCTTTTCCAAACAGAAAGCTTTGATAGAAAAAATCTAAATGGCTCAATCTCAATCTCTTCCCGACTTCCGCAAGTTTAAAAGCAGCCCGGGCAGTTTTGCGTTTTGTTCTCCAATTAGGCGCCCAAGGACTATCCGGAGGCCAAATCCAGGAAAGAAGGATCAATAGAATAACAATTATTAGGATTAATCCAATATTAAATAATAAATCCATAAGGTAAATTTCTAATTGCTCTAATTTCCTAATTGACCTAAATTGTGAATTGGGATTTGATTAGATTAATTAGGTTAATTAGAAATTAGGTTAATTTTAATATAATTTTTCCTTTTATTTGTTTGCGAGTTACTGAGCCAAATCTTCTGCTATCCATGCTATCCTTCTTATTATCTCCCACCAGAAAATATTTTTCATCTTTGATTTTTTTAATTCTTTTTATATAAAGTCTATGATATTTTTCAAAAACAACAATATCTCCCTTTTTAGGCTTACCAAACAAGAAAGGGATATAACTTACCAGAACATTATCATTTTCGGAGAAAGCTGGCGACATGGAGTGTCCTAGGATTTTGAATCGGGATAAGAGAAGCATTCTTGTTTTATTGTTGTACTACAATGTTTAATCCTGTGGGGTAAGGAGCCTTAACCCTAGCACTTTCCAAACCTTTGCTTTTATAAAATATTTCTGATACCTGCATGACAGTTTCCAGAAGTTCCTGGGCTGCATTCATGTCGATATTCTGGCGTGTCTTAACAGAAAGCGCTGTTGCTTTTTCCAATAAGGATTTTAATTTTGGAAATTTTTTGAAGTGTTCTTCTTTAAAATAATCATTTTGAAGCGTACCAAGTTCCTCCTCTACTAACTTTCCATGGTCTTCTTTGACATGAGTCAATCTTGAAACTTGGGATATAATTTTTTTTCTTTCCTCAAAAGGTGGCTCAGAACTTGATGCCGAAACTTCATCAATAAGTTGATTCATTCTTATGATAGTATGCGCGGCCACTTGAGCCTGATGCGGATCATAAATCCCGCACGGAATATCACAATGCGCATAAGCAATTTTTGATGGTAACAAACGAAAAACCGAGGTTAGTTTCACTGCCAACTGATGATAAGAAACAATCCCCCAAAAGTCAAGAAAGATATGGGTGGGTTTTACAAGAATTATGCAGCATGTGATCCCTGAAGAACAGTTAATTCAGCTCTTATCTCAGCAACTCTATCGTCCACAGCTGGAACCACAGAAACTTGAACTTTTCCAGTTGTATCTATTGCTCTGTTAGCTGCTGCTTTCCGTTCATTCTCGATCTCAAGAGCAACTTGCCGTTCCAGTAGTCTTCTATATCTTCTTCCGGCTTTATAACCACCGATTGGCTCCCAAGAATAAAACTCATAGTCACTCCCCTGTCTTCTAAACTCTTCTCTTCTTAGTCTCTCATCTTCAAGTATTCTTGCTAATTCTGCCTCACCAGCTTGGAGAGAATTTCCATATCTTTCTTGATCATAACTTTCTTCACTTATTTTAACAGGGCGAGGGCGAGGGATAAAAATTTTTATAAAGTTGAATAAATCATCTCCAGGCATTGGCTGTATAGGCTCGTTTCTTTGAGTTATTCTATCAATTGCATCAGTTAAGCGAATCTCATAGTCACTGAGTGGTTCATCCATTTCAAAATCAGGCCTCAATCTTGCAATTGCTTCTTTTGCAAGCTGTGCTTGTTCGGCCAGTCTAAATTGTTGTTCCGGTTCAAAATCTTCATCCAAAGAAGCTGTCTCAGCCTCTATTTTCCCTCTATATAAATATTTTAGGGCGAATTCCTGAACACTTCCGGGAACTTGCTGAAATACCTCACGTGAAACAGTTCTTGGATTAAATGGTTGAAAATCTATATGGCCTTCTTCTCGTAATGGTGAAATTAAAACATCAGGCTTGGGAAAAACTGCCGGAGACAGTACTTCGGGTGGAACAGATCTTGGATTAGATCCAACCTCTGTAGTCATAATTAAAGATAAAGCCTGATAGTAATAATATTGTGCTTCTCTTTGTGAAAAGTCAATGGTCAAATTTTATCGACGTAAATATATCAAACTATACACCTCTTGTCAAGACTATAGGTTTGTCTGCGTCTGCTACCTAGTGTTTTCACTAAGACCAAAACACAACAGGCCGCAAATTTTACCCCCTTGCATAAAATCATCTCATAACACTATTATTAAATTGAGTTAATGGCATTTCCACAAGAAGCACCGCGCTTTGATGCTCCAAGAACTGTTTTAGCAACAGTAGACCCATCACCAGTCCCCACCGAGAGGCCACTTTACCCAACGCTGAGATTTTATCCAAACGGTCTGATTGACTTGGAACCAATCAACGGCAAATCCTCAGATAGTTCTCATGTAAATGGTATTGAGTACGAAGAGCTGGGAATGAGAGTAGTTGATCAGATGCTTCCTGATGATCATTTTGCAATTGGGGCACATTTATTGGATGCCGCAACTATCCGAACTGATTTGGAGAGAGGAGGAAACGGTAGACCGGACCTTATGGTATTTGATCGAAAGGGAGAACTTAAGAAAATGTTTGAATTCAAACGAGCACTAAGAGATGAGGAATTGCTTCGAAGAAAATTATTAGGCATATCGTCTCTTTTGGGAAGATTAAGAGCAAATCCAATGCGACTGGGAGAATTAATTCAAGAAGCAACAGGACAGGAAATTTTACCGGATCCGATTTTTATACCTCCCGATCACGAGCTTGAGCCTGTGGTTTTCATCTCATCCAGCGAGCGGGGTGATGACTTAATAACCGCGGATGGAACGGCATTGCGGGGATCTTTTATGACGATTCCTCTTACTATTTCTGAACCTTGAGCTGTAATTTAATTAAGTCTTAGACCAAATAAACTGCGTCTCCGTCTCGCGCTTTCCCTTCAAGCTTTATTCCTACTTCCTGGCCTGCCTTGCCCTCTTCTATATCTTTATGCTCAAACTGCATTTGCCCGACTTGTTGCTCAAAATCAGTCGTGTTTCCTTGAAATTTAAGCTTGTCTCCTAATTTTATATCGCTGTCAAGCTTTACTATGCCTACGCCAATCTTATCGTAGAAATGAGTTATAACGCCAACTTTTTTGCCTTCATCTGCCATACGCTCACCCCCTTCTAGATCTCTTTCCCGATAAAATCGGGGCCAGAGTCTTGAATCCGCCGCTTGAGCGCTGTCGCCTGAGGCGACTAAACTTAGGCGGACTTCTCCCTAAGCGAATCGTCTCTCTTTTATCTCTAAAAGTCAAATAGGAGTAGTTAATGCCTGATTTTTATGGTAAAATCTTTAATCACGATCCGCCACTGTCAAACGTGGCTGGAACGTCTGACGTTCCGCGATAGCTCAATGGTAGAGTCGCGTAGAACGCGATCTCAGGATCTCGTAGAACGTGATTAACGACATGAACTTTTTTGTTTATGTTATTGAAAATGAAAATGGTCAATGGTATATTGGCCAAACAAATAACTGGCAGTTGCGGGTTAAGAAACATAACAGTCAAAAAGTAAAATCGACTAAAAATAGAGGTGTCTGGAATATAATTTATAAATTAGGGTTTAAAACAAGATCAGAAGCAATGAGACATGAAGAATATTTAAAATCAGGTGCTGGAAGAAAATATTTGAAAGAGCTATTGGATAGAAAATAGCTAGGAAGGCTCCGTGGTAGCTCAATGGTAGAGCAGATCGCTGTTAACGATAAGGTTCCTGGTTCGAGTCCAGGCCGCGGAGCCTTCCTAAAAGTAGAGTGGCGCACAGGATAAAGATAAGGTTAGAGGCTGGAAGTGACGTTCTACGTCATTCGAGTCCTAGTCGCGGAGCCAGGCACAAGTCTGCGCCTGGCTACGCCAAAGACAGATGTAGAATTGCATCTGTCAGTAGTCAGAAACAGACTTTGACTGAGGCAGGTACAGTCCTGTACCTGCCCAGAAACACTACCCAAATTATGAAATTCTTCTACGTCTACGTCCTTTACAATAAAAATAGAAATTTCATTTACATTGGGTATTCAGAGGACTTAAAATCTCGAGTTCCCTCTCATAATAAAGGTGAAAATAAATCAACAAAACCTTATACTCCTCTTGAATTAATATTCTATGAAGCATACAGAAATAAAAAGGATGCGAAAAGAAGAGAGTTATATTTAAAATCCAATCGCGGGAGAACTACTCTTATGACCATGCTAAAGGAGTACTTTAGCATGAGTCAGGTATAGAATTGTATCTGACAATGTTGAAAGAATATTTTGTCAAAAACAATAAGTAAACTGAGCAAAGCTACATGGGAACAATTGAGAGGGGCGAGCGCAACCCAACCCTTATGAAGGTTTACAACATCGCAAAAGCCCTCAATAGCTTATCAACCGTAGCCCCGCCTGCCGAAGCTATGCTTTGCATTGCGGGCAGGGAAAATCGTCAGTTCGACAAGCTCACTGCTATAGCCCACGGGGGAGCAAAAGTTCTTGACAACCTTCCTTAGTAGTGATAATATGCCCCATAGTTCTTTTCTGCCCGATTCCTGCCCCTAAATTATCATGTTAGTTTGGCTTTTGGCTTTTTTAATTTTTGCTTTTGGTATTGCTGCCCCGACTTTTGCCGCCTCCTATAATTCTGCCGGTGGTTTGGTTATTAATAAAGCAGCAATCAAAGCGGTTGACAATTCCCCGGTTTTAACTTCTTGTGAAGAAGACAAGCGCTGTGACGAGCCCGAAGGTCCGGGTAAGTCCCAAGATGCCGGCCCGCCCGGCGGCGGCCCCGGCCCACATTGAAGTATTGACCCAGGATGGCTTGACAAACCTGATTTTATGGAGGATAATCCACGCAAACACTTTGGGAAAGCCCACCTTCGCATGAAGCTATGGTGGGTAAAGGAGGTGAAGAAAGAAAATGATTAATAAAAAAATTTGGGCAGCAATAGGTGGCGCAGCACTTTTGGCAGCTGTTGCATTACCGGCACTGGCAGCAACCGACCAGGGCGTTACTGCGACGGTCACTCCTCAGAATATTTCTATTATCGTTTCGCCTACGTCTGTTGACTATGGCACAGTCGCAGTCCCTTCAGTGGACCTCGTTCCTACGGGTGATACGATTATCGGTGCCACCAATGATGGAAACATTACAGAAACCTTTAACATTAAAGGTGCCAATGCTACTGGTACAACTAAAACATGGACTATCGTCGATGGAGCGCCAGGTGGAGCGGAGACATTTAATTACAACCACAAATACGCTGATTGTGGTGTTGGTGACTCAACTTGTACAACCCAAGATGCAGTTAACAACATGACCACCGGTTACGAAACCCTTGAAGCTGGTGTAGCAGCAGGATCTAGTGATTACTTTAGGTTGAGACTTAGCACACCGACTGAGACTGGCGGTGATACTAGCGAACACTCAACCACGGTTACTGTTCAGGCAGTGGCAACCTAAAGCGGTTGCGGGACGTACCATTCGGTACATCCTTAAAAGTTGCGGATTTGGGGAGGAAAAATCTAGGACGTCAGGCGTTCTTGTGATATAATTGCCGCGCTCAGGAGATTTATGCGACCGCTTTTTGCTGTTCAGTTAACAATTTTCTTTCTTTTTATCGCCTTTTTTGTTCTTGCCCTGAGCATGTCGAATGGGTTTGCCCAGGAAAAGAGAGAGCCCCAAGTAACTGTCACTTCTGAATTTTTTCAAGCTCCTCAAAAATTTGATAAAGTTGACCGCAATGCCAACAAGATTCTAGAAGACTTAGAAGAGTTGATCGGTCCCGCAACGCCCCAAGATCGTTTTGATGTTATTGTTATGGCAGAAAAATCAATTGATGAAATTTTGGGGAACCTAAAATCTCGCCATGGAGAATTTTCCGAAACTTTTACCTACCCTTCCATTAACGGTTTTGCCGCCAATTTAACCAAAGGCCAAATTATCGCATTTTCCCAAGATCTCGATATTAAACAAGTTGAATTTGACGCGCCCGTCTACCCGCATCTTGATACTTCTCAACAATGGTTCGGCACTACCAAAGCCCGCAGTGATTTTGGCGTTGACGGAGATAAAGCCAACAATGGTGCAAAAACCTATTCCAAAGACGATATTGTGGTTGCCGTTTTGGACACCGGCATTGATCCCAACCATGTAGATTTGGGGCCGGGCAAGATAATCGGCTGGAAAGACATCAATAACAATCAGGCCGGGCCGTATGATGAAACAGGCGCCTGCGGCGGTCACGGAACCCATGTTTCCTCAATGGCCACGGGTGAAGGTGACGGAAACGCCAATCTTAAGGGAGTAGCTCCGGCTGCTGCTCTGGTTGGCATAAAAGTTTTAAGCGAGCGGTTTGTCCAGGGTGCGATTCGCTGTACTGCTAGCCTTTCCGAGGTTGTAGCCGGAGTCCAGTGGATGATTGATAATAAAGCCACTTATGGAATTGAGGTTGGCAATATGAGCTTGGGGGCAGCCGGTTGTTCCGACGGCACGGATTCGCTTTCAACAATTGTCAACACTGCGGTGGACAACGGCATTGTGATGACTGTTTCTGCCGGCAATGAAGGACCCAAACCTTGTTCTATTGGTTCACCGGCGGCGGCCGAAAAAGCTATCACCGTTGGCGCCATGGCCGATGTTACTCCGGGAGCTTCCTTTGCCAATGCCTGCGGCGACAATGACCTGCCCAATGCCGGCTTTTATCTGGCTTGTTTTTCATCAAGAGGGTTAACCGCAGATGGCAGAATCAAACCCGACATCGCCTCACCCGGTGTTTTTATTCGGGCAGCCAAAGCCGGAACAACCAGCGATTATATTGTTTATTCCGGCACCAGCATGTCCTCCCCGTTTACGGCCGGAGTTGCCGCTTTGATGCTTGATGCCAACTCCGCACAAACCCCGGCTCAAATAAAACAGAAAATCGGCGACACTGCCCTGGATTGGGGACCGGCCGGCAAGGATGTCGATTACGGCTCCGGCCGTCTTCAGGGGTATGAAGCCGTTAAATCAGCCGGTTCATTTTCCGGCACCGGCCCCAGCGTTCCTGCCCACTTTTTTAACCAAGGGACTATAACCGCTTCCGACCCCCAGGACATTTGGAGCATCAATGTTACCGACGCTTCGCTTCCTTTAGCCATTACCATGATCATGCCGGATTGGTCAGGTGCCAGAAATCCGGATTTTGATATGCAGCTGCGCGATCCGGACGGTAACTTAATTGCCACCTCGCTTAGTGCCACAAGACAGGAAACAATCGGAGTCCAGCCGGCAAAAACAGGTACCTATCAGTTAAGAGTTTATAGATACGCTGGATCAGGGTCTTATTTTTTCGATGTCTCCTTTGGCGAGGCGGCGGTGGCCATCTCTCTGACAACCGACGGAACGACTCCCTTTGGCATTTTGCCCCTTGGTGCAACCCGCGATACCACGCCAACCGGCACCAATGATGTGCAGACAGTCCAAGTTGATACAGGCCCGGCTAATCTTTCTGTCCGCTCAACTGCTTTTTCAGATGGAGCCGATATTTGGACGCTTGGGGCTACAAATGGATCAAATCAGGTAAAATGGGAGTTTTCCAAAGACGCAGCTGCCTGGAACACTTTTTCTTCTGCCGACACTCTATTCACTCTTGATAACAATGTTGCACAAGGCGCTACTCGTGACCTATACTTAAGATTAACCATGCCAACATCAACAGCATCTAATAATGAACACGCGGGAACTGTTACAATAGTTGCAAGTTCACCCTAAACCCATCGTGGTTTGGGGCTGCGCCGTAACCGTTAATAGCGCGGATTTTGCGGTTGCAGGGAGGTGATAATGATGAGCAAAAAACTTTTGTCTATATTACTAATAATTTCAGCGGTTTTTGCGTTTACTTTTGCGAATTCCGCGGTTGCCAAGATTGGTGTGGGAGTCGGTTTGGGAAAAGTTCAAATTGATGAGAAGCTTTCTCCCGGCGGAATTTATAAATTGCCTACTCTTCCTGTTCTAAACACAGGCGATGAGGATGGAGATTACGAAGTTGAAGTTACTTATCTTTCCGACCAGCCGGAATTTCAGCCACCGGGTGAGTGGTTTACCTTCACTCCCCAAAGTTTTTCCCTTGATGCCGGCGGTTCACAATTGGTTGAGGTATCATTAACTCTTCCGGTTGATGCCAGACCCGGCAATTATTTTGCTTTTTTGGAAGCCCATCCCAAGGCCAAGGGTGAAGGGGTGACTATTGGCATTGCCGCTGCCACCAAGCTTAATTTTACAGTTAAGCCTGCCGGTGTATTGGGCGCTGCTATTGAGAGGCTGAGAAGCCTTCTTGAAAACAACGCTCCTTTCTCTTATATTATTATTGCCGTTGTTGGTGGTGTTTTAGTTCTAAGTTTATTGGTAGTAGTCGGCAGGAAATATTTAGCGGTGCAAATTCGCTTCAAAGGTAAGTCCGCTAAAAATAAGGAGGGAGGCTAAAGTTGAGAACATTGGGAATCATCGCTAGTGGTTTTTTACTGCTAGCGACCGCTTTGGGGCCGGTTCATGCCCAGGGCGGTACTGTTTCCGCTACTGTCAGGCCTAACCCGCTGACTGTTTCTGTTTCCGCTCCCGACCCTGTCACTGTTGGCCAGTGGTTTTATATCAAAGCCGAAGTAACCAATTTAGGTAATCAGGCCATCACCAACACCGTGGTCACCATCAATACACCAGCTGGGATAATCGTCCGGGGACAGAAAAAAATTAAGATTGGCGATCTTACCGGCAGCCAGACTCAAACAGTTACTTGGCTCGCCAAAGCCAATAGCTCCGGTACTTTTATCATTCAGGTTGAAGCAACGGGTGATTTGGCCGGTGAACAAATCTCTTCATCCGATTCTCTCAGCATCTCCGCCGTCAGTTCTCTTGCCGCTTTCCTGTTCCGGCTAATCTTTAATGTCTAAAGTGTTCATGAAGAAGGTTTTCATCACCGTCCTTGTAGCTATCGTGATTGCTTTTGGCGCCAGTCTCATCTTATTAAACCGTCAACCGCCAAAAGACGAATCCTACGCCCATGCTCCCGATTATTCTTGGGTTACCGGACAACTTCAATATCAGGACATTGAGGGTGGTTTCTGGATAATACGTTTTGGCAGCAGGGATGCTCCCTACAATGGCCAATTCGTTTTAGGAAAAGACTCGCGTTTGCAAAATTTTAAAAATGGCGATTTGGTAAAAATTACAGGCAAAATATCGCAGGACCAAATTAGCATTTATCAAGCCGGTACCATTTACACCCTTCAGTCTATCGAATTTCTCAAATAAATCCCCTTATCCCACACCAGTATGTGCAGACACATAGGGATTCGGTGGCGATAATTAACATTTTACCTTCCCACATTCCATGTGGGAATACATTTTTCGAAGCTCTTTTTTTGCTTTTTCTAAAATTTTCTTTCTTTCGGGCGCTAAATTTTTACCGGCGCGGTTAATATAAAAATTAAGCATACTCATGGCGGATTGAAAAGGAGAGGCTTTCCGTCTGGTACTGACATCTGCTGAACGCTTAAGGCTCAAAGCAATTTTTTTGGGATCATCCCAGGTAAAAACCCCCTCCTCTAAATCCAGTGCGATACTATGTTTGGTAACCTCTCCTGACCATTTCTTTTTACTCATATAAGATTTACAGTTTTATCTTTGGTAAATTTCTATTCTGTTATTATGCGGATTCTTGATGAGACAAGATTTGCCAAGACATTAAGCTGCGATTTCATTTGCACTTGATATAGTCTTGGGCCTCTATCATAAATTAGTGCCGGGGAGATAAACTGATATGTGTCCTTAGTTCCGTCTCTGGTTACTTCCGAATTCCAAACGGCGTAATTATCGGTTTTATTAAAAAGTCGGACAGATACCTTTCCATTTGCAGTAGGAACATTAATGAATGCTTCAAAATGTACCTCTTTAATATTTTCGTAGGCGGCTATATCTGCTGTAGTAAGCGCTCCTCCTACATCTGCCCAATCAAGTGATTGATTAGTTCCGGAGCCAATATTAATATAGTATTCCTTGGAGTCTGTTTTTTTGTTTACCTCTGTGGTAACTGGTTTGGGTGTTGGAGTGGGAGATGGTGTGGCAGTTGGTTCTTGAGAGATTGAGGGAGTTGCATTAATTATTGTAGCCGGCTCGTGGCTTTTTTTTGATTGAAGAATGAGATAGAAGATTCCGGCAAGTGAGATTAAAATAATTATCGAGATTATGGCAAATGCTACTGCTACCCTTTTCTCGTCCCTGTGAAGTTCCTCTTCTTCTTCGTGAAGTTCCTCAAGAATTGAAGAATTGCCTATTTCTTTTGTCACTTTTTAAGCTTATAAAAGAATTTTTAAAAAGTAAAGAATCCCCTCCGAAAACGGAGTGCTATAATTGCCCCAATGAATGATAGAATCTTGCTTCCCACATTCCAAGTGGGAAGGTACATTCAGACACCAAAAACCCTAAGCACAACTCTGCTACAATTGCCCCAATTTTCTTGTTGACAATATTTTTCTTTGGGAGTATGTTGCAAATACAACCTATACAAGAAAGGGGGTGAAGAAATAAATGGGTATTTCACAAACAAAGTGGACTTTGGGAATTGTTGCCATAGTAATAATTGCCGTTGCAGCAATTTTTGTCTACCAATCCAAAGTAAGTAACATTCCCTCAACTCAACCAACTTCGCAAGAGTCAACGACAATCGGTAAAATAACTGATATTACGTTTGTAAATCATATACAGGCAAAGCTACCTGAGCAGGACGTTTTCATTCAAAGTAAGGATGACTCTTCAAAGGTAATACGTGTTGAAGGCGAAACGGCAAGCGATCCATCAGTATTAGCTCAAACTGTCTATGCGACAGCTGTTGAAACACCGCATGACCCTTTTAAAGTGGGCGACAATCCCTTGGGGCCTTTTCAAAAAGGTGTTAATCTAGGATTCAACTTAGAAGACTGGCTGGCAGCAACGGGTAAAGGTACGTACAGTGTTGATGGCGATGATGCAGAGCTTTCTCTCTCATTTACAAACCTTGTGCCAAATAGCACTTATACTGTTTGGTGTTCACGAATCACTTTCCCACCTACTCCAAATGTGGTGGACAGGCCATGTGGTGCAGCGGATGGCTCAGAGAATGTATTTACAACAGATGAGAATGGGAATGGTTTATTTTCAGTAAAAATGGAACCATTAGAACCAAGCACCAAAGAAACAGTATCGGCTATTGCACTTGCTTATCATAGTGATGGAAAAACATACGCGGAAAGTCCTGGCAATTTTGGACTTAACAGCCACGTACAGATTTTCTATCTTTTGCCGGCACAATAATAGTTAGATAGATATCTGTCTCATACCTGTATGTTTATCTAGCCATATATTTTTTTGTGATAAAGTTGGTTACTTCCCTTGCCCTTCAGGGTGAAACCTTCAGGATGAATCCCTCGAAGTTCAGCATTGCATGAACGAAGTGGGGTGCTATAATTGCCCCAAAATTTTGCTATCCAAATTACATAGCTAATTTTTATTTAGTTTTTGTCTTTTAATACGAATGCCTGAGAGGGAAATTATAATCAAATTCCCTGAATAATCATTTTTCCTAAGTTTACTTAAGGCAGATTTTACAGCTTTATTAATGTAACCAGTAGAAAGTTCGTTTGGGAATCGTAGAATTACAATTCCACTATGAGACCCAAGCGGAAAGTTTAATATGTTTGAAAATCCTAAGTCAGCGGAAAATAAAACAGCTTTATTACCTTTGGCAAACTTAAATATTTCTATATCTGCCTTGCCTCTTAGGCCATGGTCTCTAACATCAAATACATTAAATCCTAGATTCGAGAGTACATTTGCTAAAGATTTGTGAAGATCCTCATCTATTAAGGCATTCATCTGAGGGCGACTTCTTCTTCCTCAACAAGTTTTGTGGCGTACTTTAAAGCCGCTAAGACTTGCTGGCGAGTAAGTTCGTACTCTTTCATAACCTCATCTACGCTCATCCCTCCGGCAATTTTACCCACAACCACGTCAACCGGTACGCGCGTTTTTTCAATAATTGGTTTTCCAAAACGTACTTTTGGATCAACAATAATATGTGGAAAAATTTGCTTTTTCATACGACCACTAGTATAGCATAACTTAATCATGGTTTTTTCTTTGCATTTTTGCACTAGTTAAAATAACGACAGGTTTTCCTGATCGAGTGATTAAAACCTTTTTGTTTCCATAAAATACCTCGTTTATTATTTCAGAAAAATTTTGTCGAGCCTGTTTTGCTGTTACCGTTTTCACATCCTGATTTTATTTAACGCGATTACAAAAAAAGTTATAGAGTTATCTCTGCTATAATTGCCCCAATGGATTTGGACAATAAAAGTGTGGTAATAGTTGGCGCCTCAAGCGGTTTGGGCAAAGCTTTGGCTAAACTTTTGTCCAAAGAGGGCACAAACTTATTTCTTATCTCAAGAAAAGTCGCCTTATCAAATATTCCCTCCGCTATAAAAATTGCTGCTGATGTAAGAAAAGCCGAAAATATAAAAATAGCATTTGAGGAAATTGACAAACACACAGGTAGCATAGATCTTCTAATCAATTGTGCAGGCATAGGTCTTTTAAAAGATTTAAGGGAATCGACAATAGAGGAAATAAATGATGTTATTGATACGGATTTAAAAGGGGCAATTTACGTAGCTCAGGAAGTTTATAAAAGAATGGCGGAGAAAGGATCGGGACATATCATAAATATTGTCTCTACTTCGGGACTCCGAGCCAGACCCATGGAGACAGTTTATTGCGCTGCAAAATGGGGACTTCGGGGATTTACAGAAAGTCTCCAAGTCGCTGGAGAAGAAACAGGAGTTAAGGTAACCGGAGTCTATCCGGGCGGAATGAAATCTGAAAATTTCTGGAAAATAACTCCAGGAAAAGATATAAGCGGCTTTATGGACCAAAATGAAGTCGCCCAAAAGATTATAGATTTAATCAAGGGGGATTACCAAAAAGAAGTAACAATAGAGCGTCCCAAAAAATAACTTCTCTGCTATAATTGCCCCATTTATCCTTAGCCTCAAAAGGTCTCACCTTGCAAGGCTAAAACTCCATCGTCTAGTCTACGGTCTTATCTTCCATGGATTAATTCAATGATTTAAATCATTGAAGTTTTCAGCTTCTGCTATAATTGCCCCATGGACTCAGGAGATTTTCAGAGACGTTTTGAACAAGCACACAAACTCCTCACCCAGGAGACAACCAACCGAGAGAAATTTGAGGGAGTACGAACTTTGATAAAAGGTTATAATCCCAAAGTTGACAGCGCTTTAGAAAAAGTCTCCGGTGCTTTGTCTGATCTTGAAAAGCTTAAGGAAGGAGAAATAATTGAACTTAGCGCTCAACATTTACCCGAAAATTCGGAAGAAGAGAAGGAAAGAAAAAAGAAACTTTTAGCTTTTATTCGTTATTGGAAAGATTTAACTTCAGAAGTTGAAAGAGTTAGAAATGAGCTTTCTTCGCAAAACAACCAAAGCCCGTCCCAACAAGTCTCTGCTTTTGGAAAAATTGTCAAACTTGCAAAAGGACCATTTGGGGCAGTTACAATTGCTGCAGTTGCTATCGTTGCCGTACTGGGATTTATTAATTTTCAAAAACCACCGGAAACGGTTCAGAATCAAGCGATCGATGAAAGTCCAAAACAAAAGATCCAAGTTATTGTAGTAGATGACAAAAAAATTCCTTTAAGCGAAGTTAGATCTGCAACTGGGAGTGAATGTGAAGGAAAAGCCCATTACCATGCAAGGGAGAATGGTGTTGCTGTGGCAATTGATGGAACGCAAGTCGTTGATCCAAATCCAACAAGCTGCGGCTATGGAAAAGTGGAAGAAGTTAAGATTGAAGAAATAGAACAACCCTAAACTTCTGCTATAATTTATGTATGGCAGTAACATCTACAATGCTTCCGCTTGGCACAAAGGCACCGGATTTTAGTTTACCTGATGTTGTTTCAAATAAAACTGTAAACCTTGAAATCTTTAACGATAAAAAAGCACTTCTTGTTATGTTCATTTGTCGCCATTGTCCATATGTAAAACATGTCCAAAATGAAATAGCAAAAATCGGAAAAGATTATGAGGATAAAGATTTGGGGATTGTCGCAATTAGTGCAAATGATGTTTCGGTTTATCCTGAAGACGGGCCGCAAAGTTTGAAAGAAATGGCAGATGAGTTAGGGTTTACTTTTCCCTATTTATATGATGAAGCACAAGAGGTTGCAAAAGCATACACTGCAGCTTGTACTCCGGATTTGTTTTTGTTCGATCATGATAGAAAATTAGTTTATAGAGGACAACTCGATGGGAGTCGGCCAGGCAATAACGAACCTGTAACTGGAAAAGATATAAGAGCGGCAATTGATGCGGTGCTTAATGATAGTGAAGTTTCAAAAGGCCAAAAACCGAGCATGGGCTGCAGCATTAAATGGAAGATCGGTAATGAACCTTCGTATTTCTAAAGAACTAATTTATTTGTATTTTTTAATCAGTCCTTCAAAAGCGCGGAGCACTTCAAGAGGAGTTACGAAAACTATAGTGTTACTTTTGTCGGATGATAATTCCGAAAGAGTCTGCAGAGTACGGACGTGGAGACCTCCTGTAGTTTTGGCAAGCCTTCCAGCTGCAATAGCAATATTTTCCGCTGCTGCTTTTTCTCCTTCAGCCCGAATAACAATTGCCCGGCGCTCCCTTTCTGCTTCAGCCTGGCGTGCTATAACTCTTTTCATCTCTTCTGGCAAAATAATATCTTTTAACTCCACTGACTCTACCTTAATACCCCATGGATCTGTAGCCCTATCTATAATTGTCTGAATTTTTTTGGCAACTTGATCGCGCTTTGAGAGTAAATCGTCAAGAGAAGTTTCTCCAATTACATTTCTCATAGTTGTTTGAGCCAGCTGGGACACTGCATAAAAGAAATCCTCTACCTGCAAAACCGCCTTTTTTGCCTGATCTACGCGGTAATAAATGACAGCATTAACGCGGGCTGAAACATTATCCCGAGTGATTGCTTCCTGATCCGGAACGTCTACTGCCTTTACCCTGATGTCAATTCTTTGCCAGCCTTCTATAATAGGCCAAACAATTCTCCATCCGGGAACCATCTCGTCTCGAAATTTTCCAAAGCGGAAGCGGACTCCGCGCTCATATTGATTAACCTGTTTTATAGAGGGAATAAGAATTACCAAGAAAAAGATAATAATCCCAAGTGAAAAGACTGCAAAATCCATTTGGGAAGTATATTACATCAAAACATTTACATTATCAAATTAAGAAAACAGATTTTGAAATTTCTATTCTCTGCTATAATTGCCCCGGTTTATTGCTTTATATACCTTTCTATTTCTTTTAGAAAATCATCCGGTGTTAGAATTTCTATTTGACGAAAGGTTTTCAATGTTAATAAATCACTATCTCCTGTTACAATAAAGCCAGATTTACCTTCAATTGCTGCTTCAAGTACTCTATTGTCGTCCTCATCTTCAAGGATATAAATAATTTCATCTGGATGGATAATTTTAAAATGTTTTTTTATGATTTTTTCTAACTGCTTGACTCTGATCAGCTCAAAATTAAATTTTTTGGTTAAAGTTTCTGTTAATTCAGCAAGGAGCACTGGAGAACTTATCCCAATAATTTGTTTTTCTAAAATGAGGCTATAAACTTGTTCTGGTTTTCCGCCAAATACTAGAGCGGAGATAATAACATTTGTGTCGAGGACTGCTTTAGGAGGCTTTTTTACCATGCCTAAATTCATAAACGATCTTATTTACTTCCTTTTCGCTTTTAATCCCCATTTTTTTACCAACTTTTTTGCCATAGTCTAAAAGATCATTCCATTCCTGCCTGTCTTGCAAATAAACTCTTAAAGCCTCACGAATTAGCTCGCTTCTGTTGCGATATTCTTTTTTAGCAAGAATGTCTACTCTTTTGACTAAGTCTTTTGGAAGAGCAATGTTTAATGTTTGTGTTGCCATATACAAATATTGTATGTAATTGATATATCTTTGTCAACACTCAAAAACCATCATCTGCTATAATTGCCCCAAATTGCAAACAGCCCATTTTGCACTATTTAATCTCCCAGAATAATTGTATTGACAAAGTATGTACAGTTAGTATAATATGTAAGTGAAATATAAGTTTGATTATTCGCTAGAGAAAGATTTAATTCTTAAAGAATCAAGAGGTGTTAGCTTTAGAGAAGTAATTCAAGCATACAGAACTGGGAAAAAGCTTGCTGACTATGAAAACAAAAGCAAAAAACACCCTAATCAAAGACTTTTAATTGTTAATATCAAAGGCTATGCATACGTTACGCCATATGTTATAGATGAAAAAAGGAAAAGAGTATTTTTAAAAACTGTATATCCAAGCAGCAAATTAACTAAGGAGTACATAAAAAAATTATGAAAAAGAAAAAATTTGATCCATTTAAAAATCTTAAACTAGATAAATACGAACAGGAAATAGAAGATGCTCTTGAAAGAGAGGAATTTGTTCCTGTAGAAGACTCTTCGGAAATTAATAAAATATTGACAGAGGCTGCAAAAAATTATACCGAGCTTGAAAACAGCAAGAGTATAACTTTAAGAATTAAAAATATAGATCTAATAAAATTAAAAGCAAAAGCCGCAAGAAATAAAATTCCCTATCAGACTCTTATAAATTTACTTATAAAAGAATACACAGAAGGCAAAACAAAAATATCATTGTAAATTCCTCAATTCTCATAGTTTGAAAAGGTGAGGGGTGCTTGCCCTGTTTACCCTGAACACTTGGAGGGAGCAATGCCGAAGGGTTTACGCAGAGCGAAAGTGGGGTGCTTGCCCTGAGCAATGCCGAAGGACTATAATTGCCCCAATGAATAATAGAATCTTGCTTCCCACATTCCAAGTGGGAAGGTACATTCAGACACCAAAAACCCTAAGCACAACTCTGCTATAATTGCCCCAGATCATTTTAGTCTTAAGAATTCTTCTTCGCTAGACTCCGCTTGTTTGATTATGCCTCTTACTAGTCCTTTTTTGAGTTCTTTGGTGTGCATTGGAACAGGAATAATCTTCTTTGATTTGGGATTATACATAATAAGATGACTGCCGGTTTGTCTTTTCTTAATGTATCCGAGTTTTTGAAGAATTTTGACTATCTCTCTTGCTTTAAAACTAGCCATTTATAGAGATACTGCTGGATTTTGTACGGAAATTTGCGTGATGACAACATTTGACCCTTCTTGTGGAATTTCTTGCTTCTCTTCTTTAAGAACCTCTAAATACCCTTTCATAGCGTCTTTTATCATAGATACCGCTTCCTCAAAAGTCTCACCTTGACTTACACAGCCGGGAAGAGCTGGAACACTAACTACATAACCGCCTTCTTCAGCCGGTTCAAAAATAACAGTATATTTTAAGATTTTTTTAGAAAGAGATTTAGCCATGCTCTAATTATATCACACCCAAACCTTATCTTCCTTGCCCCTCGAAGCTTTTTGCGAAGTGGGGTGCTATAATTGCCCCCCAAAAAAAGCCCTAATGGATAATATACTTCATTACTTTAAAGTATTGAAGTATATAATAATTTTTCCCTTTTTCCTCGTAGCATTTCTGTTTACACTGAGTAAAACCGAAGTGCTATAATTGCCCCGGGGGTTATTAATAAAAAAAATGACCCCTGAATATGTTTAATTTCTTATCTGATTTAATCTATTTAATATTAGTTGGCTCAATATCGCTATTAACAATAATAGTTACAAAAAATAGCTTGTCAAAAAAGATATTAGCAAAAGATCCCAAGGCATTACTTATCAATAATTCCTTAATTATCTTTGGAATTATATTAATAATTATTGTATTTATTAAATATTCGTGGATTGCTGGAATTACAACAATAACTATTGCTTTAATCATTTATATTATTATTGCTAGAATATTAGCACGTGCTCTCGAGAAAAATTTATTTGAGTCTCATAAAAAAGAAGGGCAAGAGTAAATTCTTCAAAACATCTATAAAAACTTGACTCCGAGGCTAATGAATGGGAAAATGAGCGAGTATTATAGCTGTGGAATAAAATGTTTGTTCCAAATATTAAAACCAAAAATAAATTATTCGTACTCTCTTTTTTATCCTTGATGGCTATAATTATTTTTTTAAGTCTAAATAAAATGACAGTAAATTATAGGCTTTCGGCATTTCTAAGTTTAGCTGCAACTCTAACCTTTTTCTATACATATTTTAAAGAGGCAATATTTGATTGGCATGCTGATCCAAATAGTCAAACCATTAAAAAAATTAATGGTAAATTAGAAAAAACCTGGTTAGATAAACGAAAAGAATTGAAAGATAAAGAATCATTTATAAAAGATGCTCCTGCTGCTTGGGTGATTGAAGGATATATTCACGTGTTCCTAGGTTTAGCATTGGGCTGGTTTTTCTTTTGGATACTTTTAAATAGATTAAAATTTTTTGATGGAAAATTGGACCTCTCTTCATTAGGACTACCAGATCTAATTCTATTAATTGCTGGTTGGATCGGAATAAATGGTAGATTACCAACTATTGCTCACGCTGTCCAAGAATGGTTTAAGAGAAGCTAATAAATTTTAGCATTCTGATATACTTTCTTCTTGTAATCCCCGTAAAAGGATGTTATACTAGTATCAACATGCACGACATCAATCGCTTGCCACTATCTCAAATAAAACTATTGCTGCGTTTTTGGAATAATCCCAATAAAATAGGATTTGCTGAGGGAAGAGAAGAGGGAGGTAGTGTAAAGGAATTAAACAAAAAGGGTCTGATTGAACCAGCAGGGAAAATAGGGCGTAGAGTTAGATGGAGATTAGTCACTGGTAAACTCAACAGTCGAGATATTGATGTAATGATTGGCTTAATCAAACACTCTCCAATTCCTGCCGAAGAGGAAAGCTTGATAGTTGAGCTTATAGGGGAAGCAAAAGATCTAGCGATACTAATATCAAGAAATATAGGTACAAAAGGTTATCATTATTTTTTACAATCTTTTTTCTTGGTTCTTCGACAAATGGGCTATTTTTTTACTGAACACTCATCAACTATATTTCACTATAGCTCAGCTCTCTCTCAAGCCGAGGTAGAGATCTTGGAAAAAATCAGAGATATTCGTGATGCAATAGGACACCGAGAATCTCGAAAGAATTTTCTAACAGCTAATATTAAACTAGTTGGAGGAATGTTTTTCAAAAATAACGATGTAGAAATTCAATATGGTAGAAATAAAATTTATTTAGTGGGTGAGATTCTTGCGATACATAAAAAAATGAGAAAGCTTTTTTCTAGCGCAGACGAACTCGCTTTTTTAAGTAGAAGCTATGGATGGCAGTATGACGAAAAAGAACTCCGAGAAGCCGAAAAACAGTTGATAGAAAAACTCAAAAATCCAAAAGCTCTTATAAATTTAGAATAGTATTTTTTTAAAAACTAATTCTTACAAAGCTCTTGCATTATATTCCTTGACATGTATACAGGTCGCTTTGCTCCAATTTCTAATTTCTAGTTACTAATTTCTAATCAATTCCATACAGAATTTCTATTGATAATTTTTTAAGAATGTTTAGAATATAAATATGAAGAAAAGTGCCATGACAGAGGGCTGGAATTCATCTCTTAACAAACTCGCCCGATCTTTATACTGATTTGTGCTCAATTTTAGTCTATGCTAAGCTAAATACGGTTATTGTTTGCCTTGAGTATGAATATAAAAAATAAGCTTTTGGGTTTTATTCAGCTTCCTATTCTTATTATCCTTATTGCTACCGGGGCACTGGGTACTTTTACAGTAGTCAAAGGCCCGGAGCTTGTTGAGGAGTATAAGCAGGGACAGCTTCAAAAAGAGTTGGCACAAAAAAGCCTGCCTCAGGGCGCTGCAACTGCGGATACAATTCTTGTAGGATTTAGAACCGGAGTTCCCACCACCCAGCGGGATTTTATTCATCAAAAGCTTAGCATCGCTCTCAAAAAAAGAGTAAATCAAATAAATGCGGATGTTATTAACGTTCCTGCTGGGACGCCGGTTTCGGAACTTATTGATAAATACAGACAAAATCCTCAGGTGGAATATGCAGAGCCCAATTTCCTTGCCGCCGCATTTTTAACGCCAAATGACCCATATTACGGGAGCCAGTGGAATCTGCAAAAAGTTTTAGTGGAAGAAGCATATGATCTTGCCAAAGGAGGAGGGGCGCTTATTGCTGTTGTTGATACGGGTGTTGACGGGAGCCATCCTGATCTATCGGGACTTGTTATTGAGGGATATAACACAATTGATGAAAATAACAATTCTTTTGATGATCACGGTCATGGGACGCATGTTGCAGGAATTGCATCAGCCCAAACCGACAACGGGAGCGGTATTGCAAGCATGTCCTTTGCATCAAGTGTCCTGCCGGTAAAAGTACTCAATAAAGACGGAGTAGGCACATACGCCGATGTTTCGGAGGGGATAATTTATGCTTCGGACAACGGCGCCCGGATTGTCAATTTAAGCCTGGGCGGAAGCTCAGACTCAGAAACACTTAAAAGAGCTGTAAGATACGCACAGTCAAAGGGAAGTATTTTAGTTGCGGCGGCAGGCAACAGCGGTAATGATGCGCCTGTCTACCCGGCCGCCTATGAGGGTGTTTTGGCGGTTTCCGCATCAGATAAAAATGATAATTTGGCGCCGTTTTCAAGCTATGGCAGTAATATTTTTGCCGCATCTCCGGGCGTTTCTATTACCTCATCTGTTCCAGGAAGCGACTACAAGCAAGCAAGCGGAACGTCCATGGCAGCGCCGCATGTCTCAGGGCTTTTAGCTTTATCAATCTCTCACAAACCGGAATTATCCAACTCGGAACTTATTGATCAGATAAAACAAAACGCTGAAAAGGTGGGTCAATACAGCTACAATGAAGACGGATGGAACCCTTATTTTGGTTACGGCAGAATCAGTGCCGGAAAAACTCTTACTGCAATTTCATCGGATGAAACAACAGAAGAAGAGCCGGAGCCAACATTAGATACATCCTCTTCCTCCCGTCTTTCCAAACAGGCAAAAGTGCCCCAGGCATATTCATTTTCCTTTGACTTGCAGGGTGCTGTTGAGGCAGTGAACACCTTTGATAGCAAACTTACCCTGAAAGTGGGAGGAGGAACACCAAATGTTATGGAACGGCTTTCAGGCAATCTTATTGATGTATATATCAATTCACAAACCAGAATAAAATATCAAGGCAGGACAATTTCATTAACCCAGGTTTCAAGCGGTTCACAGCTTAATATAAAAGGCAACATTATCCAAAACAGGCTTGTGGCGCTTGAAATAATTGTTCAATATCTTGCAACAGGACAGCCTATTGAGGCATTGCCAAATCAAAATCAGAATCCTGGACAGGAAAATATCCCGCAATCCCAACAACAGGGTGAGCAGTCTCCTCAAGATTCAGGTCAATCATCGCAAGGCGGTGGAGCACCCCAAGTGCAATTGCCTCCTCAGGCAGGACAAGGTAAAGGAGTAAAGGGTATTTCTGTAATTTCATGGCTTCAGTTTATTCAGGAAAAAGCATTCGGATTATTTAATAAGTGAGAAAATGAAAAGGAGGTGAGAAAATGTTAAAGAAACTAATATTATTAGTGCTTGCTTTATTTTTGTTTGCCGGAGTAGCGCAAGCCCAAACTGAAGAGTTACCGGATCCCGGTATTACACCGGACAGCCCGCTATATTTTTTTGATACCTTGGGAGAAAACATTGGTTTGTTTTTTGCTTTTGGAGATGAAGCAAAAACAAGAAAAGCTGTTGAAATTGCAAATGAAAAAGTAGCCGAAGCACAGGCAATGGCTGAAAAAGGTAATGAGGATGCGGCAGAAATTGCAGCAGAACGTTATGGTAAGGTAATAAGTACGGCTGCTGAAAGTCTTGCAGCTTCGGCAAGAAGCGGTGAAGGCTTTGATGAAGCTTTGGCCCAGCTTATTGCACAGGCAACATCCATCCATTTAAGTGTTTTGGCCGATGTATATGACAGGGTTCCTGATCAGGCAAAGTCATCCATTGAGCGGGCAATGCAGGAAAGCGTTAGAGGAGGAGAAGAAGCATTGAATGCTGTTTCGGGAGAAAAACGAGAAGAGGTAATGCAACAAGTTGAGGAGAAAAGGCAAGAGGTTAAGCAAAAACTCGATACCTTGCGTAAAGAAGGAAAACCAATTCCAAATATCCAAACGGGTAATGAACAGGGAGCGCCTGAAGGAGCAGGAGGAGCTGGTGGCGGAAACAGCGGAGCCCAAAATGTTGGAAGACCAGAGCAAGTTCCGGGAAGACCGTAAGAAGGTAAAGCTCGTGAATGGCGGATTAGTTCGCCAGAAGAAGGAAGACCCGGATTATCAGATGCTGAAATTAAAGATCGGTTAGAAAGAACAGGATTGCCTGGTGACCAGGTTAAGTATTTCCTGAAAAGAATGGCTACCTAAGTTTATAGCCTAGAGATTTCTCTGATATAATAATTCCCCAATGAAGAAAGTTATTCTGCTTTTGATTATTTTCCTCGCAGTTTTGGGACTACTTTTTTATTTTTTAAGTCTGCTTCTGCCTACCGGCAAAAGTGATAAAGTTGAAATAGTAATTTTAAAAACACAAAGAGGCGACTCCACGGCACTTGTCCTTGAAGAGAAAGGCTTTATCCGCTCTTTTGCGGCATTTAATGTTGCCTACATAATTTTAGGAAGTCCCAAAATTGAAGAAGGGGGATATTATTTTTCAAAAAATATGTCTACTTGGAAAATAATTGATGAGCTAGCAGATGGTCCTGACTTAAAAGAAGTGGTAATCACAGAAGGCTTGCGAAAAGAGCAAATCGGTGAAAGACTTGGGAAAGTGCTGGGATGGACAGACGAGGAACTGGACAAATGGAATAATGTCTATACTGAAATGAAACCGGAATACACCGAGGGTGTATATTTTCCGGACACCTATCTTATTCCGGTTAAAGAAAGCGGTCCGCTTGTTGCTGCACGAATGATTAATAATTTTAATGAAAAATTTGCGCCATATTTTGAACAAGCAGCAGCAAAAAATATCAAGTGGACTACAGTTTTAAAAATTGCATCTCTTATTGAGCGAGAAGCTGCAGGAAGAGAGGACATGTCGCTAATCTCAGGGATTATCTGGAATAGGCTTGAGAATAATCAAAGACTGGACATTGATGCAACCATTCAATATGCTATTGGCAAAAGAAGTGGAAATTGGTGGTCACGAGTTAGTGGGTCTGATATTAGAAACACTGACTCAGTATATAACACCTATAAATACTCCGGTCTTCCGCCAACACCTATTGCCAATCCCTCCCTTTCGGCAATCAAAGCTGCACTAAATCCCAGGCAAACAGAATGCTTTTATTACCTTCACTCAAGTGGCCAAATTTACTGCTCCGTTACTTACGAAGAACATTTGGAAAACATTAAAAAATATTTGAATTGATTTTAGTGCCAGAATTTTCGCTGCCCCGTGAAGACCATTGGAATTTTTGCTTTGTTCGCCATATCGATCGATGCCTGATCATTGACAGAACCCCCTTGTTGAATAATTGCTCCGATACCTGCTTTTGCTGCGAGTTTTACTGAGTCAGCAAACGGGAAAAAACTGTCACTTGCCAGAATTGCATGGCGAGCCAACTTACCCGCTTGCTCAAGTGCAATTTTTGTGGCCCTAACCCGGGAAGTTTGGCCAGATCCAATTCCTCTTGTCATAGGTAAATCTTTGTCAACAATAATTATGGTGTTTGAGCGAATTCTTCCGATAAATTTCCATGCTATTTTCATTTGTTCTAATTGTTTTTTTGTCGGCTTAAACTTTCCGGCAACTTTCCAGTTTAAAGAATTAAACCTATCATCCCAATCCTGCATAACAAACCCGCCGTCAAAAAAACGCAAATGCTTTTTATTTGATCTTTTTCCTGGGATTTTTCCGAATATATAAATTCCCGTACTTTTTCTGACATTTTTTATAAACTCCGACGCTTTATCTTCAATTGCTGGCGCTGCGATAATATCTATTAAAACCCCACTCTCTTCTTTAAATGCTGCAAAAGTTTTAGCTGTCTTAAAATCAATTGGCTTATTAAGAACAATTACTCCGCCAAAAGCTGACTGCGGATCTGCTTCAACAGCTCGTTCAAGCGCTTGTGATGTTGAACTTCCCAGCGCGATTCCTGAGGGACTGTTGTGTTTTATGACAACGGCGCATGGTTCTTTAAAAATTCTCACTGATTCAAGTCCTGAGAAAATATCTGTAAAATTTGTTGCCGAGAGGTCTCTTCCAGTTACTTTCTCAAGGTTTGCAAGAGGAGAATTTGTATTTGGCTCTATGTAAACAGCAGATTTTTGATGAGGATTATCACCATATCGCAAGTCGATCTTTTTTCTTCCCGGAATTGCTATTTCCTGGGGAAATTTATTTTTATTCGGCTCAAGATATATTGAAATTTGCGAATCGTAAAAAGATAAATGTCTAAATGCTTTTGCCGCAAGTTTTTGTCTTAAACGATTTGTCAAAAGTATACTACTATGTAGTAGTGTACTTAATGACTCATAATCTTTTGGGTCAACAATAACTAAAACGTTCTTGAAGTTTTTTGCTGCTGCTCTAATCATAGTTGGTCCACCAACATCAATACTCTCTATTGCATCTCCTACTTTAACTTTTGGATTTGCAATTGTTTGCTCAAAAGGATAAAGGTTGCAAACGACTATCTCAATATTTTTTATTTTTAATTTTTTTGCTTCTTTAATGTGTTTTCTGTTTCTTCGGTCAAATAAAATTCCACCTTCTATTTGAAAACTGATGGTTTTCATTCTTCCGTCAAAACTTTCAGGATTACCGGTTATTTCTTGGATTGGAATAACCTTCAAACCCGCATCGATTAAAACTTTAGCAGTTCCTCCGGTTGAAATAATTTTATATCCGAGCAGACTAATGATCTTTGCAAAATCTATAATTCCCGACTTATCAAAAACACTGATAAGAGCATATTTTTCCAAAGACTTCGAACTTTTGGCAGTTCCTTTGGGGATTTTCTTATTTGCTGCCATAAACAACTAGTTTTATATATGAAATTGGCCCACGGTGTCAAGAAGTTTAAAAAGTGCTATAATTCCACTCACTATGGCTGTCAGAAAAGTTATCCAAGCAGGAGACAAAAAATTAAAAGCAAAAAATAAAATTGTTACAGATTTTAAAGGTGCAAAAATTCAGAAACTTATTAAAGATCTGATTTCTACCAATGAAAAGGCAAATTTAATCGGTATTGCCTCTCCTCAAATTGGAGAAAATTATATGGTCTTTGTAACTTATCCCAGAAATACAAGAGCTAGAAAACTTGGAAAAGGCGATAAATTAAGAGTTTATATAAATCCCAAAATCACATATAAATCCAAAAAGCAAAATTTGATTTACGAGGGCTGTGGTAGTGTTGCCAGTGGTGCAATTTTTGGACCAGTAAAGAGACCTGAAGAAATAGAGGTTGAGGCAATTGATGAAAAAGGGCAGAGATTTAGTCTGCGAGCGGACGGAATTTTAGCTCGGGTTATTCAACACGAATATGATCATCTCCAGGGAATTGAATTTATTCAAAATGTGAACGATTATTCAAAAATTGTAGTTGAAGAGCATTACAGAAAAAATATAAGGAATTCTGCACAGCAGAAAAAGAATTCTTTAATTACTAAAATTGACTACAAGGTAGTAAAATAGTCATAAACTGCTTTTGAGAAATTTGCAATAGACTCGATTGCTTTCTTTACGTCATTTGTATCTGTCAAGACCACAATTATATAATCTCCTTTTGAAGAATAAACTATTCCTGCGTCGTGCTTAGCATTAAACAGCTCTCCAGTTTTGTGAGCCACCGGAGTATTTTTTTGTAAATATTTCGGTATTCTGTCATTTAGGGTTTGATTTTTAAGAATATCAACCATTTTTTCTGAATAATCCTTATCAATGATTTCTCCTTTATAAAGTTTTTCAAAAAATAAGGAAGTATCCTCAGCAGTTGTCTGAGGCGGCTGCCGGAAATTTGAGTTTTTAAAATTATAGTCTTTTAAAAATTGGATGACATTTGTTGTCCCTGAGCGGGAGGCAACAAGAAGAGCTGCATAATTATCAGAGATCGTAATCATCCGCTCAATTGCATCACCAGTACTCATACTAATAAACCTCGGTTCTTCTTCCAGAGATGGGCTGGGGCTAAATCCTTCAAGGGTGGGTGTTGGAGTTGTTGTTGAAAGTGTATCATCTAAATAACTAAGAGGAAGGGTAAGAACATCATCCTCACTAAGTAATCCATCCTTAATTTTCTGAAACGCAACTGCCATTATCCAAAGTTTATAAAGGCTGGCAGAATTAAATTTTTTGTTTTCATTATAAAAATAATTCTCTCCTGTTTTTAAATTTTTTATAACAATTGCATATTCCCCACTGTTGTTTAATAAATGCTTCTCTGCAATATCCGCAAGTTTACTTTCACGGGTATCTGCTGGTAAAACAATAGCTCGGGATAAATTTTCTCTTTTTAAATTCTCCTCATTTTGCAAATTAGCTAAATAATAAATAACTGAAGGAATAAGAAATAGGGCCGATATAAAAAATAAGAGGATAATTAGCAATTTTATTTTCACTCACCAAATTTAAACACAATTCGAGGTGTCAAACAAGTCCGAAAAATGATTAAAATCCAAACTCCCTGGCAAACAAATCTGCCTCTTTTTCCTGTTTCCTAATTTCTTTTTTAGACTGTCTCTCAAGTACGGAATTTCTATGCCCAAGAATTACATGTCCAATCTCATGTGCAATTGAATGGTAAATTTGTTTTTTGTTTTGTAATAAAAGATCATCGCTTAAAAAAATAAGATGCTGACTTTTTAAGTCATCTCCTGTAAAAGTAAAAGCCCACGCATCTTCCAAAGAAGACATAAACCAGCATGTTTTTGTAATTTTCGAAGTGATGTTTTTTGGCATCTCTGACAAAACCTCACAAACTGCTAGTTTCATCCTTTTAGTACCAACCAATTTGCCATTAAATTCATGATAAATTTCACTTACATCTTTTTTCATTTTAAAAATTATATCAGAAGACTGAAGGGGTTAAATGTGGCATCTGCTATTCATAACGAATTTCTATTCTGTCGCCGTCGCGCATATGGTAATTTTCAAAATCCCTATTTGCCTTTCCATTAACCAACATTTTAACAGCGGCCTCTGAGGAATTTTTAAATTCAAAAATTTGAGATGAATTAAATTGCTTTTCCCAAATTTCAAAAAATCTTCCTAATCGAGTTTCATCTTTGGTTACTAATCCATTCATCTCCATATGAAGGATTCCTTCTGGAGCGTCATCGTGAGTATGGATCTCTTCGTGCTTTGTGGGCAAAATTCCAATATTCGCAGGGGTTTCTTGTTTTTCTCCGTTTACATAAATTTCAAGTCTTGGATGCCAATGAAGCCCGTTTTCCGCCACAATTTGCTCTTCCGGAACAGAAGAGTTGTTGTTGCTTGATAATAGAAGAGCCCCGCCTATTAATATGGCAAGTGTAAAAATTCCTATCCCTCCTATAATTTTTATATCTTTGCTAAGTTGTATGCTCATGACCTGTTCCACCGCAAGCATCGGAAATGTCCCAAAGATTGGCAATTTGCTCAGAATCCCATCCGAAGTCAGCAATTAATTTCTTTGCTAATCCCTCATATGCGTCCCAATGCCAGCATTTGCAGCAGCACGGTCCTCCTTCATCAGACATTTTCATGGCTTCATTGTAGATAGTTTGCTGCTCGGAAGTTAATTCAATCTCCTCAAAAAATTTAAAAAGCTGTTTTGCCTGAGATGCTGAAATATCATACGGATCGGTGGGGATAATCGAAATATCCTTATATTTTTTTAAACCTTCAATTTGCTCCTGATAAGCATGGCGATCCATTTTATCACAGCATGAACCCTGGATTCTTTGATCATCAGGATAATTAAAAACTATCTCCTTTTGAAGACCGCAATTATTACTTGTTTGCGAAACTAGATAATTAAACTTTTGGTCCGAACCCGAAGCTGCATTTGCATCACCAAGCTCAATTTCTCCCTGAACATTATTAGTCGGTTTTTCCCAGTTAAAAGCCAAATATCCCAATACTCCAATTACCCCAATAAGCAGTAAAACTAAAAGATAACGCATTATTTTGTTACTCCCATCTCCTTCATGCTTTTGGAAACAAAATACAATGAAAAAGCAATAAGAACAAGAGCCAAAAGTGAGAACTCCAAACCCCGCAGGGGAAAAACGGCCAGTCCTCCTGAAACGCCTAAAAGTCCGATAAGTGCAGTATTGCATGCGGAACAGGCGGCACCAAAAGCCCCACCAAATATTCCGAAAAATCCGAAAACATTTGTGCGCCCAATAAATACCTTTGTTGTTCTTGTTTTAAGAATAACAAGAGAAATATTGAGTCCTGCCAGAAAAGAGACAAGAACAACCGCCAAAACATTTACCGGTCCTGCAATTTCCCAAACCATTTCAACTTGATTTATAAAAACCTTCCATAAAATAGAAGGATCATAAGTTATTGCCAAAATTGAGGTGAAAACAGAAAAGCTGTTAATTACAATGTAGAAAGTAAAAAGAAAGATTGTTAAGATGCCAGTCAGGGTAACATAGGCTGGTTTATGTAAAAGAAGATTAATAGCGGCGATGAGTATTACAACTTTACTCATTTAATTTTACTGGATTGTATCAAGGGCTGCCTTAAATGACTCGAAAGGCTGGGCGCCCACAAGGATAGTTCCTTGGAATTTACCTTGTGAATTCGATTTTCCTATAAAAAACGTTGGAGTTCCGTTAGCACCATACGCTGATGCGTCTGCCAAATCTTTATCAACTTCCTCCTTATACTTTTCAGAATCAAGACATGATTGAAGCGCACTGCCATTTAACCCTAAATCATTTGCAATAACCGATAATTGATCGAGTGCAAGTCCTGTTCCGTTTGATGTTGTCCGTTTAAAAATCTCATCGTGGTATTTGAAATAAGCAGTGTCTCCACCCTGTTCTCTAGCACACTCGGCAGCTTGGGATTCTTTATGTGCATTTTGGTGGAAATCTAAAGGTAAATCGCGAATTACAAGCTTAACTTTTCCAGTATCTATATATTCACTTTTAATCTGAGGCAGTGTCTCATCAAAAAATCTTTTACAAAAAGGACACTCATAATCAACAAATTCAATCATCGTAATAGGAGCGTTTTTATCTCCCATAACAGGATCATCATCAACTGAAACTTCAATCGGGCCTGTGGGCTGTTGTGGGGCTTGGGGATCTAAACCTTGAGCTATAGAAGAATTATTCCCAGATACGTTTTTTTCAAGATAAGTTACTTTTGTATATAAAACTCCAATTAAAAATGATGCAACAATGAGAAGTATTCCTAGAACATAGATAATATTTAATTTGGAAATTTTAGAAACAATTGATAAGGCATTACTTTTTAATAAATTATTCCCAGATTTTTCACTTTCTGTTGGCATACTACAAAGTGTAGTAGAATTTCCCTAAAATTGTCAAGTGGTAATAAATTATTATTCCCGGGGTGTATAAAGGAATGAGGCATTTAATTTATCAAAAGATTTATTAGAGGAGTTTTCAAAGTAAGCTTTGCTGTAACTTTGAGAAGAACTGCAGGAATTTACACATTGATTAATATTACTGCATAGCATCAAAATATCTTGGCTTTCATCATGAATTTCATCTGCATACACAGGAGTTATTACCATAATAATAACTGCTACTGAAGATAGTAAGGTGAGAAAGAGATGTTTTAAACGAAACTGTCTGCGGTTATAATTTTTATTTACCAATGAATAAATTCGAGGCTCAAGAGTCTCATAGTCGGCGATTGCCGCAACCGGAATTGTTTCAACTATAGGATATGACAGAAGTTTTTTGAGTGCTGAGATAAGCGGTTTCCTATCACCAATTCTAGCAACTGCAAATTTATCAGCTTTTATTTCTCGTTCAATTCTATATTTTCTAATAATATCCGAAAGCAGGGGGAAAAAGGGGAAAAATGAATGAAGAGCTGAGGCAACAAGCATTATAAAAGTATCATGATTTTTTAAATGATACTCTTCATGAAGAATTACCGCCTTTATTTCTTTTTTTGAGAGGCGAGAAAGGAGCGCTTCTGATATATAAATTTTTTGTGCTCTTATGCCAAAACAAAAAGCAAACAGCTTATTTGATTCAATTATTACTATTTTTTCCTTCAATCCATAATTTTTTATAAACTCTTTTTTTGAATAATCAATTTTTACTTTGTCAATAAGTTTATTTTTTAAAATTTGTATCCTGATTATTAAAATTATAAATTTGATAACATAGATTGCTATTATAAGAAAAAATCCTATAAGAGGAATTATACTTAAGTAGTGGGGGATGTGAATTATAAAGCTACTTATAAATGACTGACAGTAATATATTGCGTGACCTATTAAAGGGAAGAGTTTTTGAATAATAAACAGTAGTGTTATTCCAAGTATTGCAAACAATCCTAAAAACAAAGCGAGATTTTTATTTATTCTTATCATGTTCTTCTAGAATCTTTAAAAAATACTTTTTCTTTTTCTGGGGCAACTTATCTACACTTTCCGCAAACGAGGCAATTGCGCTGTCTCCAAACGAATTAATAAATCGTTTCAAAAATGTCTGAGCAACATTTTTAGTGTATGATTCTCTGCTTACTTTAGGCGAGTAAACATATCCCTCTTTCTCTATTTTTTTAATAACTAAACCTTTTTCATTCAAGCGATTAAGAAGCGTGGCTATTGTTGTGTATGCGTATTTTTTATCTTTATTTATTTTGTTTAGAACATCTCTTGTAGAGCATTTTTTAAATTCCCAAACTATATCCATTACTCTCTGCTCTAAGTTGCTTAAGGATTTTAATTTCATACTACATATTGTAGCAGATATTTAATGGTTCTTTTCTATCCTATATGCAACAACTTAACTTTGTAATATCTTGGGTAAATGAAAGCGCAACGAGTTTGATTGACTCGGAAAGCGTTGGAAACATAGGTAGGGAATTAGCAACATCATCTATAGTATTTTTGTTTTTGATAAGCATCATCGCCTCTGCTATGAGTTCACCCGCATTAGGAGCTAAAATATGAACTCCCATAATCTGTTTTGTATCGGGATGAATTGCCATTTTAATAAGTCCTTCTGTTCTATTGAGGATTAAAGCTTTTGGAACATCTTTAAAAGAGACAGTCTTACACATACAAGTACCAAACTTTTCCATTTGCACTTCTTCGGTAAGTCCTACCCCTGCCAGTTGCGGATCCGTAAAAATAGTCCAGGGAACTGAGTTATAGTCTATACTGTTCTGCGTATCTTTGAGGGCATTTTCTGCTACCAGTGTTCCTTCTCTGCCTGCTGTTGTTTCTTGTCTTATAGGTAGATTGGTAACATCACCAACTGCAAAGATATGAGCTTGAGAAGTTTGAAAATGTTCATTTACTCTTACCGCTTGCTTGTCGGTAATTTCTACTCCGGCTTTGTCAAGACTTAATCCTTTCGTATTTGGCGTTTTACCAGCTGCGAGTAAAATTTCATCGCCTGATACTTCTTCCACTTTACCATTAATACTATAAGAAACAATCTTTTTGTCTCCTTCTTTTCTAGCACTCTTTACTTGGACATTTGTTTTAATGGAAATACCCTCTTCTGTAAGTATTTCTGTTAGTCTTGTAATTAGTTCTTCTTCTCCTCGGAAAATAGATGGTCCCCGGTGAAGAACTGTTACTTTTGTGCCAAACCGGGCATACATTTGAGCAAACTCAAGTCCTACCGGTCCTGCTCCAATGACAATAAGTTCTTTTGGCTGTTGCTTAAGCTTTAAAGCCTCGATATGGGTTATATAACCTGTTTCTTTTATTCCTTCAATTGGAGGAACAGTCGCAGTTGAACCGGCTGCAATGATGAACTTCTTGGCTTGATATCTTTTTCCACCTTGTCCTGCCTGTCCGCCTCTGGAGGAAGATGTCGAAGGATCAACTTCTATTTCATTTGGGGAAACAAATACAGCCTGTCCTTCCAAATGAGTAACATTCTCTAAGTTACTGAGAACTTTTTCATATTTTTCAGCTCGTAATTTCGCCACCAGATCAAGTTCATATTGGACAACTCTTGCAAAATCAAAGTTTTTAATCTCAAGTTCTACTCCGGGAATACCATGGTGCTTTGCCTGATGCATGATTTCACCTGCCCAGAGAAGTGTTTTAGATGGCACACAACCTACATTGACACACGTTCCACCAAGGGGCAAACCTTTATTTACCATTAAGGTTTTAGCTTTCAGTTCGCTTGCTTTAATGGCAGCGGCAAATGCTCCAGCTCCTCCGCCAATAATTATTAAATCAAAATTATTAATACTCATACTTTAACCGCAATTCGGACACATAATCTTTCACCTCCTAAAAATCATAAACTACGACATGAATTCTTTTAATGTTTTGGTAAACTCATTTTTCTTCATAGAATAATAGACTGTCTGAGCTTCTTTTCTCCTTGTAACAAGCTCCAACTCCAAGAGTCTCTTGACGCTATGTGAGACAACAGAAATAGAAGTATCCAGAATTTTTGCCATTTCGCCAACAGAAATTTCAGGATAATGACAAAGAAGATAACAAATCTTTAAGCGAGTAGTATCTCCCACAACTCCTAATTGCTTGGCACAAGCAATAAGCTCCTTCTTATTTTTTAATTCCCTCTTGATTTGCAGATAGTCAGACATGTATTTGAACGTATATTCAAATATACAAGCTGGGAATAGTAATGTCAAGAGGATTAATTAATTCTTTCATACAGTAATTAAGTCTTTTTCAGCGCAAGTTTCATAATATTTTATAATTTTGTTCGCCGGAGTAGTAGGGCATTTGCAACTACAATGATTGACGATGCAGACATTAAAACCGCGGCCCATTCGGGGCGAAGCAGTATTCCAAATGCGGGAAAAAGTACGCCCGCTGCCGTAGGTATTGCAAAAACATTATATCCTGTTGCCCATGCAAGATTCTGAACCATTTTGAAGTTGGTTTTGCGGGAAAGTGAAATTGCCTTAACAACATCTTGCAGATTATTTTTCATAAGTACTATTTCTGCTGATTCTACGGCAACGTCAGTTCCTGCCCCTATTGCAATTCCCATGTGTGCCTGAGTAAGACTTGGCGCATCATTCACGCCGTCCCCAACCATTGCCACAATATAGCCTTTATTCTGGAGTTCTTTGACTTTCTCAACTTTGTTACCAGGTAAAACTTCTGCAAAAACCGTATCAAGATTTAAAGCAAGACCAACTTCATCTGCCACTTCTTTTTTGTCCCCTGTCAGCATTGCTGTTTTTATGCCCATTTCGTGGAGCTTGTCAATCGCGGGACGGGACTCATCTCTTATTAAGTCGGACAATACGAAAGCGCCTGATAACTTTTTATCAATAGCAATATAAACTATTGTTCCTGCTTTTTTTGTCTTAAGTCTATTAATATCTTCTTTCTTAATACCTATCTCTTCCATCATGCGGCCGTTTCCCACAATAATTTCTTTATTATCAACCGTGCCCAAAGCGCCTTTGCCCGGATAAGATTTAAAATTTTTAGGAGAAGGGGTCATAATTTTATGCTTTTTTGCTTCATTTACTATACCCATTGCTATTGAATGCTGGGAGGAGGATTCAACAGCTGCAGCAAGCCTTAATAGCTCCTCTTCCTCAACTACTGAATCTGATACGCGAACTGACTCTGCTATACCAAACTCTCCACGGGTAAGTGTCCCTGTTTTATCAAAAACTACATAATTTATTTTCCGCGCTATCTCCAACCCTTTCATATCTTTTATTAAAATGCCGTTTTTAGCACCAAGTGTTGAGGTAATTGTTGTAACAGTTGGAATAGCAAGGCCCAGCGCATGCGGGCAAGCAACAACCACAACCGCAACAGCAAGGGTTGATGCAAAGACTGCGCCTTGAGGATTAATAATTAGCCAATATATAAATGTTCCTGTTCCAATGGTTATTGCGGTTATTGTCAAAACGTTTGCGGCGCGGTCTGCAAGCTCCTGAACCTTTGGTTTTGATTCCTGTGCGTGTCTTATCAAATCCATAATTTGGGAAATTGCCGTATCACTCCCTGTCTTTGTAACCTGAATCGTAAGCGACCCGTCCTGATTAATGGTTCCGCCTATAACTTTGTCTCCTTTTAATTTTCCTACGGGGCGGGATTCGCCTGTCACCATTGATTCATTAACAGAGCTTTCTCCATCCAAAACCTGTCCGTCAATTGGAATTTTTTCGCCCGGCTTGACAAGGAGTTTGTCACCTGATTTTACTTCATCGGTTTTAACATCAATAACCTTACCCTCTTTTAAAAGATGGGCTTGGGGCGGGATAAGTTTTGCAAGTTCTGAGAGCGCACCAGTTGTTCCACGAACCGCCCTCATCTCAAGCCAATGTCCAAGCAAAAATACTGAAATAAGAGTTGAAATTTCCCAAAACAAAGACTCTCCGGGAAAAAGGAATGTAGCGGCAACTGAAAATGTATACCCAACAGTTATTGCCAGGGCAACAAGCGTCATCATTCCCGCATTCTTTGCAAAGAGTTCTCCCTTTGCGCCCCTAAAAAAAGGAACTCCCCCATAGAAAAATATAAATGTGCCAATGAAAAAAAGTGCAATTTCCCGGCCGGCAAAATCAATACTTAATGAAAGCCAATTTTGAATATTTGGGGACAGAATCATTGCAAGAATAACAAAAGGAAGAGTTATGAAAAAACGCTTTTTGAATTCCTGCTCCATTGAGGAATGATCTTCATGCTCAGACGCAGCAAGCGGGACAAGCTTCATTCCGCATTTTGGACAATTACCCGGTTTGTCCAGAATTATATCCGGATCCATAGGACAGGTATAAATTTTGTTATTCATATCCATTGTTGTTATTTTTTTGCCAGCCTGTTATATAATTCTACAAATGCGTATGACGTTACCCATGTTACTGCGGAAATTGTTACCAGCCCGTAAACAAGAGTTCCTAACGAAAGCTGAGTTTTTATTTTAATTGCTTCCAGGTTTAGCGAATGAACCCATGAATTTCCAATACCAGCTACTAAGTCCGGAGCAACATAAGACAAGAGTGCGCAAGCTATAAAAAATATTGCTATAACTATTGTCGCAGCATTTGCAAAAGCGATAGATTTAAGCATAATTTTCACCTCCTTTACCCGCCGCTCAAGCACTCTTTAAGGCGTGTATGGATAATACTGAAAAGCCTTAAAGTAAGCTTAGGCGGGCCTTTTAAAAAACTTAGTATCCCCAACTCTTCTGCCACTCCGTCATCATGTTAATTTCACTCGTCTGGGCTTTTATGATGTCATCGGCAAGATTTTTTATTTCATCATGGCTTGCATTTTGTTGAGCCAACTTTGCCATCTCAATTGCTCCCCGATGATGAGGAATCATTTGCTCTATAAATGCTTTGTCAAAATCATCCCCTGTTTTTCCTTCTAATGCATTAACCATGCCACTCATGGACATTTCGTCTTCTCCCATCATCTGATCATGCATTTGACTCATTCCTTGAGAAAATAAATCCTGGTTATTAACCATCTGGCGCATCCCCATCATTCCCATCATTCCCATATTATTAGAATTAACTGCGTTATTTGCAAAAATAACAGTAATAACTATTCCCGCAAGAAATCCAATTATTGCGTATAAATATTCTGTTTTCATTTTTTCACCTCCTTTTGATTTTTTTAAAAATATAATAAATTAGTCCAAAAATTAAAATCAAAAATAAGATATTTAAGAGAAAATTATTGCCCAGATAATCATTAACTAGTATTCCCGCGTCCTGAATTACTTTTGCAAATCTCTCACTTTTTGCCATCGAAAGCTGACCGCGAAGTGTTAGAACAAAAATAAAAATCCCGGCAGTTATAAAAATAGTGAAAGAAATAAAATTACTTACACTTACAAAATATTCCCTTCCAAATATTTTTAGAACAGTTAATTTGCTTTTTAGAATTTTAAGTTTGTCTATTTTGTCCGATAGGAAAAGAGAGATTAGAAGAAGAGGAACTATCATTCCCAAAACATAAACACCGCCTATAAGAAGTGATCCAATGAAGGTTGGTGACAAAAATGCCAGTGCTAATATACCGATTAGAACAGGTGCACAGCATGCGCTTGTTATTCCAGAGAAAATTCCAAGCGTAAATATAGACAAAACATCTACTTTTCCCTCATTCCTTGTAGGAAGATGAATCATAATAGGCGATTTAAGGCCAAGAAGTGAAGCAACTGCTACCAAAATCATAACAATTCCGCCAAGTATATATATAGTATCGTGATTTCTGTATAGAAATTGAGATATGAGCGCAACTCCTAAAACTGCGGGCATGAGTACTACAAAAATTCCTGCGCCAAAAACCAGAGTCATAGAGAGAACTTTTTCTTTCTCTTTAAATACGCTTCCTAAATAGGCAGGAAGTAGGAATGTTATGCAACAAGGAGCAAAAAGCGCAATCATTCCTGCTACAAATGCCGCAATAAGTGAGATTTGAAAAATTCCATCCATATTTATGCCGAGCAGCTCCCTCCTTCTCCATCAAGACTTGGCCAGGGGATTTGTCCTACTCTTTCTCTAACCACGCCATATCCGTCTGAGCTTGAGAAAGTTTTGGATAAAAGCTCTTTAGGAGAAACTTTTGCAAACTCTCTTCCGTTTTCTTCAAAAAAGTAAGCAATATCTAAATATGTATCTGGAAACCAATATGTATTGAGTGCTAAAGCAGCTTTATAAATCTCTTCTTGTGATTTTCCTTGAGAAACCATCAACTCAATTAGCCCAAGCATTGCCATTCCGTGATTGCAATCGGGAAATGCTGTTGAGTTCCCACAACATGGCCTGTAAATACTGCCTGCTATCTCCGAAACTGCTTTTTGCTGATCTTTAGAAAGTGTAATATAAGAATGTCCGGAATAATGATCCATTGGATCTCCTACCCCCAAACTCCATCCGCCAGTTGATGCAAAAATTGAAGGATCACTCTCCACCATCATCTCTCCTTCTTCCAAGATCCGATTTCTATTGGCAAGTCCCAGTCCCCACAGTATATCTACCCAAAATTGCGAATTTTCCAAATTTACTTCTATTTGATCTTGTCCTTCTTCAAAATATTTATCCAAATCTTTTGGAAGCTCATCTCCCCCTGTTACTGCCTGAGCTAACTTCACCTTATCAATAACTCCATCCTCAACCATTCTTCTTCCAAGATCTGCCCATTTAATATTCAATACATAACTGTCTTTAATTACTTTGTTTTGTAGGGCAGAGAGTTTTTCCTCATCAATATTTTGTGATACATCAAAATCCGAAGAGTTGGAATTTTTTGAGGTTGTTTTTTCAAAAAGAACGCCAAGAAGAAACGTTGTAATAGAAAAAAGAATAATTAAAAGAATTTTCAAAAGAATATCCAAGACATTCTTCTTAAATTTTCTAATTTTTACTTTCACTTAACAACATTCCCTTCAAAAGAAAATTCAACGTAGGGATTGTCCGGATCATTTGTTTCAAAACTGACAAACCTTGAAATTTTACCTACTCCCTGTGGTCCATGATAAGCAGGATCAAACGCAGCAACTACTTCTCCCTCTTCTCCCGGCCGGAGTATTCCTTTCCAATCTGATGGAGCAGACATTCCTTTCATTCCAAAACTTGGTCCGTCTTTTCCATTTTGCCTTAGAAAAACTTTTGTACACATACAAGAAGTTGTCATATTTGCTATCTCTAAATCTTTAGTTCCATTATTTCTAATAGGAAAACTGTGATATAGAATTCCGTCCGAAAAGCCTATATCGCCTACTGTTTTAGCGGCATGATCAATTAAAACCTCTGCTCCAGATATTGAGGAAAGCATCGCTTTTGTTTCTGTTTTGGATTTTGATGAAATAAAAATAGCTCCAATAATAATTGTGCCTACAACTAGACCTAGCATGACAAAAAGTTTTAAATTATTCACTATTAATTTTATAAATATTTATTCGGACTCTTCTTAAATGTTTCAAAACATCCTGATGCACAGAAATAATATGAAAGGCCGTTTAAATCCAAGGCATATGATGCTGTTTTTGGACTAAGTCTCATTTTGCACACGGGATCATTAGTTAGAGGAACTAGATCTGTCATTTTTTTGGTAAGATTTTCCATTAAAGGATCGTTTTTACTTTTATGCTGCTCTACTAGAATCTCCCTCATTAAATCACTTGCTTTTATAAAATTTTTATGGGCAATTTTGTAGTAAATTTGCTTACCGTTTCTTTTTGTTGTTACAACATTTGCCTCTCGCAGAACTTGAAGGTGCTGGCTTAAATTTCCCTGTGGCAGGCTTAACATTTCCTGAATTTCACCAACAGTTAATTCCTGACTTCGAAGAAGCTGAAGAATTTCCAAGCGTTTTGGGTTGGACAGTGCTTTAAGCAGTTTTGCATGTAGACTAAACACTTCTGAATACATATTCGATATTTCGAATATATCATGGCGACAGACCACTGTCAATATCTAAAATGGTATAATTTATTACGACCCTGTGAGATTTAATCCAAGAATATTAATTATAGTAATTATTGCAATTTCACTTATATTTATCGGTATATTTTATTTATTCAATTCCAAACAGAGTAACCAATCACAGACCTCATCCACTACTCAAAATTCGTCTGAGATAACATCAGAAAAATTTGATTATAAGGCTTCCTTTGCAATTTATACTAATGGCACTTTCAGAATCTTCGAAGATCCAAAATATCACAATCTCTCAGAAGATGTTTATATTGGTTCCAGTAATCCGAACATTGTAAATATTAAAAAGGCAAATATAACATGGGATAATTTTTTCAAAACTCTTCCTATGAGTTTAAGAAAGGATTGTTTAACTACCGGAACAATCCAAACTTTTTGTACAAATGGAGAGTTTGTTTTGCAATTTTATATAAATGGTACTCGAAACCAATCTGCGCTTGATCAAGTGATAAATCTTGGAGATAAACTGCTTGTAACTTTTGAGCGAGAAAATTCACCAGTAATCCAGAGTCAGATTTCTTCAATTCCGGACTCTAACTGAAAATTCTTTATGATACCAAATATGCTAATATTAACCTGCCTTTAGAGGCAGGTGATAACAAATGAGTAGAAATATTTTAATTGCAATTGGAGTTGTTTTCTTGCGAGTCAACAAAACAACAAATCCGCTGATTCACTAGTGCAAAAAGAAGAAAAAACATCGTGGATAAGTCCGGAAACGAGATTACTAGATGGAATGGCACAGATTTTGAAGAAGTAATTGCTAATATTAAATAATGAGTTTGCTTTTGATATTCGCTTTAGTCTCTGGGCTAATTACAATTCTAGCGCCGTGTATATGGCCGCTTCTTCCTATTATTCTCTCTGCAACTGCAACAGGCGGACATAGAAAACCTCTTGGAATAACACTTGGAATAATTATCAGTTTTGGGATCGTAACCTTAACAATTTCATATATTGTCAGAATTATTCCGTTTGATCCAAATATTCTTCGTATATTTTCAGTAATTGTGATTACAACTTTGGGATTAACGCTCCTTATTCCAAAACTCTCAGGAATTTTAGAAGGCTATGTCAGTAGGCTGTCAGGAAAATTTGCAATTCAGCGTCAGGGAAACGGATTTTGGGCGGGGCTGATTACTGGTTTTGCCCTGGGAATTGTTTGGACTCCATGTGCCGGACCAATTCTTGCAACAATTGCAACTCTTGCTGCAACACAGCAGGTAAATAGCTCAATAATATTAGTTACTATTGTATATGTAATTGGCGTTGGAATCCCTCTTTTTCTTTTTGCAATCCTTGGAAGAAGAATTTTCTCAGGTTCCAAACTTTTATCTCCCTATCTAGGAAAAATTCAACAGGTGTTTGGGGCGATTATGATAATAACTGCAATTTTAATATTTACAAATTATGATAAGACACTTCAGGCAAAACTTCTTGATCTTTTTCCTTCATACGGAAATTTTATTATTAATCTAGAAAGTAATGAAAAAGTTAAAAAACAGCTTGATAATTTAAGGGGTGGAACAAACAAGGGAGACGAGATGATTGGAAAACCTTTTGAAATGCCAAAAAGCAACAACCTTCCCAATTTGGGAACAGCACCTGAGTTTGTGGGAATAAGTAATTGGCTTAACAGTAAACCTTTGATGATGGAGGGGCTTAAAGGAAAAGTAGTTTTGATAGATTTTTGGACTTACACTTGTATTAATTGTATTAGAACTCTTCCCCACGTAACTTCCTGGTACAACAAATATAATGATCAGGGATTTGTAGTGGTTGGTGTTCATACTCCTGAATTTGAATTTGAAAAAGATACAGGAAACGTTGAGAATGCCATTGCCCAATACAAAATTCTTTATCCAGTTGCGCAAGACAATGACTATGCCACTTGGAATGCCTACTCTAATCAATATTGGCCGGCAAAGTATTTGATCGACAAAGATGGTAATATCCGATATGCACATTTTGGAGAAGGAAAATATGAAGAAACAGAGAAAGCAATTCAAGAACTGCTCAGGCAAGCTGGCCAAAAAGTAGATTCCTCTTTAGAACAAATGCCGGATCAGACACCAAGGATGCGGCTTTCACCCGAAACTTATCTTGGATCAGCACGAATGCAATACTATTATCCTTCAGGAACCTTATCGAACGGAAAATCCAATTTTAAACTCGAAGAAAACCCATCGCCTAACTCTTTTAGTCTGGGCGGAGAATGGGAAATAAGCGATGAGTATTCCGGTCCTTCTAAAAATTCAACTTTAACAATTAATTTCTACGCAGACAAGGTTTTTCTTGTTTTAAAACCGCAAAGTTCAAATTCTGCGACAAGAATTTATATAGATGGTAAACTCGTGGATTCTAATAATCAAGGAACAGACGTAAAAAACGGAATTATGAATATTGATTCTGATAGGCTTTATAATTTAGTAGACCTACAAAACGGACCGGAAACACACACCTTAAAAATCGAATTCTTAACTCCTGGGGTAAAAGCTTTTGCTTTTACTTTTGGTTAAACTTATCTTCCTGTCCCTCTTCTTCTTCCTCTTTTTCTTTTAGCAAACTGGCCTTTGCCAAGCCTTTTTCTTTTTGACCTCGCCATATCCCTCCTTTATTTTATTTTAACATAACATTGATTTTGTTTTGATTAAATTTTATAATTCCGCAATGAGTTTGGAACGGGAAGGCAGAGCAGATTTCTCAACTGAAACTTATCAAATAGGTGCAATGGGGGTTAAAGTCAGCTCAAGAGTTTTGCTTCCAAGTCAAGAGGGAATGATCATTCCCGATAGAAGGATTTTAGAAGAATCAATAGTTTTCTTGCCAGGTTGGGGAGTAGATTCAAATTCTAGATCCGCATCTTTAATCGGACAATCTTTTGCTGATGCCGGCGGACAAAGTACGCTAGTTGTTGATACACAACCAAATGGTGTAGCAAGAGACTCTCTTTTTAGAGAATCTGTGGCTATTGCTGATTTTTTACGAAATCTAGGACTAAGAAGAATAACTTTAGTGGGTTACTCTGAAGGCGGGATTAAGGCTGCTAATTTAGCTGTTATATTACAGGATTCAGAAATAGAAATTGATGGACTAGTTTTAATGGATCCTATGGGATTATACCGGCAAAAACAAACTGGTTTATTTTTGGGTTTTTTTAAAAATGCTTTTCGAAGTGCTCAAAGCCTAAGAGATACTAATATCGTAGATAGACGGGATTTATTCAGTCGCGGATTCCAATCAGCCGGAGATCTTGCGCTTAATCTTTTAAGAGAAGCTATAAGAATGAAAGGAAAATATCCAAAGAGAATTGTATCCCAAGCCAAAAATATGGCAGCAGCAAATCCTAGATTTGGTGAGGTTGATCTGCCCATTGTTTTAATACAAGGAGCTCAAGATCCAGTGTCTAATCCAGATCGAACTCTCCCGGGATATAAGGATAAAAAACCGATTGAGAGACAGGAAGCTCTTCAGAGAACTATTTTCCCAAGGAGTCCCTATATCAGAATGGTTACTGGAGAAAAGTCTCCCATTCATACAATGCCTATATTAAGAGCCGAACAAATTGCTAGAGTTTCACTAAGATTAATCGGGAGATTTCAAAAAGGACAAGTCAATTCTCCAACCTAATTTTATATTCGTCTCTAACTTCTTCACCAAATTTTTCCATTAACTTCTTAAGTTTTGGCGTTATTACATAAGTGCAATACGGCGCATCTTTATTTTTTTCAAAATAGCTTTTGTGGTAATCTTCTGCAATATAGAAGTTTTTGAACGGCTCTATTGTTGTAACAATTGGCCGAGAGAAAACCTTTTCCTGTTCTAAATCTTTTATAAACTTTTGAGCAATATCATTCTGCTTTGCAGAATGATAAAAAACAACCGATCTATACTGCTCTCCAACATCATTTCCTTGCTGATTTGGCGTTGTGGGGTCATGGGTATAGAAGAAAACCTCAAGAAGCTTTTCATATGCGATTTCCGAAGGGTCAAACTCTATCTGGATTGCCTCGGCATGCCCAGTTGTGCCTTCACAAACTTGCTCATATGTTGGGTTTTCGATCGAACCTCCGCTATATCCGGGCAAAACCGAGGAAACGCCTTTTAATCTTTTAAAAATTGCCTCCGTACACCAAAAACAACCGCCTCCGAAGCTAGCTATTTCGTTATTAGTTTTTTGTGTAACCAGCATTATAGTATAAAATAATTAACTAATAGAATTTTCATATACATTATTTTTCAAAAGTTTCAATAGAATTAGCCGCACGCAAATAAAGGGCGGCGCTCCACATTTGTTTTTTCTCACCATGACCTCTTCCATCAATAGGATTATACCATTCATAGAAACCTTCAAGCCGGTCCCAAATAGCCATCTGCTCTCTTGCCAAATCGAAATGTTTCATTTTTACTAAAGCTAAAATAGCATACCCATGGATAAAAGGCCAAACAACCGAAAATTGATTTGTCCTCTCATGCGGTTGAAATTGGGAAAGCTCATGCGGAAACTGCATATCATTTGCTTTGTATCCAAAAGGTGTTTTCATATCCTCCAATTTTTTTATAATTTTCCCATGTCGATCTTCCGGAATAAAATCCCACAGTATCGCAAGCGAGTGACCAAGTGTGTCAAAGGTAAAACTTCCAGGAGTATCATTATAAAAATATCCATTCCAGAATTTTTCCTCGATGTTTGTTTGTAATATTGCCGCTTCAGAACTCTTACCATTAAGAATATATGCCCTCCAAAGCATAAGATTTACACTAAAAACAAATTTATCAGATAAAGTATAGACAATATCGCGCCAATCAGATCCTACAACTAAACCATCCTGCATCAAGTGTTTCTTGATATAGTTAAATGCCTTACTTATATGGGGAACAAGTAAATTATTAACATTGACATCAGCAGTCCTCTCTATATATTCATAAGAGGCTATAATGAATAAAATTTCGTTATCAGCATACCAAAAAAGCCATCTGCGAAAATTAAGCCGATTGGAGGCAATTGCATACTTCTGAGACAACATAAGCTTGCGGAATAAAAACTCCCATTCGCTTGCAATTTCTTCTTTGAATAATTTTAGGGCAAAAAGAGTACGATTTTTTGTAAATCTAGCTGGGATACTCCCTGATCGATGCTGCCTAGCGGCAATAGCGGAAAGATGTTTGAGGGCAATATTGCGATTTTTCAATTCTAGTAATGCGTTAAGACCTGCTAAAGCAAAATCGCGTGTCCAATATTGATCTCGATAACGATCACAGCCTGCTGAAATACCCAAAGTTCCAATAGAGCAATTAACAATTGATTGTGCCTCTCGTAACTTGTTTATCCGTTCTTTAAAGTTTAAACTCATACAAAAACTATTTTTAATAGCAGCAGTTACGGTGGGCTTTCTCCATCATGGGCAATAACATCTCCTGCAAGAGTTGCTTTTTCCATATTATTATTATTATAACGTATAGAAAATTATAGAATGAGGCCGGACAAGAATAATATGAAGTTTTAAAGTTGTTTGCAATTGGATTTGCAGTAGAATCTACGGGGATTACCATTGCAATTATTTTGTTTGTATTTGCTTATAAATAATTAAAATCTCAAAATTCTCCCAACAATTACTCCAATAATGGTTGCATAACCGAGGAAACGCCCTTTAATCTTTTAAAAATAGCTTCCGTGCACCAAAAACACCCGCCTGCCACGGTTGCCCTGGCATAGCGGGCAGGCCCGCCTGCAAACGTTGCCTTCTCCACTAGTTAATTATAGCATCCTAGGAGGTCGTTACGCTTTGAGCCGAGTCTACTTCTACTCTTCGGGGAATTAAATTCTTTCTTCTTCTCGGCCTTTTGACTTCTATTGGCCTGTATTTATCGACATTATCAATCTCAACTCTTGGTTTCATTGATATGACAATTCCTTCAACAGGAACTCCATCAACAATTAGTTGAGCGAGTCTTCTGTTTCTCCTTGCCTCATCCGTCCTTTGCAGTAAGTGCTCTTTTAAAAATCTCTCATCTACTCCTCCGCCAAGAAGAGCGTACCTTATTATTCTAACGGCACTTTGTGGAGTAAGTCTGGTACCATCCGAAGTTTCCAGCTCGCCATCAAACGTCAGTGCAATAACAGTTCGGGGAACATAAACTTGTCCAGCAGCCTCCTCACCAATTGACTCTTTTATTACTGGATCATCAAACAAAACTTCTCTTTGAGCTACAGCATTAACATTAAAATTTCCATGATCGGGATCCCTATGAATACCAATAACTCCTAATTCTCCTGCATATAATATTATCCCTTCTTTAACTTCCGGAAGCCTCTCATCATGTTGTTGTTCAATCCAAGCTGCTTCTCTACCCATGGTATCAAGAATTACGACTTGATCAGAAGTTATACCTGATGTATCCGTTCCTCTTTCAACTCTTAAAGAAACGCCTTGTATGTCCGTTGGCGCATCAACAATTTTGCTACGCCTTGGCTTTGATAATCCTAATTGCTCTTCAGCCCAAGCCTGAACTTCTGGAGCTATTCCTGTTACTTCCGCTGGAATTGGTGGTCTCTCTCCTACTGCCATAGTCATTGGATTATAGACCATAAACTTAATCTGTCAAGCAAGGATCAAACCATCAAACTTTTATGCTATAATTTAGCCATGAAAAACACTTTTTCTCCTAGCGTGTTTTTTGATTTGTCAGACTTCAAACATAAGGAGATTTTTGAAGTAGAGAATGTTTGGGAGACAGTTTCAAAAATTTCTGATTTTATACGCAACAATAATGGGCCAAAGAATGTTGTCATAGGAAAAGGAACAGTTATTGAGGAAGGCGCTTTGATTAAAGGTCTGGCAATAATTGGTGATAATTGCTTTATTGCCCACGGAGCTTATATCAGAGAAGGTGCAATAATTGGTGACAATGTAAAAATTGGCCATTGCGTTGAGATTAAAAATAGCGTTATTCTTAATAATACCAATGTTGCCCACTTCAACTATGTAGGAGACAGCATAGTAGGAAACGATGTAAATATTGGCGGTGGAGCAATTATTGCTAACTTTAGGCTTGATGGTCAAACAATAAAAATTAAATACAATGGGAAGCATTTTGACACTAATCTTAAAAAGCTTGGTGCAATTGTAGGAGATAAAAGCAAAATTGGCGTAAACTCAGTTTTGAATCCCGGGACAATTCTCTCCAGAAACTCCAAAGTTTTTCCATTAACCAGTGTTTTTGGAACTCATTTTAACGAAGATGTAATCAAATGAGAGGCAAAAGAATAATCCTATTTGACATTGATGGAACTATTTTTGATGCTTTATCATTTATAGAAGGCTTCTATCAGACTATTTCTCAAGTTTTTAATTTATCAGATCAAGATATTGGTAAGATAAAAAAAATCTACAAAAAGACTAAAGAAAAATATGACTATTTTTATCCCCCTTATTTTGAAAGCAAAATCACAAAGATATTTCCTAAAATTCTGGGAGATGAACTTCATAAAATCCTTTGGAATGTTGATTTATTTGAAAAAAACGTGTATAAAGACGCTTCTGCTATTAATAGCTTAACAAACATAGTAATTGGAATACTCTCAAAAGGAGATTCCGATTTCCAGAGACAAAAAATAAAATTCATAAAAAACTTAGCAGAAGAAAACATTCATGTTTTTAAGAATAAAATTGAAAATCTTGGGCAGGTTTTAAAAAAATACAATGATTATGAAATCTTTCTTGTGGATAATGAGACTGAGGTCTTAAGAAAGGCAAAAGCTCTAAATCGCAGCGTTATTACAATACTTATTAATAGGAATGGTAAACAACAGGAAGATAATGGGATTATTAAGATAAAAAATCTTGAAGAGATTAAAAAAATAATATGACAAAAATTCCAAAAGTTGTAACAATTGGCGGAGGCACAGGAAGTTATGTTACTTTAATGGGACTTAAAAAGTATGATTTTAAGTTGACCGCAATAGTAACAATGACTGACACAGGAGGGTCAAGCGGAAAACTGCGAGATGAACTTGGAGTACTTCCTCCGGGAGACGTAAGGCAATGTCTTGTTGCTCTTTCTGAATCTTCCAAACTTTTGCGGGACATGTTTAATTACAGATTTGAGGAAGGCGCATTAAAGGGTCACAGTTTTGGAAATATTTTCTTATCAACTCTTGAAAAAAATACGGGGAGCATGAAAAAGTCAATTTCTGAGATTGGGAAAATTCTTCGAATTAAAGGTAGTGTTGTTCCTATCACATTTACAAAAAATACAAATCTTTGTGTTGATCTTTCGGATGGAAAAACTATTGTTGGAGAAACCCACATTGATGTTGTTGAAAAAATGCAGCACAGAGCAAGAATTGTTAGGGCTTATCTAAAGCCGGAAGCACAGCTTAATAATGATGCAAAATTAGCTATTGAAAAAGCGGATTTTATTGTCATAGGACCAGGGGACTTATACACAAGTATAATCCCAAATATTCTTGTCAAGGATGTTCCTAATGTTATCAAAAGTTCAAAAGCCAAGAAAATATTTGTAATGAACTTAATGACAAAATTTGGCCAAACAACTAACTATAGCGCCCGGGATCACATTGATGCTTTGGAAAAAACCTTAGGAAAAGGAATACTTAATTATGTCTTGATAAATTCAAAGTTGCCTCGCCGGACAACCTTAGCCTGGTATGAAGAATATGGAGAAGAACCGGTTGCAGATGATTTAACGAAAACAGATTTTAAAGTAATTAGAAAAAGTCTAATAAGAGATGTCATTATTAAGGCAGATGAAAACGACGCGCTGAGGAGGGGAATTATCAGACATGATCCGGAAAAATTAGCAAAAGAAATTATTAGGATAATCTATGGATAAAAAAAACGAATATAACTGGCTTAAAACTTTAACAATAGGTTTTGGGGTTGCTTCTTTAGGAATTGCACTGGCAATTTTTCTCTATTTTATTTCAAACTAAACTTTAAATAATCTTCCTACAACTAATCCTATTAAAGTTGCCGCGCCTCCTAAAATAAAAATTTCAATTGCACTTTTAAAAGGATTGACTTTAACAATATGAGCTTTAAGATAACCAAGAATGAATAATCCACATAATGCAAAAACTACGCTAATAGTTATGGATAACGGAAGTTTAAATAAGATTATTGGCGTCAGCGGAACAAGACCTCCTAGAAAATAAGAGAAAAACATGAGGCCTCCAACAAGATATAAGTTGTCTGTGTGTTTTCCTGATTTATCCATTTGATGAACTGCCTTCTCGCTCATGTATTGTCCTGCTCCCATAGATAAAGACTCTACTGTAATTGTGACTAGTCCTGCAAGAATTACCAGTTCTTTGCTGTTACTTCCGGCCGCAACTCCTGCAATTACTCCGGTAGTTGAAACTAATGAATCTTGAAAACCGAATATGATACTTCTTAGATAATCTTCATGCATATCTAAATTTCCTAAAAATCTCATCTTTTATATTTTAACAAATTGACAAACTATTTATATTCTGGAATAATTTTTAAATGGCAAAGCCTAGAAAGAATTATGGAAAAAGGCCTCTTTGGCAATGGGTTGTTTTTTATCTAATTATTGGAGGGGTGATATATGCGCTGATTTACTATTCAGGAGTTATTAAGGCAGGAAATAACAATTATTCTACGAATTATGATTCAGCCCTCTACGACTTAGTGGAGTAAAAATCATAGTTTACATCCCGTCCTCTTGGTAATATACTACATAGCATTGATGGAATTTATTAAGAAAAATTTTGCGCAGCTTGCTCTTCTTCAGGCCCTCTTAGCAACTTTAGGCAGTCTTTATTTTAGTGAAATTTTAAAATTTCCTCCCTGTGTCCTTTGCTGGTATCAGCGAATTTTCATGTACCCTTTGGTAGTAATTCTTGCTGTCGGAATTTGGAAAAAGGATAAGAATCTTCCCTATTTTGTTTTACCTCTTAGCGTCTTAGGAGCGGCTACGGCAATTTATCATAACCTCTTATACTATAAAATTATCCCTGAGTCGCAAGCGCCTTGCACTCTTGGAATCTCATGCACAACTAAATTTATTGAGTGGGCGGGGTTTATAACAATTCCATTTTTGTCTTTGTCTTCTTTTATAACAATTACAATCCTAATGCTTCTTTACAAAAAATATTCAAAATCTTAGAAATATCTTTATGGAACTTTTGATAAACTCTGTGACTAAGGATCAAGTTATTGATATTACCCAAAAAGTGAGCAAATTAATTTCGGAAAAAAATTTTAAAAAGGGGATCTGTTCTATTTTTGTAAAACACACAACCTGTGCAGTTACTACTGCAGATCTTGATCCGGGAACAGACAAAGATCTGATTAATTTTCTTAGAAAAATCTCTCCAAATATTTCCTATAATCATCCTCATGATCCCACTCATACTCCTGACCATCTTCTTTCATCAGTGATTGGAACCAGTGTGGCAATACCTGTTGAGAATAGGGAACTTGAATTGGGAACATGGCAAAGAATTATTTTGGTAGAATTGAATGGCCCAAAGCAAAGAAAAATAAAAATAAGTTTTTTAGAAGAAACATAATCCATTTTGCGACAGGCAAATGTTACAAAATGGACAAAAAATCTAGGGAAAATAAGAAAAGATCTAGCCTATTAACCTAAATAATCTTTGAGTTTGTTTCCACGGGAGGGGTGGCGAAGTTTTCGCAAAGACTTTGCTTCAATTTGTCTTATTCGCTCTCTGGTTACCGCAAACATTTTTCCTACTTCTTCCAAAGTTTTTGGACGTCCGTCTTTTAGTCCAAATCTTTCTTCTAAAACTCGTCTTTCCCTGTCAGATAATGTTCCTAAAACCTGGTCCACCTGTTCTTTCAAAAGTTCCCTACTGGCAGAGTCAAAAAGAGTGGGTGCAGCAGCATCATGGATAAAATCTCCAAGTCGCGAATCCTCTTCATCAGAAACCGGTGACTCAAGGCTTGCCGGTTCTTGAGAAATTTTTATAATTTCAAGTGCTTTATCAGGATCAATCTCCAAAACTTTTGCAACTTCCTCTGGAGTTGGTTCACGGCCTAATTCTTGCATTAATTTTCTTGAGGCTCGCAAAAATCTATTGATATTCTCAACCATATGTACCGGAATTCTAATTGTTCGCGCCTGATCTGCAATTGCACGAGTAATGGACTGCCTAATCCACCAAGTTGCGTAAGTTGAAAATTTAAATCCTCTTCTCCAATCATATTTTTCAACTGCCCTAATTAAACCCTGATTCCCCTCCTGAATTAAATCAAGTAAAGTGAGTCCGCGGCCAACATATTTTTTGGCAATTGAAACAACCAAACGAAGATTTGAATTAACTAATATTTTTTTTGCTTCCTCGTCTCCCTTCTCTACTCTTTTGGCAAGAATTATTTCCTGATCAAAATTAAGAAGTGGAATCCTTCCAATTTCCTTAAGATACATTCTGACAGGATCACTTACTGTTCCTTCTGTAAGAACAGTAAGTGCTTCCAACTCTTTTTCTAAATCTTCTATTGGCTTTTCATTTTCTGCTCCTTCTGCTACCGATTCAAAAACATCAATATCCGACTTTAATAATTTATCGTACAAAGAATCCAACTCTTGGATGTGTTCCTCAGGTTTTGGAAAAATTGATAGAATTTCCTCCTGGGTTATGTACCCTCGTTTTTTTGCTGAATTAACAATATCTTGTAAAATATCTGGGATATTTTTTGTCATAGTAATATTTTAACACAGAAGCTTCTCAATTTAAAGCTAAGCCGAGGCAATTTGAGAGACAATAGCTGAGATTTCTTCTCGAAGTTTTTTTATTTCCCAATCATTCTTTTTTGTATTTTTAAAAGTTTCACTTATTTCTCTTATTCTGTTTTTGAGAAAAAAAACCCTAAGCTCTTTAGAAACTTTTATTGCTTCTTCGCTCACTTTTTCTGCATTTTCAAATTTTGGTAAAAGCATCAAAAAACACTTATCAAAAACAGGAAGAAGCTCTTTTGCCAAATTTTTAGATAGGTTCTTTATATCAAACTGTTTAAATTTTTTAGACAGAATAAGAAATTCTGAAAGAATTTTCCCTATACTGGGGACTAAAAACTCATAATTTATAAGGATTTCTTTTGATTTTAGATATTCGTCTTTTGGATTTTTGCTTTGAATAATTAAAGCAAGCAAATATTCTTCAAGCATTTCACGTCTATCTAATTTTTTAAGTTTTTGAAAAACTTTCTCATTTTTCCCTTCAGTTTTTCTATCTAATTGTCTAAGAAGAGATTCATATGAAGTGTTTACTTCCCTACTTAACTTCTTAAGGTAATGTTCTTTGACAATTTCATTTTGGATCATGGAGATTAACGGAAGTAATTCATCGGTTACTGCTTTTTTACCACTTGCTGAGTTTATATCATTTTCGGAAGTTAGTTTTGAAATAAAAAAATCATAAATTTCTATATCATTCTTGATTGCTTTTTTAAATGCCGAAGGATTCTTTTTTATTGCCTCGTCTGGATCTTTTCCTGAAGGGACTATTACTGAGACCATAAGTCCCCTTTTTTCCAAAAAAGGTATGCTTCTTTTCATTGCCAAAATCCCGGCTGAATCTTGATCAAGACAAAGTGCAGTTTTAGGAGCAAAACGGGAAAGTAAAAGTGCCTGAGGCTCTGTTAGTGCTGTGCCTTTGAGCGCTACAACATTTGTGATTCCTTCTTTGTATGCTGAGATAACATCAAACTCGCCTTCCATAACTATTGTTGATCCCTGCTTTTTAATTTCATCTTTTGCCAAATTCAATCCAAAAAACATACCGCCCTTGTGGTATACAAGTGTATCTTTGGTGTTTATGTATTTAGGTCCAAAATCTTTCTCAGTTAGAGTTCTTCCGGAAAATCCAGCCACATTGCCTCTATGATCAATTAGAGGAAAAATAATTCTTCCTCTAAAAAAATCAATGACTCTATTTTCTCTTTGGAACGAAAGTCCTGCTTCAATTAGATCATTTTTGCTAAATTTCTTTTTATTAATTAGATAGTTGGACAGGTCTTCTCCCCTAAAAGGAGCAAAACCGATATTAAAAGTTTTAATTAACTTATCTGTAAGTTTTCTATGCTTAACCAAATACTCCAATGCTTCTTTTCCTGCAGAGTGCTTTGTCAAAACAAAATTATAATATTCAGCCGCCAATTTATTCAAAGAATAAATAAGTTCTTTTTTGGAAGAGGAAAAAGGCGTACCGTAAGTTTTAATCTCAATCCCTGCTTTTTTGCCTAAAATTCTAAGGGCTTCGATAAATTCCAAATTTTCATATTCCATGAGAAACGTGAAGGCATCTCCTCCTTTTCCGCAGCCAAAACAATGCCAAATCTGCCTCTCAGGAGAAACAACAAAGGAAGGAGTATTTTCGCTGTGAAAAGGACAAATTGTCGTAAAATTCCTTCCCATTTTTTTTAGAGGAAGGTATTCGGAAATAAATCCAACAATGTCTATTTTTTCGCGAACTCGGGATGCCTGGTCCATATCCTGAAAATTTCTAAATCCTAATTTCTAATTTCTAAACATTTAGGTTAATTAGGTCAATTTCTTGGCTATTGTACCACGCCTAACTTGCAAGTGCGAGTCAAGTTGGGGTAAAATCCAAAAGTCCAGATGGCAGCAATTGTTGTAATCGGTGCCCAGTGGGGCGATGAGGGAAAAGGCAAAATCATAGATTATCTTGCCGCTGATGCCGATTTTGTAGTCAGATTTCACGGTGGAAATAACGCAGGGCATACTATTATTAATAGCAAAGGAAAATTCAGTCTTCACCTAATTCCCTCAGGAATTTTTAATCCTAGGACAAAAAACATTATTTCAAATGGTTTAGTTTTGGATCTTAGGGTATTGATAAAAGAAATTGAAGAAGTAGAAAAGGCCGGCATAAAAGTTGCGGGAAGACTTTTTATTTCACCTCGAGCACATTTAATAATGCCGTATCACAGACTATTGGATGCGCTTTATGAGGAAGCGAAAGGAAAAGGTAAAACCGGAACAACAGGAAGAGGCATTGGACCAGCCTATGCTGATAAAGTAAGTTATAACGGAATAAGACTTGGCGAATTAATGAATCCAAAATTATTCACTGAAAAATTAAAAGCTCAGCTTCTTCTCAAAAATAAAATACTAAAAGCTCTAGGATCCAGTCCTTTAAAGCAACATTTAATCGAAAAGGATTTTGCAGAATATAGAAAAAAGGTCCAGCCCTATATCTTGGAAACATTCGAAACGCTAAATAATGCAATTGATAAAAATAAAAACATTGTTTTTGAAGGAGCGCAGGGGGTGTTTCTTGATAATGACTGGGGAACTTATCCATATGTAACTGCCTCTTCGATATTATCCGGCGGCCTCACTCATAATGCAGGTATTGCTCCTCAGAAAATTAAAAATGTTTTAGGAGTTGCAAAAGCATATACTACCAGAGTTGGGCAGGGTCCCTTCCCTACCGAACAATCAAATGGTATTGGTGACCAACTAAGAGAGGTGGGGAAAGAGTTTGGCGCTACAACAGGAAGGCCGCGGAGATGCGGTTGGCTTGATTTGGAACTTTTACGATTCGCGGCGAAGATAAACGGATTTACCGGCCTTGCTATCACCAAGCTTGATGTTTTGGATAACTTTTCAGAAATAAAAGTAGCAGCCTATTATGAATATAAGGGTAAAAAAGTTAGTTATGAAAGTTTGGAGACAATGGATTTGGGTAAAATAAAACCCGTTTACAAAAAATTCAATGGTTGGAAATCTTCTACAAAAGGTTTGTCAAAGTTGGGACAACTTCCAAAAGAAGCAAAGCAGTATTTAAATTTTATCGAAAAGCAAATCGATGTCCCAATAAAATATATTTCAACAGGAGGAGGACGCAGTGAAACAATCAAAGTTTAATAAAAAATATAAAGCATTAATGCTTGATATCGATGGGACATTAATCAGATTTTCCGGAGAAGAAATCCTTCCCTCTGAAAAAGTACGAAAGGCTATAAAGAAAGCTGAGAAATTACTCCATGTTGGCCTAGCTACATCAAGGCCATATTCTTTTACCATGTTTGTTCTCGAACATTTGGAGCTATCAAGTCCTTGTATTATAACAGGAGGCGCTCAAATCTATGACCCTATCAAAAAAAAGGTAGTCTTTGAGAGACTAATTGAACCCAACGCTATTCAGAAAATATTTAACTTAGCAAGAAAGTATAATTTGACTGTAGTTGATGATGGGCGAGGAAAAATAGGATCACTTGAAGAAAAAGATATAAAAAATCCAACTCAAATCTGGATAAGAATTGACGATCAGCAAACTTTAGATCCCGTCTTCAATGAACTATCAAAAAATTCTACAATCTCAGTTCATAAGGTAATTTCAAGATTCAGTGGGGAAAATGATATTCTAATCAACCACACTGAGTCTACAAAACAGCATGGGATATTAAAGGTTGCAGAGATTTTGGGAATTGAGACTCATGATATTATTGGCGTTGGTGATGGATATAACGATTTCCCTCTTCTTATGGCCTGCGGTCTAAAAGTTGCTATGGGCAATGCAGAAGAAGATTTAAAAGCAATTGCTGATTATATTGCCCCTAGTGTTGAAGAAGATGGTGTAGCCGACGTTATAGAAAAATTCGTCTTAAAGCATTAGGGAAGATATACCTGGTATATTAGTCCTATGATATCGAAAATGAAAAACCTAATTAATACTCTAAATGCAATCTCTCCGATTGACGGAAGGTATAGAAATCATGTTGAAGAATTATCGGATTACTCATCTGAGTTTGCTTTTATTAAATATCGAACAGAAATTGAAATCCGCTATTTGATCGCTCTTTCTAAAATCGGAATATTTCGAAAATTAAGTAATAACGAACAAAAAATTTTCAATAAGCTGATTGAAAATCTTGACATTGATGAGGCAGAAAAAGTTAAAGATATCGAAGAAACCACACGACACGATGTTAAAGCTATCGAGTACTATCTTAAAGAAAAACTTTCAAACACAACTCTCTCAGATATTTTAGAATTCATTCATTTTGGCCTCACTTCGGAGGATGTAAATAATCTGGCAATTAGACTCATGTTAAAAGATGCAATCCAAATTGTTATTTTGAAGAAATTACAAAACTTAAGTAAGGAAATTTTAAATCAAACAAACAAATACAAAAAACTCCCAATGCTTGGAAGAACTCATGGACAGGCAGCGCTCCCAACAACTCTAGGAAAGGAGTTTTTAGTTTTTTACGAAAGAATTAATATCGAACTAAAGATACTGCAAGCTTTCAAATTAAAGGGAAAGTTAAATGGCGCTGTTGGTAATTATAGCGCGCTAAATTTTGCCTATCCCAAAATTGACTGGAGAAAATTTTCAAAAGACTTTGTTACTTCTTTTGGTTTGGAAGTGAATCAAACAACAAATCAAATTGCGCCTTATGAGGATATAATTTATATTTTTCAAACTCTTCAGAGAATAAACGGGATTTTGCTTGATTTTAATCAGGACATGTGGCGATATATTTCAGATGGATGGTTAATCCAAGAAAATAAAAAGGGAGAAATTGGCTCCTCAACAATGCCCCAGAAAATAAATCCGATTATGTTTGAAAATAGTGAAGGAAACTTGATAATTGCCAACTCATTAATCGAAGGGTTTACGAGTAAACTTCCACTCTCTCGTTTGCAACGCGATTTATCAAATAGCACAATTTCAAGAAATTTCGGACTAACCCTTGCCTATTGTTTATTGGCCTACAAGAATTGTTTATCAGGACTGCTTCGCATCAAAGTAAACGAGAATAAGATTATTGACGACCTAAACAGTGATTGGTCAATTCTTTCGGAAGCGGTTCAAATTTATCTTAAGAAACAAGGAGTTAAAAAAGGATATGAAATATTAAAAGACTTAACTCGGGGAGAAAAAATGGGCAGAGATGATTTTCTAAGAATGGTTGATAAACTTCCGCTCAATAAAAATCAGAAAGACGAACTTAAAAAGTTAACTCCTCAAAACTATATCGGTATTACTTATCCATAATGACCATGGCATACCTCGATTGCAAAAACCTTTGGAAATTGTTTTTTATTTTAAGAAGTGGTGACGCTATCCCAATCAGAGGAAAATTTTTCAATTCCTTTATCCGTTAGGGTATGTTTTATATCAAACTGATCCCAATTATTTTCTAAATTAAGCTCCTTATACGAAATGTTTAAAAGTGAACCTTTATTATATTCATAACTTTCCAAACCTTCTAAATGGCGTTCCCCAAGTTCTTCATAAATTTTTGCCGGTGCAGTTATAATATCTGATCCTAATTTTACAGCATATTTAAGATGGTCAATACTTCTAACACTTGCAGTCAAAACTTCAACATGTCTATCACTATCCTTAAACATTTTAATAATATTTTTTATAAGATCCATGCCGTTTTCTCCTATATCATCTAGTCTTCCGATAAAAGGAGAAACAAAAACATCACCTTTTTTTGCTCCTTTTGTTGCACAGTAAACTGCTGCTGCCTGTTCCTGGGAAAAACAAAGTGTCATATTAACTCTTATACCTAAATCGATTGATCTTCTTGCGGCAATTAACCCTTCTCTGTTAATCGGAAATTTAATATGTGCATTTGGAATCCAGGTATACATTTCTTTGGCTTGGCTTAGCATTTCATTTGCAGTTGAATCCTTATCTGCATAAACTTCAATTGACACAAATCCTTCTGGAATTAATTTTGATATTTTCCCAACAGTGTCTTTGTAGAAATTTAAAAGCTCTTCCCGCTTTACCTTCTCTCTTCCACTTAATAAACTTTTAATAGCTGGATTTTTAATAGCAAGAGTGGGATTTGTAGTCTGACCGTCAAGCCGGCCAATTAATTTTATTACTTCCGCTGTTTCATTTGGATCGGCGCTGTCTAAAAATAATCTTGTTTTTATATTGTTAAGGCTCATTTTTTATGATATTTACTTGTCACATTTTAGCTTCCCACTTGACATGTGGGAACTCGGGTATAGTTCTTGTTTGGTATCTTCTAAAATTGGTATAAAAAGTTTATTCATATTCCTAGAACATTATTTATTTTTTCTTTGTCAAAACCCAAAATATTTACTACCGTTCCATCGTCTTTTGTGATATGAGTACAAGGCACACCCATTGATCCGCATGAATCAATTGACGCCTGCATTTCTTCGGGCTGCTGATCAATTAAAACATCTTCAAATTGAATATTTTTCTCACTTAAGTATTGTTTTAACATTTTGCAATAAGGACATGTTGTTGTTGAGTAAATTTTTACTTTTGGCATATTACTAATTCACCTCCTTTAGTTTTATTTTACACTTTTTAAATTAAATTTCTCATCAGGATCTAAATAATCATTATCCTCATAACACCAGATAAATGAGTGTTCATCAGCCGGATATGAGGCCATAACTTGATGTCCTGTTTTTGCTGCATGAATCCTCATATGCTGGGCGCATGAATCACAGCAGCCAACATATCCGCAAGTCAAACAAACTCTCTGGCCGAAAGGACAAAAATGATTTTCTTCGCACTTTTCAACTCTTGGACCAACAAATTTTTTTGGTAAATGCTTACACTCGGCTATCTTCATATTAATTAATTCCTATAAAGCTCTGTATCGGGATGAAACGCCGCCCAGGCAAACCAGAAAAGACGAATTGGTATAACTTCCTCTTGCGTTTGTAAATTTGTGGCTTTAATCTGTCCAGAATCAGTTCGTTCCAATCTAATCGACGTGTTTCCAACAGTATCCTCTATTATTTTTTTCTTATCAAAAACGCTTTCAGGATAGGCTTTTGATAATCCATCTAACTCAACACCATAAACTACGGTTTTTATCTGGAGTTGTCTGTTTAAATCCTTAACTCCAAAGTAAATTTCATCATCCTGCTCATAAGTGCCATAAGGGTATTGATCATAATTCCTTGAAAAACCTGTATCCCTTGATAAAACCAAAGTATCAGGGTGTTCTTTATACCACTCTCCCCAGGTAGTTGTAACAATAGGAATTTGTTTTAATTTTTCGTTTCTTCTTGCCCCGGGACCAACAATTGCCTCGCCTGTGATTTGCTGCCATAAATTCCCTTCATACCTGTCATACATAACCAGATCTGAGTTATGGAGTTTTCCTGATACCCCAAATTCGGTTATTACCCTGTTAACCTTTCTTTCAAACGCAACAGCTGAGCCACAAAGAGGACAAAAAGTAACAGCAACAGGTTTATTCAGGAGAGTATCATTTACTATTTCATGCCAGTTCATTATTCTCTGAGGATACGCTCTTTGTACGCCCTCATAATCAATTGCAAAGACTATATCATTGTCATTTAACCACCCAGCTTCATTTGCGCTTTCAAATTTTGGATTATCTATTGATGGAATACAGTCTTTTCCTCCAAAGCATCCTTGTAAAAGGTCTTCTGGTTTTATTTTTGCACCGGAAAAATCAGTTTGAAATGAAACTTTGTTAACAACAGTAGAACCTGGCTCTGCTTCTTCAAACGATTGGAAACTATACTGCCCTCCTATCCATGTTAGTAAGGTTGATAGAAAAAATATGGGAATTAAAAAAATCATGTTAAACATCTTTTATTTTTTCCAGTATCAGATCGAAATTTCCACCTACCCATCTATCTAATTCGCTGTCGTTTTCGTCAAGTAAAATGAGCGTTGATTGCATTGTAACCTTATGCTTTGATTTCATTTTCTTATCATTATCATAATCAACTTTAAGAATTGTGGTATTTCTTGGTAGTTCTCCTGCCCTTTCTTTAATTTCCTTATCTAGGACGACACAATTGACACACCATCTTAATGCTGCAAAAAATAATAAAGTTTTCCCATTCTTTTGAGATAGCGCTAAATTACTTTCAGAATAGTCACGGTAATTTTTAAGATCCATTAAAACTCTGTTTGAGGATTTATCTAAATTACTTTCTTTTTGGGATTTACTAAAGCCATCTTTAAGAAGTAGAAAAGCAGCCACAATTAAACCGAGAGCTATAAAAATAATAAAAAAATTAAACGATTTCATATTTTTTTAAGTTTTTCAAGTAAACTCAAAATTTTATTTGTTTCACTATTTCTGATAATGAAGTAGCAAATTAGCTGTCCGCATTTTCTAAAGTCCACCAGTCCCAGATCTTTTAAGCTTGACAGAGCATGGGATATTGCTGACTGTGATAAATCAAGAGTAATAGAAATATCGCTTACAGAAATTTCTTCCACTTCATTAAGCAATAAGTATATTTTTAACTTAGTTGGATCCAAAAGATATCTTGCAATCCTATGAATTTTTTCTTCTTCTTGCAAAAGTCTCATTTTTCTTTGAAAAGATTTTATCTTCCCATCAGGAAAGTAATGTGGATGCCCTTTGTGGGAATCTATATATGAACGTATGAACATATATTCATATATATACACCTTTTCACCTTCTTTGTCAACCAACAATTAAGTTTTATAACATGAGATGATATTTGGTATTATATTGATATGCTTGCAAAGGTTAATTCCGCAGCTATTATTGGGCTAAATGCCACTCCTGTTGAGGTAGAAGTAGATATCTCATCCCAAGGTCTTCCCTCTTTTACAATTGTTGGACTTCCGGACAAAGCAGTTGAAGAAGCAAAAGAAAGGGTGAGGTCTGCTCTTAAAAACACCGGTGCAGAATTTCCGGCAAAACGAATTACAGTTAATCTTGCTCCAGCAGATCTTCCAAAAGAAGGAGCACTTTATGACCTTCCAATTGCTTTGGGGGTTTTAATTGCAAGCGAACAAATAAGGGTAAAAATCGGATATTTTCTTTTCATGGGAGAATTATCTTTGGAGGGAAAATTAAGACATACTCCAGGAGCTTTGTCCATGGCGATTCTGGGAAAAGAAAAAAAATTAACTTCATTTTTTCTTCCTCATCAAAATGCAAAAGAAGCAGCAATCATAAAAGGGATTGACATAATTCCACTAACTTCCTTACATGAGCTTCTTGATCATTTGTCAGAAACAAAAATTATCAAAAAACAAAAACATACATCTCTTGAGAATTTCTCAAAAGAAGATTTTGAATTTGATATGAGAGACATAAAAGGACAGGAACAGGCAAAGAGGGCCATGGAAATCTCCGCTGCAGGAGGACATAACATTATTTTAAAAGGCCCGCCTGGTGCGGGAAAAACCTTACTTGCCCGCACTTTCCCATCAATTCTTCCCAAACCAACTTTTGAGGAGGCAATTGAAATCACAAAAATTTATAGCATATCAGGCCTACTTGACAGAGAAAGTCTTGTTATAAAACGTCCCTTCCGCTCCCCCCATCATACTACCTCCCATATTGGACTTATTGGCGGAAGCAATGTTCCAAAACCTGGAGAAATTTCTCTTGCTCACCGCGGTGTTTTATTCTTGGATGAATTTCCTGAATTTCCCCGTCACGTTTTGGAAGCAATGCGCCAACCCATGGAAGACGGATTTGTAACAATTTCTAGAGCCTCCGGAAGAATTACTTTTCCTGCAAAATTTATATTAGTGGCAGCCCAAAACCCCTGTCCTTGCGGATATTTAGGAGATCCCACGCACGAATGCCGTGACTCAACTTCTGAAATCTTGCGCTATCAAAAGAAAGTTTCAGGCCCAATACTGGATAGGATTGACATCCATCTTGATGTTCCAGCTGTAAAAGTGGAAAAGTTAACAGAACAAAAAACACCATCTGGCCCTACTTCTTCTGAGGTTAGAAAAATAATCCAAAAAGCAAGAGACTTACAAACAAAAAGATTCAGAAAAGAAAAGATTCTTTCAAATTCAGAAATGAATAACAAGTTAATTAAAAAATATTGTCAGCTTTCCAATGAATCTTTGGAAATTTTAAAGCTTGCAGTTACCAAGCTAAATCTCTCTGCCCGCTCTTACAATAAAATTATAAAAGTAAGCCGCACCATTGCAGACCTTGATAGTTCGAAAGAAATCAAACCCAACCACATCGCAGAAGCTTTGCAATATAGACCTAAATTAACAGAGATATAAATATCATTACGGATATACTAGTATATCCGTATTAAACACATGGAGAATCAATTTTCTAATAATCAAGCCTCACCGAATTATTACAAGAGGAGAATTGCTGCAATCTTTGTTTTTGCAATTTTTTTTATGTTCCTTGGTCGTCATCTCACATTTCTTCCAACAATTAATCTATCCACAAATCCTAAAGAAGTTGATTTAAAAAATGACATTGAAAAAATTATAAAAGATAGGAAGGGTTTTTATTCCATCTATTATAAAGACATAATGTCTGGAATTTTTTTTGCAATGGATGAGAAACAGATTCAAACTGGCGCATCAATTAATAAACTCCCGATAATTTCGGCACTTTATTATTTAGATAAAAACGGGAAATTAAAACTCGATGATAAAATTACAATTCAAGAGTCTGACGTACAAGATTATGGAACAGGATCCATTCGTTATCAAACTATGCCACAGACTTATTCTCTGCGAAATCTTGCAAAGCTTGCATTAAAAGAATCTGACAATACAGCAGCCCACGTTTTGTCATTAAAAATTGGAGAAGAAAACGTACAAAAACTGGTTGACTCATGGGGGCTTAAGCAAACCAGCATGGTAAATAATAAAACTACAGTTTATGACATGGCAATTTTATTTGAAAAAATTTACAAAGGAGAAATTGCCAATCCAGAAAATTCTAAAGAGCTTTTAGAATTCTTAACAGATTCAAACATCGAAGACCGCCTTCCTGCTAAGTTACCATCAAACACAAAAGTTTATCATAAAACCGGAGACGGAGAAGGATTTATCCACGACATTGGAATAATTGAAACAGAAAAAGGCGCTTATTATCTAGGGGTCATGACATCAGATATTGGAGATCAAGAAGAACAAACAAAATCCACTATCGCCGAGATTTCAAAAAAAGTCTTTACCTATTTTTAACCTGTTCCTTAATGCTTGAAAAAACGTGGTCAACAACACTGTCTTGAATTGTGCTTCCTCTTGCTTGACTAGACATATTGGGGTCTCGTAGACCTAGATGGCCTGCTAAAGCAAGGTCATAATTTTCACCAAATGCATACCCAATCGGAGCAGAATCAAATTCGAAAAAGTATCCATCACGAGAACTATCTCTTTTAATTTCTACAAATGAAAGTATAAATTCATTCCTCCCCACAACAAGCATGTATCCAACATTTCCTGTCAACTCTGCTATTATTTGCTCATTTCTTGCAATTACCACTAATCCTCCTGAAAAAGAAATTTCTGTTCGGCGATGGACGCGGTCTTTCCTCATTTGACGAACTACCCTACCTTCGGCATATTGAAATGTTTGTATAGAACTAAGTCCTTGTTCTACCGCCATATAATAGTCGATGGATTATAGGTTTGAGGGTAGTAAAAGTCAATCTAGAGGAGTTTTTGTTGGGATTTGCTCGAAGTGTCCTCAAACGGCAGACCGAAATGTTGGTAGGCAAATTTTGTGGCAACGCGGCCGCGAGGAGAACGCTTAATAAAACCGAGCTGCATAAGATATGGCTCAATTACATCCTCAATTGTTGAAATATCTTCAGAGATGGTGGATGCCATTGTTTCAATTCCCACAGGTCCTCCCCCGTGTTTTTCAATTAAAGCCTTTAAATATCTAATATCATTATTGTCCAAACCAAGTGAATCAACTTCCAGCAGACTGAGCGCTTTGTCGGTTAAGTCTTTTGTAATTTTCCCTTCTCCATGAACTTGAGCGAAGTCGCGAACTCTTTTCAAAAGCTTTAGCGCAATCCTTGGTGTACCCCTGGCTCTAATTGATATTTCTGAAATCGAATCCCTATCTATTGCTGTTTTTAATTTTTGCGCACCGCGCTTAATAATCTCCTCAAGTTCTTTGGGGCTATAAAAATTAAGTCTGTGAACTACTCCAAAACGGTCTCTAAGAGGAGCGGAAAGAAGACCAATTCTAGTAGTTGCTCCTACTATTGTAAATTGAGGCAGATCCAAGCGTAGCGTCCTGGCACTAGGTCCTTTGCCAATGACTATGTCCAGGGCATAATCTTCCATAGCCGGGTACAGCGTTTCCTCAACGACTTTGTTGAGACGGTGCACCTCATCAATAAATAAAATGTCTCCTTTCTCAAGATTTGTAAGAATTGATGCCAGATCTCCCGCCCGTTCAATTGCCGGGCCACTTGTTACTTTAATGTTTACTTCCATTTCTTTGGCAATAAGGTGAGAAATGGTGGTTTTCCCAAGCCCCGGAGGGCCATATAATAGTATGTGTTCTATTGGCTCTTTTCTTTTTTTGGCAGCGGAAATTGCTATTTGGAGTGCTTTTTTTATGTTTTCTTGACCAAAAAACTCCTCCCACTCTTTAGCCCGTAGCGATACGAACAAAACCTCTTCTTCGGGCGTTTCGTTTTCTGTCTTCTTTTTAGTTGGCTTAGCCATAAATTCTGTTATCTGTTTTCAGTTGTCGGTTATCAGTAATTTGTCTGCCAGTTTTCAGTTTGTCAGTCGGATTAACTGAAAACCGATTAACTTGTATCCGAAAACAGAAAACCGAGAACCGATAACTGCTACTTACCTAAAAATTTCAGTGCTAACTTGATCTTCTCCTCTGCTGTTTCAGCTTTGGAATCAATATTTTTTAGAGCTTCTCGAGCTTCTTTAGATGAAAATCCAAAACTTTGAAGAGCTTGTAAAGCCTCACTATTTTCGGGAGATTCTTCGCTTGAAAGATCCAGACTGCCAGTATCTCCAAGCTTACTTTTAAGCTCGATTATTATTTTCTGAGCATTTTTCTTGCCCAATCTTGGAATTCCCTCAAAAACACTTGTATCTCCTTTTATAACTGCATTTACTACCTCTTCCCGGGTTAAAAAAGAAAAAATTGACATTGCAGTTCTTGGTCCAATTCCGGAAACAGAGAGTAAATTTTCAAAAAGTTTTAAATCAGCAAGTTCAGAAAATCCAAAAAGCTCCAACGCATCTTCTCTAACATGGGTGTAAGTAAAAAGTGAAACTTCGCTATTTGTTTTTGATAAAACTTTTGAAGACACCAATACTCTGTAGCCTACCCCTCCTGTCTCTACCAAAATATGATTTCCATCTGTAAGTATAATTTTTCCCCGAATTGAACCAATCATAAAAAAAGTTACTAGATACTAGTTATTAGATATTAGTTTGCCAAGTTTCGAACTAAAAGCATGAGTTATGGCAACTGCCAAAGCATCAGAAGTATCATCTATTTTTGGAATTTTTTCAAGTTTCAAAATCACTTTTACCATTTGGCCTATCTGATTCTTATCTGCCCTACCATATCCGGTTAGCGCCATCTTTACCTGAAGAGGCGTATAGATCGCGACATCAAGTTTGTTTTGCCCGGCCAGAAGCAATACTACTCCCCTGGCTTGTCCTACTGTAAAAGCCGTTTTTGCATTAGTGCTGAAAAATAACTCTTCAATACTTAGCACATCAGGCTTATATTCTTTTATGAATTTTTCAATCTGCGAACTTATTATAAGAAGCCTCTCCTCAATCGGCGAATTCGCCCTAGTCTCAATACACCCAGAGTTTCGAATTTCGAGTTTCGAATTTCGAGTTTCTATGATTCCCCATCCGCATCTTCCAATCCCCGGATCAACACCTAAAATAATCATAATTTCAAACAATTATAACAGACCTTGTGTTCGATCAAGCTTTTTTGTTAAAATATCAGGATCATGAAACGGTTTTTGCTAACTGCTGAGAAGCGAAAAATTACGGGAAAACAAGTTAAAAAGCTTAGGCGTGAAGGGATACTTCCTGCAAATGTTTATGGAAAAGACATAAAATCCCAATCCCTACAGCTTCCTCTGACAGAATTTCAAAAAGTTTTTTCAGAAGCTGGAGAAACAGGATTGGTTGACCTTAAAGTGAATGGGCAGACAATACCGGTTCTAATTCACAATCTTCACACAGATTATAGGAATACTCCACTTCACGCCGACTTTTTCAAAGTAAATCTCAAAGAAAAAGTTACTGCTATGATTCCAATCGAATTTGTGGGTGTTGCAAAAGCAGAAACTGACAAAATTGGACTTTTGGAAAAAATTACAAATGAGATTGAGGTTGAAGCGCTACCAACAGAGCTTCCTGAAAAATTTGAGCTAAATGTTGAACCACTCGCCAACATTGATGATCAAATTACAATTGAAATGCTTCACCGACCAAAGGATGTTGAAATCCTGTCTGATCCGAATCTAGTTATTGCTAAAATTGGAGAATTAGTAACTAAAGAGGCGGCAGAGCAAGCAGCCGCAGAGGCAGCGGCAGCCGAGGCAGCGGCAGCAGAAGGCGCTCCTGAGGGAGAAGAAGGAGAAGCTGCGGAAGAAGAAGCACCAGCTGAAGGTGAAGCTAAACCAGAAGGCGAAGGCGCAAAGCCTCCAGAAGGTGGACAACCTCAAGCGCAAGACGAACCTAAGTCAGAAGAAAAGCCAAAAGAATAATTTTTAAATTAACCTAATTAGTCTAATTGCTCTAATTTCTAAACAAATCCCAATTTCAAAATCCCAAAATTTAGGTCAATTAGGTCAATTAGGAATTAGAAATTTAAAAATTGCTCAGCAACTTTTCCAGCTCTCTCCCCTCCTCAAAGTTAGGATCAAATTCCAGACTTTTGTCAAGATTATTTCGGGATTCATCAATATTCTTAAGTTGAAAACTTAAAAGAGCAAGGTTAAAATAAGCATCTCTAAACTTAGGGTGTGTTCTTACTTCGCTTTCCCAGAAAGCTATTTCATTTAAAACCTTAGTTTTCTCATCAATTAAGATTTTTTGCTTGATAAAATTTGAATACAAATCTAAAGATATTATTAGGATTGCAGCAAGGATAACGACAAACCCAACAAAAAAAACAGTCTCATCCCGATTAAGTTTCTCGGGAATAATTCGGTAAATACTCGGGAATTGTTTGGATTCCTTCGCTTTCCCCTTCTTGTAAACTTTCTTTGTTTGTTTTCTTTTAAATTTCATTGTAATCACTGAATCACAGAATTGTCCACTGAACCAACAGAATTCAATTTTCAGTGTTTTCTGTGGACTTCTCAGTGCTTTTCTGCGCTTGCAAGGGCCACGGCTCTGTAATTAATAACCGATTATTTCCCGAGAATTTCCCGAATATCTCTTCGGTAATAAACGGCATGAAAGGATGAAGAAGCGCAAGTTGAATCATGAAGCATGAATTAAGAATTAAGAAGGAGTTCTCGTTAATCCGTTTCTTGACATCTTCAATATATTTATCCGCAAACTCGTGCCAAATAAATTCGTAAAGTCCCTCAGCTGCCAGATTAAATTCAAACTTCTCAATATGCCTAGTGGTTTTTTCAATCAATTCCTCTACTTTATCGACCATTTCTTTATCGACTTTCTCAATTGCTAAATTATTCAATTGTTCGATTGTTAGGCTATTTGGAATTTGTGATTTGGGATTTAGGGCTTCCCGTTTCATTGAAATGAAACGGGCAATGTTCCACAATTTATTTGAAAAATTTCTTGCAGCTTGAAGCTTTCCATAAAATAGCGCTTGATCATTCCCGGTTGCATTACCATAAATTAGCGCGAAGCGAATAGAATCAGCTCCATACTCATCGACGAGTTCGAGAGGATCCACTACATTTCCCTTGCTCTTGCTCATTTTCTTGCCATACGGATCTTTTACCAAGCCATGAAATAAAACTTGTTTAAAAGGAACTTCCCCAGTAATGTAAATTCCAAGCATTACCATGCGTGTTACCCAAGCCTTTAAAATATCATAAGCAGTCTCCATAATACTTGTTGGATAAAAGGTTTCAAAAAGTGTCTCTATATTTTCTAATTCTTCAAGAGGACGAAATTCATAAGAGTATGAATAAGCCTTTGTTTTAGGATTGACTTTTGCATTCTGATTTCTTAGCTTTAAAGCTTTTATTAACTCATCTAATGATTTATAGGTTTTAAAATGAGATTCATCTTTATAGTTGATCTTCTCAATAATTGTTTCTTCTGCTTCCTTGACAATTCCATATCCAAATAGTTCACCTGTTTGAGTATTTTTAAACAAAACCTTATCCCCAACTTTGAAATTATGATCTCTTAATCTATAAGTTTTTGTTTTTCCTTTTAGAACCTGATCAGCCACATCTTCATCAAAACCCATTTTGGGAAGTGAATAATTCGTTTTTAAAGTCACATATGGCCATTGGCCTGAGGAAAACCAAGTATCAAAGGTGTCTGTGTCTTGAGTTAATTTTTTGGAAGTACACTTCGCACATTTTTTGGGAGTTTCTCCTTCCGTAACAATCCAATGGGAATTTTCGCATTTCCAGGCAGGAATCCTAATCCCCCACACAATTTGGCGGGAAATATTCCAATCCTCAAGCCCCTCAAGCCATTGGAAATAAATTGATTCAAAATTTTTAGGGTAGATTTTAATTTTTCCTTCTTTTACCACTTTTATTGCTCCTTTTTTAAGGCCCTCAACTTTTACAAACCATTGCTCCAATGGAAGCGACTCAATGGGATTTTTGCATTTATAACAAAGAGGGGTTCTATTGATATAACTCTCGTCTATTTTTTCAAGCATTCCTTTTTTCTTCATCTCCTCAACTACTTCCGTTCTGGCTTGTTTGATATATAGTCCCGAAAACTTACCGGCTTTTTCGTTCATTTTGCCATCGTAATTTATTACCTGAACAAGGGGAAGATTGTGGCGCTTTCCTACATCAAAATCCTGGAAGTCATGTGCCGGAGTTATTTTTACAACTCCCGTTCCAAAAGAAGGATCTACAAACACATCAGCAATAACTTTTATTTTTGCTTTTCCTATGACTGTCTCAATTTCAATTTCTTTTCCAATATACTCTTTATACCTTTTGTCCGCAGGATTGACTGCAACGGCGGTATCACCAAATTTAGTTTCTGGCCTGGTAGTTGCCAAAACTAGGGGCCCGTACTTTATGTAGTAAAGCGGGTTTTTTCTTTCTTCATAAATTACTTCCAAATCAGAAAAGCTTGTTCCGTCATATGTACAATAATTTACCAATCGATAGTCTCTGTAAATTAAGCCATCGTCATACATTTTTTTGAATGTTTTATAGACAAGCCTAACAATATCAGGATCTAGTGTATATTTTTGCCGCGACCAGTCTAATGAAAAACCTAAACGCCTAAGTTGGCGCTCAATCCCTCCCCTATTCTCATTTACATAATTTTCAATCATTTTATAAAGAGTTTCTCGGTCATAATCTAATCTTGACTTCCCTTCTTCTTTAAGTTTTTTCTCAAAAACAAATTGGGTTTCAATTCCAGCGTGATCTGTCCCCGGAAGCCACAAAGACTTATCTCCCTTCATTCTGTGGTATCTAATAAGAATATCCTCAACCGTATACATTGCGTGGCCAAAGTGGAGCGGTGCGTTGGCATTGGGTGGCGGAAGAATTATTGAAAAAGGATTGCCCTTGGGGTTTGCCTCGGGCGCAAACGAACCTGACTCTTCCCATTTTTTATAGATTTTATCTTCTACTTCCTTGTGATTGTAAACTTTGTTCATAAGCCAGAATAGTTAGAATAGCTAAAATGGCTAGAATAGTTTATTTGTTTAACCATGTAACCATTTAGCTATGCGGCCATTTTTAAATAATTATTTATTTTCAATAACAACTTTTATATCTTGCTCCATTTTTTTAAGATCAACTCTTGATTTATAGAAAAAATAACCTACTGTTCCAAATGTTACAAACGGCGTGATATAAACCGGGACATGGGCTCCAAATGCATCGGCTACCATTATTGTACCCAAAAATAGTATTGAATACATAGCGCCGTTTTTTAAGAAGCGGTATTTTTTTATTCTGTCAATATTTGAAATAGTAAGATGTCGCAAAACCAGAGCACCTATTCCGTTGCCTATTAAAATCAACGGAACTGCAAGGGTAAATGCAAATGCACCAATTACCCCGTCTATTGAAAATGATGCATCCAGAACTTCCAAATATGCAACTTTTGAAATATCTGAAATATTACTTTTTTTAGAAAGAAGATTTTTTTCTTTTTCCTCTGCATAACTTCTGAATCCATGAATTATAAAAAAGGCGGTTGAGCCGGCAACGGCTGAAAATGCAACCAGTGGGTTCATTCTGAGAGAAAACCAAACAATTAAAAGAAGGAGTATTGAAACTACTGCAAAAAACCAAGCGCCTTGCCGCTGGAAAAATGCTTCTCCTCTTAGTCCAAAATTTTTCGGCTCCAAAAATAACCAGTTAAAAAATAGGAAAATTAGAAATACTCCTCCACCCATAAGAAGAATGGGCGATGCTTCCTCTATTGCTTCTTTTGCAAGTCCAGAGGTAAATGATGCTCCAAGCACTTCAAATGGTCCAAGATTTGGAATTGTAGCCCATACTATTAAAAACGGCAAAACCCCTCTAACAACAATTACTGCAAAGAAAAAACCCCAGGTCAAAAAAAAGCGCCTTGCCTTCTTTCCCATTCCGGAAAGAACTTCAGCGTTAATTACAGCATTGTCAATTGATGTTATAATTTCAAAAAGCGAAAGACCTAAAATCGTAAGAATTATGAAAAGTATTTCCATTAAGATCTGATTTTATCAAATTTCGAGCTTTTACGAAGCTTCACTTTTGGGAGATTAAAAATTGGAACTCTTGATCTTCTTTAATTTGCGAAGATATTTTATCTTTTTCAATTGTTTGGAAACTATCCGGAAGATTGAAAGTTAAATCAAAAGGATAAGAGGTAAGTCCTGGTTGTTTATAAACTTTAATAGAGTAGTCAAAAGATTTTTGAGAGGAAGATAGAGTATAAGGCAAATTATAAGTCAGACGAACTGTTTTTATATCTCCTGCAGGAACAATTAGAAGAAATCCAAAAATACTTTTATCCATTTCGTTTCTTTCTTTAACCTCAAGTCCTTGTGGAGGGCGAAAACTGGATGATTCAAAAAGCGCGGGATTTGTGACTGCTTTTTCTATTTCGGTTTTTTCACCGTCAATTTCTATAGAAGTTAATTTTGTTTGTTCTGGTAGAATTATTTGTAAATAGTTTTTGTAATCTCCGGAGACTTTTTTATCTTTACTGTTATTTTTATATGAAATTGTAAGTGTAGAGGATAGAGTCCCTTTATCAGAAAGGATTACTTTTTTTGAAACGCTTCTTGAGACAAAGTAATTTATATTATTTTCTCCCAAATTTGTCTCTGAGAATCCAACATAATCATTAACTCTGTCATTTTTTTTACTTCTATTATCCCAAAGAGAGGGGGACCAGCCGTTTGCCGTAAGTATATTTTGATAAGAGGTATCAGGACTTGCAAAAAGTAAATGTTTTTGTCTAATTGATTTTCCCATTTGTTTGGTTAACGCAAAATATGGAATATTTTCTCTATTCTCGAGATTTTTTCCTATGGCCTCTACTACAAGTGCTATAAAATCTTTTTTACCAAGAATTGAATTCTCAAGATTCACATCAATTAAATTATCTTTGGTTATTTTTTCTTCTGATACAATTACCGTACCAATTTCAGATAGAACGCTTTGTATCAATGAAAGATCAAGCGCAATGACTCCATCAACTTTCTCCTTGCTGGCTAAAAAATAGAAATTAGAAACAGTGATTGCATTATTTACAAATTCCGCCTCAATGTTGCTGTTTTCAAAATTCAAATTTTTAAGTTTTGCATAGCGGCGCAGTACAAAGGGAGACTCAATTTCTGTTTCTAACCTCTCATTAAACCATGAGGACTCAAATGTCCTAAAATCCGAAATGTTGGCGTTTTTAACTCGTAAAATAGCAAACGCCCTAATAATCCCTCCTCCGGGGCGAATACTGGTTTCATCCTGAAGTAAAACTAAATATGTTTTTTCTTTTTCAAATCCTAATATATCAGCAAGGATATCTCCGGAATTGGAAAATAAATCAATAAAAGGAGTTAAATTAACATACTCCTCTGAAATATCATTTGGAAGGACTCCTTCGGCTTTTGTTTTTTGAATGACAGATACTGCATTTTTCAATAAGTTTGATGCTTTTAAAAAGTCACTCTTAGGATCCCTGCTCTTGCCAGAGTAAATATCTTTAATTAAAAATGAGCCGTCAAGAAGACTTATGCCAGCCTCTGTTACCATCTGCCCTCCTCTAATTTTTTCCCTTATTTCTCTTGCATCATTTTCCATTCCTAAAAACTTTGCTTCCAAAATTAGAGGCTGCGAGGTTTTAGCGGCTATCCCAAAAAATGTTTTGGAATTATTAATCTGCTTTTTTGATTTTTCAAAATCTCCCAGATTTGCCGATTTTCGTGCGCCAGCCATTTCTTTCTGTCCCAAAAAAACATATGAGGAAGTTGTCATAAGAGGAAGAAGTAACAAAAAAAGAAAAAATAAAAAAAGAGAAAGAAGCGGTTTTATAAAACTTCTTCTACCATCTTTGCCTATTACTTTAAGTTGTCTATCCTCAGAGCTTTCAAGTTCCAAATCTCTAATTTTGCCTTCTAAATCGTATTTGCTAATTGCGTGCTGTGCATTTGGCGGAATATAGATTTCTTTTTCTTTTTTCCCTTTTACAAAATCAACCTTAATATTTGGGTTTATTTTATAAAATGTATTGGCAAGTGAAATGTCTGTTACTCCGTGGGGGTAAAAAAGTAAAATAATTTTCTGGGGAATTTCCAAGTATGACGCTTTAATAATAAGCTTAATTGTATCGCTAAATGTAATCGGAAAACTTAGAGATAGCCCGTTTTCTTCTACTTCAATTTTTCCTGTTTTTCTTGCCTGCAATATAAATTTATTGATTTGGGCTTTCTGATCGAAGAATATGTTTTTATCAAAAAGGTCTCCGAAAATTAAAACTTTTGAATTAGAATAAGACTGGGTAATCTGATCAGAATGAGAAATGTCAACATTTCGCAAACTTCCTATGAAATAAAGTGGGCAGCTACTTTCTTTTGCTTTTTCTATAAACGAAAATGCCGATTCTCTTGTAACGCTGTGTCCGTCATCAACTATAAAAATTTTTGAGTATCTGTTATCAGGAGCTTGAGGAATTCTTTTTTTAAAGGGGACGTAGATTATTTTCTCGTTTTTCTCAGAAAGCGGGTTAGGGGAAAGAAGTACTACTAAAAAATCCTTGGAAAATTGCCTAGCCAGTTCTTCTCCAACTGCGCCAATCTTATCAACTATTAAAATAGGGGTGTTATTTTTGCTTGAGTCATGGACAGTAAGCTTCATGTAAGTATATTAAATAGTAAAAAGAAAATATCCAGAATACTCAGATGATTACTCAGATTGCCGGAAGAATCAGACAATCAGAGAATCAGCCTGCCCGCCAGTGCCCCTGGCCGCCTCGCTTCGCTTGGCGAGCGGGCTGGCAGGCATGGCAGGCGGGAGATCCGAAGCTCTGAAACACTGACGCTCTGAGAATATCTGGTTCACTGAGTTTTCCGAGTCCTCTGAATTCATATTTTTAATATTTTATATTTGATATTTTATATACTTTCATCTAGGGCTTGGTTCACAAGCTCGTCTGCTTTTCTATTTTTCTCTCTTGGAATATGTGAATAAAAAATTGGCAAACTTATTAAAGCTTCTTTTTGCCTAATTTCAAAAATTAGACTCCTAAGGCTCGCGTTTTTAACCTTATAAAGCCCGTTTAGCTGAGATGAGGCTAAGTTGGAGTCCATAAAAACATTTATTCGTAAAAGTTTCGGAAGCTTTGGTCTATTTTCAATTATCCAACCAAGAGCCTCTAAGATTGCGCTGTATTCAGCTACGTTATTTGTCTGCCTTCCAATTCTTTTTCCTATAGAGTCAAGGACCTCATCCTGCTCGTTTGCAATATAAACTCCAATTGCCGAAGGGCCAGGATTGCCCCGAGCCCCCCCATCTGTATAAATATTAAGTGTTCTTGTTTGTTTCATTTTCAAATTCAATTCTTATAATTTTTATTCGGATTTTATTGGTATTTATTTCGCTTCTAAAAATTTTTTAAGGAAACTTTGCCTTTGAACGCACAATTCTGTAAATATTAAAGGATCGCAACTTAAAAGATATTGTACCACTCTTTCGGAAAACTCGGAATACTCGGTTGATCGGAATTTCAGAGTATCAGAGCTTCAGATGAATCAGATACTCCGATTTTCTGATTTTGCTGGCTGTCTGAGTTTTCTGAGTCTTCTGGAATTTGCAGCGTAGAAAGTTTGCTTACCGGGGCTTGACTACCAGGGTTCTTTCTTTTCCTTCACCAACTGATTCCGAGACCACATCAGGATCATCCTGCAAATAAAGGTGGACTTCTCTTCTTTCCCAGGATTTGAGGTTAGGAAGATATACTTCTTGTCTTTCTCTTACGACTCTTTCTTTTGTTTGGGCTGCCAAATTTTTAAGATAGTCTGAGCGGTTTTTTTTGTAGTCTCCTACTTCTATGGAAACTCTTTTGAATTCCCCCAGTTTTTTAGCAAGCATTAGGGAAATTATAAGCTGCAGTGAATCAAGAGTATCTCCGTGGCGACCAATTATCAGACCTGGCTCATCTGATGAGATTACAAGATCTATTGACTCATCATTTTCCGTTACTTCAAAGGATTCCTTAATGCCTAAGTGGTCAAAAAGCTCTTTTATTAATTCTTCTGCAATTTTCTTATTTTCAGCCATAAATCAGTTAATCCTCCCAAGCCCATGATTTTATATTGCTGAATGATACCAAAAATCGTAAACGTATTCCAGTATAGGGAAAGTCCTGTGGGAAGAGTAAAAGAGAAAAAGGCAATCATTGCCGGGAATATATAGGTGGCCTGGGACTGAAAGACTGATGCAAAATCATCGCTTTTTTTAACACTTCCTGCGGGCTTACTTGCAAAAATCATTTTGGTCTGAAAAAACTGGAGAGCTCCAGTTACAAGCGGGATGGCAATAGCAATAACTGTCATCGAGGACAAAATTTGGGAAGGGCTCTGTCCTAGTGGGATTGTGAAGAAAGTTGATTCCCAGGCTTGCTCAAGTTTAAGCGGAGAAATTACAATTCCATTTATGTAGGAGACCAGTTCATTAGAGTTTTTGTGAACTATGTTATTAAGTACATTGTAAAGTCCAAAAATTACCGGCAGCTGGACAAGAGTTGGAAGACAACCGGCAGCCGGATTTACTCCGTGTTCTTTATAAAGCCTCATCGTTTCTTCCTGAAGTCTTTTTCTATCACCCTTATGCTTGTCTTTAAGATTTGATAAGTGCGGGGCAATATCTTGCATCTTTTTGGAGGCTTTTAATTGGGTTGTAATTAATGGGTAAAGAATAATTCGAATAACAATTGTAAGTCCTATTATTGAGAATCCAAGAGGGTAGGGGATGCCAAGCAACAAAAGCCCTTGATAAATTGCGACGAGTACATTAATGATGGGATGCACTATAACTGTATTAAAAATTTCCATATAAATTTAGGCTGCCCTCCTGTCTTGTGAAGTTTTTGGGGGAGAGTAGAATGGTTGGCAGGCCGACAGGCGCAAGATACCTAGCCACATGCCTTTAATTAAACCTTTTTCTAAAATCATTCTTTTTGCGTATGAGGAGCAGGATTCTTCAAAACGGCAGAATTTGGCTGTTCCAAGTATTGATTTAAGGGCTACGGAAATAAATACTTGATAAAAGGTAATCGAGTTAAGTACTGTTGCTTTAATCATTTTTTATAAATCCTTGTTTTTTAAAAAGAATTGTAATTTCAAAAAGTATATCATTTCTTTCTGCTTCAATCGACTTTGGGTTGGGATAAAAAACAAAATCCCTGCCTTTTTCTATTTTATCAAAAATTTCCTCAATGCAGGATCTTACTTTTCTCCTTAGCGAATTTCGCACGGTTGAGCGCTTATCAATTTTTTTTCCCACCACAAAAGCAAAGCGATTTATCCCTAAATTGTTTTTTGCCGTTTTTAAACTAAATAGGGAGGTATTAAAATTGTAAGGGCGAATTAATTTAACTTTTCCAAGTCTGTTTTCTTTCTTAAGCATTAAACCGTAAGGCGATGTTTTTCCCTCTGCCTTCTTCTTTTTAAAACATTCCTACCGCTTTTGGTTTTGCCTCTTTTGATGAAGCCATGTTTTCTTGCTCTTTTTAATTTTTTTAATTTTCTGAATTTTGCCACTCTAATTAGGGCGTAGGTCGTAGGGGATAGGTCGTAGTTCAAAATAACTACACGCTACACCCTATACCCTAAACGCTAGACAACGATTATACCAAAAAATCTGTTTTCTCAAAACTGGTAAAAAAGGATATGGTAATATCTATTTTTGGAATATTGACAGGAGCTTATCCCCATCTGTTAAACTTCATAGTTACCTATGACACAACTGGAAATTGAAAGCCTCTGGAAAAGGGCGCTGGGAGAAATTCAAACAGAAGTCTCGGGCGCAAACTTCATGACTCTTTTCAAAGCAACCTATCTTATCTCCTTGGAGGATAGTGTTGCCACAATTGCAGCACCGTCAACAATTGTTATTGATCTTATCAATAAAAAATTTTACGATATTACCAAAAAAGTGCTTGACAAACACAGCGGATTTGACACAAAAATAATTTTTGTTCCAAGAGCTCCAGCCCAAACCACTGTCAAGGACCAAGGTCCTCTTTTTTCAGCCTCAGATTCAAAAAAAAACGTAGGACATTTGCCAAGGGTGCGCCCTGATTATACATTTCTAAATTTTGCAGTATCAGAAACAAATCAGCTTGCGTTTGTTTCCTCTACCACCGTTGCCAAAAAACTCGGGAGCGCATATAATCCTCTTTTTATCTATGGCCCGGTAGGCGTTGGAAAAACGCATCTTATGCAAGCCGTAGCAAATGAGGTGTATGCAAAATATCCCGATAAAAAAATTTTATATATAACAAGCGAGGAGTTTACAAATGAGGTGGTTGAGGCAATAAGAACAAATGAGACGGGGAAAATGAAAAGGAGGTTTAGAGGCCTTGACCTTCTAATAATTGATGACATACAGTTTATTGCCGGCAAAGAAAGGGTGCAGGAAGAACTTTTCCACACCTTTAATATTTTGGTGGACGCCTCTTCTCAGGTAATTCTTTCATCCGATAGGCCTCCGACTGAGCTTCGAAAAGTTGAAAAAAGGCTTATTTCAAGATTTTCAGGAGGGCTTACTGTTGACATTCAAAGTCCGGGTTTTGAACTCCGGTGTGCAATACTTCTTACAAAAGCAAAGACGTTTAATTTTGATCTAAGTATTGAAACAGCAAAGGTTATTGCTGCAAAAACAGAGGACACAAGGCAACTTGAAGGACTATTGCTTCGGGTTATGACCGAGTCTTCCTCCTCCCAAGAGGAGGTAAGTCCCACTCTTGCCCAAAAAGTTTTATCCACAAATGTTCCCAAGAGAACTTTTTATCCAGAAGAGGTGGTTTCGGCAATTTGTGAGTTTTATCAAATTAAAGAAACCCAGTTAAAAGGAACTAAAAGAGATGCAAAGCTGGTTAGGGCAAGACATGCGTGTATGTATATCTTAAAAAGGGAAGGAGGCCTTACTTATTCTGAAATCGGGAACATTTTAGGAGGAAGGGACCACACAACGGTAATTCATGGCGTTGGAAAAATTGAAGGCTTGCTTTCCCAAAACACTTACTCTGAGGAATCTTTGGGACTTAGGGTTTTACACACAAAGACTGTTGAAAACTAGGTTTTTTTCCACGAAGTTTTTTTCTCTTATTAAATCCACACACAATCCACATGTTTTTTCAACAAGTTTTCCACATTTTTTTAGTGCCTGTGTCGTTGCTTTTTTCCACATATCCTCTTATACTACTACAACTGCAAATATTAATATATGTTTAAAGTCACGGTTTTAACCCAAAATTTAAAAACTGCTGTTTCTCTTGCTTCACATGCAGTTTCAAATAGAAGCCAACTTCCAATCCTTCTTAACTTTTTATTAGAGACGAAAGGAGGAGAACTCTATATAAGCGCAACAGACCTTGAAATAGGAATAAAAATAAAAACCCCTGCAAAAATAGAAAAAGAGGGCCAGGTGTGCGTAATGGCTAAAACCTTTCTTGACCTTATATCTAATATTGACCAAGAGAAAATAACTCTCACCCAAGAAGAAAAAATCCTTATTCTTGAAGGAAATAAAATTAAAACCAGGTTTCCCACAACACCCCCCGAAGACTTCCCTGCTCTTTATAAACAAAGAGGGGAGAAGCAGGCGGAATTCAAAAAAGAAGAATTTGACAGGCTGGTCCAAAGAATAGTCTTTTCTTCGGCCCAAGACTTGGGAAGACCGGCCCTATCGGGGGTTTTAATAAAAGGGGAGGGAGAAAAGTTAACAATTGTAGCAACAGACGGATACAGACTTTCTTTAAACCAGGGAATTTTGGAAGCAAAAAAGGGGAGCGGGGAGAGCTTGCTTGTTCCGGCAAGGGTTATAAGAGAAGTTGTGGGATTAAAACAAGGAGGAAAAACAATTGTTTTGTATACCTCAAAAGAAAACAATCAGGTTTTATTTG
>JACPLG010000006.1 GCA_016186625.1 Candidatus Levyibacteriota bacterium
AGTCCAAGAAAATTTTTTAAGCGACCTCAGCGACATCAAATCGATTCTTCTGCGGTTTTGTAGGAGTGGATTTCTTCTGGAGCAAACCAAAGCATTTTTTCGTAATTGGCTTCTTCCAAACTTGCTGAAATATGAATTAAATTTGTTACTCCCCTTTGCTCTTCATTTGCATATGCTGCTGAATCAGTGGAAAAATCCCCGCGGATTGTGCCTGCAGGAGCATTAACAGGCATGGTAGGGCCTGCAATATTAATAACATTTTCAACTGCATGCTTTCCTTCCAAAATCATGGCTATCATTGGCCCACTTTTAACATAATCAAATAGCCATTTATTGACCAATTTCCCAAGCTCCATGGGGTCCGCTGTGCCAAAATCCTTTTTAGCATCTTTACCATACTTTGAGTAAGTGGCAAGAGTTTTTTCTCCCCACCGCTTAAGCGTTTCATCCTCACCACTTCTGTAGTGTTTCAAAAGGAGGGAATCGTCTGGCGACACCATTTTCATGGCTACAATTTTAAGCCCCATTCTTTCAAATCTATGCAGTATTTCGCCGACTAAGCCTCTTTTTAGGCCATCGGGCTTAATCATTACAAAAGTTTGTTCCATATTCTAGATAATAGATATTAGCAATTAGTTATTAGTATCGCAAGATTTGACCTCAATTGCAAATAGTAAAGAGCAAATATAGATTCTCACGGATTTTGTAAACTGATTCTCGCTGATATCCGTGTAAATCCGCAAAGCAAATCTGTGCGAATCTGTATTAGAGCTTTAGCAGTTTTTCAAATTTTCCTTTATCTTTAAAGTCTCCGATCAAGGCTAGATTCAAACCCTTATCCCTCAAATACTTTTTTGCAATCTCCATAACATCATCTTCGCTCACTTTGTCAATTTTTGCCAAAATCTGGGCGGGGTCAAGAACTTCTTTCTCCAATATGTCTTGAGCCGCGTAATAAATTGAGGCTGCGCGTGAGTCTTCAAGCTCCAAAACCAAATGCCCTTTGATAATTTCCTTGGCTTTTTTAAGTTCGTCTTTTTTGATCCTTTTCTTTCCATTTCTAAGGTCTGAAAGCTCGGAAATTATTACTTCAATTGCCTCCTCTGCTCTTTTTGGATCAACGCCCGCGTTAACTACCAGAGATCCTGCGTCTGTATATTGATCAGAAGCTGCGCGGACATAATAAGCAAGGCCTCTTTTCTCCCTGACTTCAGAGAAGAGCCTTGAGGACATTCCTCCGCCCAGTATCGAAGAAAGAACAGACAAGGGGTATTTTTCCGGCGAATGAAGCGGCGCGCTGCGTACACCTAAGGCTAAATGTGCCTGCTCGGTTTTTTTGCTTCTAATCAATGTCTGCGGTTTTTCCTGAACTTCTTTGACCTTCACCGGCTTGGGGAATTTGAAATCTTTCATGTTAATGAAATACTTTTCAACCAGATCAATCGCTTTTGAAGGCTCTGTGCCTCCTGCCACAACAACGCTCATGTTTGAAGGGCTGTAATATGACCTAAAATACTTTATAAAATCCTCTCTTTTTATCTTCCTTATGATGTCTTTTTCTCCCGCTATGTCCCATCCAAGTGGCACATCTCCGTACAAAAGACGCTCGTATATATCTCCGATCTTTCTCATGGGAGTGTCCTCATAAAGATTTATTTCCTCAATAATCACTCCTTTTTCCTTTTCGATTTCTGATGGCTCTAGGAGTGAGTTTTGAATCATGTCAGAAAGGAGATCAAGACATATTTCGATATGGTTCTTAGCTGCTTTGATATAGTAGCCAGTGTACTCTTTATTGGTAAATGCGTTAAATTCGCCCCCTATGCCATCAATCACTCCGGCAACTTCCATGAATGTAGGACGGCTTTTTGTCCCTTTAAAAGCCATGTGCTCAAAAAAATGAGAAATGCCGTTATTCTGACGGGTTTCGAAGCGACTTCCAGCGCCAACCATCAAAAGTGCCGTTGATGATTCAAAGGAGGGCATTGGAACAGTAATTACACGAAGACCATTTGAAAGAATTTTTTTCTGGTGTGTCATAAACGCCATTCTACCATAAAAACGATGAAGTACAAAAGTATTAGAAG
>JACPLG010000005.1 GCA_016186625.1 Candidatus Levyibacteriota bacterium
AAAATCTTACGCCTTTAGTCCAGAAAAAAATTGTGCCAGTTGTCACCGGATTTATTGGCGCAACTAAAAATGGTAGAGTAACAACGCTTGGTCGTGGAGGATCAGATTATTCAGCCGCAATTATTGGATATTGCCTTAATGCTAGGGAAGTTCAGATTTGGACCGATGTGGATGGAGTTTTTAGCGCTGATCCGCGTCTTGTAAAAAACGCCAAACAACTTCAAAGAATAACCTACAAAGAGGCGTCTGAGCTAGCAGCTTTTGGGGCAAAGGTATTGCATCCCAGAACAATACGGCCTTTAATACCCGAAAATATTCCAATCGTAATTAAAAATACATTTAATCCAAGTTCAGCGGGTACTTATATTAACGGCAGAGGAAGCGGTAACCCCAGAATTGCGGCTATTGCCTCAAAACCAAAGGTAACTCTAGTTAATCTCTACAGTTTGGAAATGCTTTTAAGCAAAGGATTTCTTGAGAAAATTTTTGCAGTTTTTGCGAAACATAATATTTCAGTTGACTTGGTAAGTGTTTCCGAGGTAAGCGTATCTGTAACACTTGATAATAGAGAAGATTTGCAAGGAGCTTTGCAGGAATTAAAAGACTTTGCAATCACTTCAACAAATCAGGTAGGAGTTATTTCTTTAATTGGAGAGAACATTTTGGAAACAGACGGAGTTTTAAAAAATGTATTTTCTATTCTCTCTTCTGCCAAAGTTCCTGTACGTATGCTCTCGCTCGGAGCCTCAGATATTAACATAAGTATTGTAACCGACCCTGTTTTTGTTTCTTCAGCTGTAAATGTATTACATGATGGCATTATTTCTAAAGACAAAGAAGGGAAAATTTCATGAAAATTGCACTAGTGGGTTTCGGAAAAATGGGACGTGAGCTCGAAGATGTTATTGTTCAGAGCGGGGTTCATCAAATAATCTCCATAAGTTACAAAAACAGAAATGACAAAATAGACATAGATGGGTTAAAAGAATCGGACGTAGTCATTGATTTCACCTCTCCGGAAATTATTTTCTCAACTATCAAAACAGTCATCGGATTAGGAAAACCCATGGTTGTTGGGACAACAGGCTGGTATGACAAAATGCCCCAAGTAGAAAGAATCGTCAAAAAAAATAAAGGTAGTTTAATTTATGGCCAAAATTTCTCAATTGGCGCAAACATTTTTTTCTCTATAATTTCATTTGCCAGTGCGCTTATAGGTAAATACGAAGATTATGATGTTTTTGGAATCGAAACTCATCACAGCGGTAAAAAAGATAGTCCATCTGGAACTGCACGAAAGCTGGCGGAAATAATTATAAAGAATTATCCCAAGAAAACCACATTACAGGTGGAAAAACTTGATAGACAGATAAGAGCGGAAGAACTCCACTTTGCTTCTATCCGCGGAGGAAGAAATTTTGGGATGCATGAAATTGTCTTTGACAGCCCGGCGGACGAGATAAGACTATCCCACCAGGCTTGGGGCAGAAAGGGTTTTGCCTTGGGAGCAATTAATGCAGCAGAGTTTATCAAAGGCAAAAAAGGATTTTATAATTTTAATGAAATTTTTGCTAATCAGAATAGAAAAGGAGGTGATAAATAATGAAAAAATTTAGCGGTGCCATAACAGCTATTGTAACGCCTTTTAAAAAAGACGGCTCAATTGACGTTGGGGCTCTTAGAAATCTGGTTAAATTTCAAATAAATAGTGGAATAAACGGTATTGTCCCGTGCGGTTCAACCGGAGAAGCAGCAACTATGAATGCGGATGATTATCAATTGGTGGTTAGGACGGTTGTTGAGGAGGCAAAAGGCAGAGTGCCTATTATAGCAGGAGCAGGAAGTAATGATACAGCAAAAGCTATTAAACTTTCACAGCTTGCAAAAGAAGCAGGCGCAGATGCTCTTTTACATGTAACTCCTTTTTATAACAAACCAACAATAAATGGTCTCGTAGCTCATTACAGCGCAATTGCTAATGCTGTAGATATGCCAATAGTTTTATATAATGTTCCGGGAAGAACTGGGCTAAATGCTACGGCAACAACAACAATTAGAATTGCAAAAGAAGTTCCGCAAGTTGTAGCTGTAAAAGAAGCATCAGGAGATATTTCACAAATGGCCGATATTATTAGGGGAAGCTCTGCCTCTTTTAGCGTTCTTTCTGGTGATGATAGCCTTACACTTCCTTTGTTGAGTTTGGGAGGGGATGGTTGTATTTCTGTTGTTTCAAACGAAGTTCCAAAAAGGTTTACACAACTAGTCTCCTATGGACTTGAAGGCAATTTCAAACAAGCAAGGCGTTTGCATTACCAACTTTTGGATTTAATGAATGCTAACTTTATTGAGACCAACCCACAACCAGTTAAAACAGCGCTTTATATGATGGGCAAAATTCAAGAAGTCTTTAGACTTCCGCTTGTTCCTATGGAAGAGAAAAATAAAGAAACTCTTAGGAAAGTTTTGAAAGAGGGTGGTCTGTTATGAGAAAAATTCCAGTCGGAATACTTGGAGCAACAGGAATGGTGGGGCAAAGGTTTGTAACTTTGCTTAAAAACCATCCGTGGTTTGAAGTTGTAATTTTGGCGGCTTCTCCGCGTTCTGCCGGCAAGACATATCAAAAAGCGGTTGGGGAAAATTGGCGGATAGATGCTCCAATGCCGGCATACTCAAAAAAAATGAAAGTTTATGCTGTTGAGAAAGACGAAGCATTTATTGCTAAAAAGGTTCGTCTGGTTTTCTGCGCTCTTGATATGGAAAAAGACGAAATCAGAGCGATTGAAGACAAATATGCCCAAAAGGGAATAGTTGTAGTTTCTAACAACTCAGCAAATCGATGGACAACGGATGTTCCAATGATTATACCGGAGATTAATCCGGATCATACTGATCTAATTAAAATCCAGCGAAAACGTCGGGGGTGGAAAGGGCTTATTGTTGTCAAGCCGAATTGCTCTGTGCAGTCGTATATCCCGATTATCCATGCACTTCGGGAGTTTGGTCCAAGACAGCTTGAAGTAACAACTCTTCAAGCAGTATCGGGCGCTGGAAAAACTTTTACATCCTGGCCTGAAATGCTTGATAATGCTATCCCTTTTATTTCCGCAGAAGAGGAAAAAACAGAAAAAGAACCCTTAAAGATTTTGGGGTCTTTAACAAATGAGAGTATAAAAACGAAAAATGGCTTACAAATTTCGGCAACTTGTATTAGAGTTGCTGTTACTGATGGACATATGGTAAGCGTTGCTGCTAAATTTAAAAAAAAGCCGACTCTTGCACAAATTATTCGCTGCTTAAAGCAATACAAAAATCCAATAGCACATTTGAATTTACCCTCTTCGCCCAGTCCTTTTATTCATTATTTTGCAGAGGAAGACCGGCCACAAACAAATCTGGATCGAGACCTGGGGAACGGAATGGCTATTTCTTGCGGCAGGTTTCGGGAGGATCCAATTTTTGATTGGAAATTTGTAAGCTTGTCTCATAATACAATACGAGGTGCTGCAGGTGGGGCCATTTTAACTGCAGAATTGCTTCTTGCAAAAAAATTGATTTAGTTTGGTATTACTAAAAAAGAAAAAACCAAATATAATACATATATGTTTTGGGCTGATAAAATTGCGAAAGAAATCATTGATAGCGGAGAATATGTACCGTACTGGGTGGATGATATGAAAACTCCCAGCGGGCGCGTTCACGTGGGTGCTCTTCGCGGTGTTGTAGTTCACGACCTTGTTTATAAAGCATTAAAAAGCAAAGGAAAGAAAGCAAAATTTACTTATGTTTTTGAAGATCACGATCCAATGGACGATATCCCATCATATCTTCCTCGGGAGAAATTTGAAAAATACTTAGGAATGCCCTTATTTAAAATTCCATCTCCTGTTGAAGGATATGAGAATTATGCTAGGTTTTATGCTGGGGAGTTTCAGAAAGTTTTTCGAGCAATTGGATGCGAACCGGAAATTATTTGGACCAAGGATCTTTATACAAGCGGGCGGATGAATGATTTAATAAAAGAAGTTTTAGATAAAGCTGCGGAAGTCCGAAAAATTTACGAGGAACTATATGATAAAAAAATACCTGAAAATTGGTATCCATTCCAGCTCTATTGTCCAGCCTGCGGAAAAGTTTCAACAACCCAGGTTTTGGATTGGGATGGAGAGAATGTTACTTATGAATGCGTTGTTGACAAAGTCCCATGGGCTAAAGGATGCGGAGTAAAAGGAAAAACCTCCCCATTTAGTTCTAGCTCAGGAATTGTAGGAAAGCTGCCTTGGAAAATTGAATGGGCATGTAAATGGAAAGTAATAGGGGTAACTATAGAGGGAGCCGGAAAAGATCACATGTCAGCTGGAGGATCCCACGACTTAGCTTCACTTATTTCTCAAAGGATCATTAATTATCCAATTCCTTATCCGATTGCCTACGAATGGTTGTTAATTGGTGGAAGAAAAATGTCTTCTTCAAGAGGAGTTGGAATTTCTGCAAAAGATATGCTTGAGATACTCCCGCCTGAGCTTATTCGTTTTCTTATGGTAAGAATCAAAGTAAACACTCAAATAAATTTCGATCCTTCTCAAAAGGATACCATCCCAAGTTTATTTGACGACTACCAAAAAGCCTACTTGGATTATAAGAAAAATCCAAAATCAGATATGGGAAGAATTTTTGAATTATCCCAGATTAGAGAAATAGAAAAACCCCCAATGGATGCCAGATTCTGGAACCTTACCCAATGGGTGCAAATGCCTAATATGAAAGATGATATAAAAAAAGAAGGGCTTGAGGAATGGGCTAAATACGCAAGAGTTTGGGTGGAGCGTTTTGCGCCAGAGGATCAAAAATTTATTGTTCAAAAAGAACTGCCAGAAGCGGTAAAACATTTATCCAATGAGCAGAAAAAGTTCCTTGCTGAATTGTCAAAGATTATAGGCGAGTACAAAAATCCAGAAGAGTTTCAGACAAAAATTTATGATTTGGGGAAAGATATAGGCCTAAAGTCATGGCAGGCATTTGAAGCAATTTATAAAGCCTTGCTCGGAAAACACCATGGCCCCAAAGCCGCGTGGCTAATACTTTCTTTGGATAAAGAGTTTGTAAAACAACGATTTGAAGAAGCCTCCAAATGAGAAAAATTGTTTTTGTGACAGGGAATAAGTGGAAGGCAAAAGAGACTGAAGAGATTCTCAACACAAAACTTCAAATTTCTGAAATTGAACTTCCGGAAATTCAGGAAACAGATTTGGAAAAAGTAGCGCTCCATAAACTTACTCAAGCATTCAAAATTTTAAGAAAGCCAGTAATTATTGATGATGTATCTTTTGAAGTAGAAGCCTGGAATGGTTTCCCAGGGCCACTGATTAAATGGTTATTAAAGGCTGGCGATGGTCCAAGTCTCCTTCTTAAAATGCTTGAAAAAGAAAAGAATCGGAGGGCATATGCCAGGCTTGCAATTGGGTATCATAATAGTAAAAAAGCCTACCTATTTTTAAGTAAAGTAAAAGGTTCGATATCTCATGAGATCAGAGGGGATAATGGTTTTGGCTGGGATAGGGTTTTTATACCGGATGGTTATAAGGAGACTTTTGCTGAGATGGATCCCAAACTAAAAAATTCCATATCCCACCGAGCAATTGCCCTTAAAAAATTTAGCAATTTCCTGAATAAAGAATATAGGAGATTAAGAAAATAGTGATAAAGAGTTATAAAGATTTGATTTTTTGGCAAAGAGCTCTCGAAGTAACAAAATTAGTAATTAAACTTTGCAGAGAATTGCCGAAAGATCGAGTTTCAGTGATACTTATTTCTCAGATCATAAGATCAAGTGCATCTGTTGGCGCTAACATTGCTGAGGGTTACGGCAGATACAAGACAAAAGAATATCCAAGATTTTTGCAAATAGCACTTGGATCAGCAAATGAGACAGAATATTGGCTTATTCTAATTAAGGATACATATCCTATCTTTGAAAAAGAGATAGACATTATTATTGAAAAGAATCTAGAAACAATAAAAATGCTTTCTGCAAGTCTTAAGACATTTAAGAATAGCTAGTAATGAGTTATAATTTATCTATTGACTTATCATTAAAATCTTATAGTTCTAATTCTTAACATTATGATTGATATAAAGCTCATAAGAGAAAATCCGGAAAAAATTCAAAAGGCTGCTAAGGATAAAGGAATAGAAATTGATATCGGTCATATTCTGGAAATTGACACTAAATTCCGGGAGCTTTCTCAAAAAGTCCAGTCACTTCGGGAAGAGAGAAATAAAGCTGCTAAAGAGAAGAGTATAGAAGAAGGAAAAAGAATTAAGGAAGAGCTCCAAAAATTAGAGCCAGAATTAGAAGAACTTGAAAGAAAGTTTGCCGAAGAGTTTAATAAAATACCAAATCCTCCGCTTCCTCAAGTTCCAGTTGGAACAAGCGAGAAAGATAATATTGAAGTCAGAAAATGGGGCGAAGTTCCAAAGTTTAACTTTTCTCCCAAAGACCATTTGGAGCTTGGGGCCTCCCTTGGAATACTTGATTTTGAGACAGGAGCAAAAGTTTCTGGGTCTCAATTCTATTTCCTTTACGGCGCCGGAGCAATTTTAGAGATTGCGCTCGTTCAGTATGCAATTGAATTACTTCACAAAGAAGGATTCATTCCAGTTATTACCCCAGATCTAGCAAAATCAAGATATTATTTAGGTACCGGATATTCTCCAAAAGGTGATGAAGCCCAGACTTATGAGATTGATGGTGAAGATTTAGGTTTGATAGCAACAGCCGAGGTTACACTCGCAGGCAAACATGCAGATGAAGTAATTTCGGAAAAAGATTTGCCCATAAAATATATTGGATATTCGCACTGTTTTAGAAAAGAAGCAGGAGCATATGGTAAATTCTCAAAAGGGCTTTATAGAGTACACCAATTTACAAAAGCAGAAATGTTTATTTACTGCACACCTGCGGATTCAGAAAAAATGCACCAGCACATTTTAGAAATGGAAGAAAAAATTTACCAAGGACTGGATCTTCCTTATAGAGTAGTTGAGATGTGTACGGGCGATCTTGGCGCAATGGCAGCAAGGAAATTTGATATTGAAGCTTGGATGCCCTCAAGACAAGAGTATGGAGAAGTGACTTCTACCTCAAACTGCACTGATTATCAAGCAAGAAATCTAAACATAAGATATAGAACAAAAGACGGCAGGAGTGAATTCCTTCATATGTTAAACGGGACAGCAATTGCAACATCTCGGACTCCATTGGCAATTTTGGAAAATTATCAACAGGAAGATGGTTCGGTTTTAATCCCTAAGACTCTCCAAAAGTATATGCATGGCATCAAGAAAATCGATCGAAAATAGCAATTTAGCCTCGCGTTTGCTATAATTAGTCCATGTTAGGAATGCTGGGGAAGTTGTTTGACTCCAACGAAAAAGAAGTAAGAAAACTTGAGCCTCTGGTTAGGGAAATTAATTCTCTTGAAGAAAAAGTCAAAAAATTAAAGGCCTTAGATTTTTCCAAAAAGACTGCGGAATTTAAGAAGCGCACTTTGGATGGAGAGAGCTTAGACTCAATCCGGGGAGAAGCATTTGCACTGGTCAGAGAGGCAGCGAGACGTTCAATTGGCCAGCGGCACTATGATGTTCAGTTAATGGCGGGGGCAGCTCTTTCAATGGGCAAAATCGCCGAGCAAAAAACAGGAGAAGGAAAAACTCTTTCGGCCGTTCCAGCGCTATACCTGCATGCCCTGACAGGCAAAGCTGTTCATCTAGTTACTGTAAATGACTATCTTGCCCGCCGTGATGCTGGCTGGATGGGACCTATTTTTAATTTGTTAGGGATGCAGGTTTCATCTATTATCTCCGAGCAATCTTTTATCTATGATCCTAAGTTTAATAATCCGCAAGCTAACGATTTCCGTTTGTCTCATTTAAAACCAATTAGCAGAAAAGAGGCTTATCAGGCCGATATAGTTTATGGTATCAATTCTGAGTTTGGCTTTGACTATCTTAGGGACAACATGGCCCAAAGTTTTGAACAAGTAGCCCAGCGTGGTTATTACTTTGGAGTAGTTGATGAGGTAGACTCCGTACTTATTGATGAAGCAAGAACTCCACATATAATTTCAGCACCGGATGAGACCCCAACAAATAAATATTACGAATATGCAAAGTTAGTTGATAAACTTTCTTCAGATATTGACTATAAAATTGATGAAAAATTGCATACAGCCCATCTCACAGATCACGGTCTTGGTAAGATAGAAAAACTTTTTGGAATACAAAATATATACGAAAAAGATTTTGATACAGTTTATCATATTGAGGCTGCCTTGAAAGCAAGAACTCTCTTCCATAAAGAAAAAGAATACATAGTTAAAGACGGAGAGGTGATTTTGGTTGACGAATTTACGGGGCGATTAATGCAAGGTCGAAGACTCTCTGAAGGACTCCATCAAGCAATAGAAGCAAAAGAGGGAGTAGCAATTCAGAGAGAAAGCAAAACCCTGGCAACGGTTTCCCTTCAAAATTACTTCAGGATGTATGAGCGCTTGGCCGGAATGACAGGAACCGCAGTGACAGAAGCGCAAGAATTTCACAAAATTTATAATCTTGATGTTGTAGCAATTCCTACAAATAAACCAACAAAAAGAGAGGATTTTTCAGATGCTATTTATAAAACAGGTCGCGCTAAGTTTTCGGCTGTAGCAGCCGAGATTGAGGGAGCACATAAAAGAGGCCAACCGGTTTTAGTGGGTACTACGTCCATTGAAAGGAACGAGATTTTATCCCAGCTTTTAAGAAGAAAGGGAATAAAACATGAGCTACTTAATGCTAAAAATCACGTTCGGGAAGCAGAAATTATTGCAAAAGCCGGAGAAAAGGGAGCTGTTACTGTGGCAACAAATATGGCGGGACGCGGTGTTGACATTATCCTTGGTGGAGAAACACCGGTAAATGAGGATGGAACTGAGAAAAGAGGTACGAAGGAGTGGGAAGTGTGGGAGAAAAGACATAAAGAAGTTGTTGATCTGGGTGGGTTATATGTTATTGGGACCGAACGCCACGAGTCAAGAAGAATAGATAATCAATTGAGGGGTCGCTCCGGGCGTCAGGGAGATCCCGGAAAATCCCATTTTTATGTTGCACTTGATGATGAAATCATGAGACTTTTTGGAGGTGATAGTATTGCAGGACTAATGACTAAATTCAACATGCCGGAGAATATTCCCCTTGAGCATTCAATAGTAAGCCGGGCTATAGAACAAGCCCAAACCAAGGTGGAAGGGTTTAATTTTGACAGAAGAAAGCACTTAGTTGAATATGACGATGTTTTAAATAAGCAAAGGGAAATAATATATAGAAGAAGACGCGAAGTTTTAGAAGCTGCAGCGGACGAGGAGAAAAGTTCCAAAGATGAGGTTTTGGAAAACCTAAAAAACTCGATCTCTCAAATTGTCTTAGCATCGGAAGCTATCCCGGGAGATCTGAGCGGAGCAGAGAAAATAATATCTGATTTCTCAACCATTATACCTTTTGATCAGGCTTCCCAGAAAGAACTGGTAAAACAGATTGAACAAAGGCCGGAAGCAGCCTCCAGAATCGAATTTCTTTTTGATTTAACCAAAAAGATGTATGAGGCGCGGGAAAAACAGGTCGGAGAAAAAATAATGCGCCAGATCGAAAATTTCGTAACCCTCTCGGTAATTGATAATCTGTGGATGGATCATTTGGATGTTGTTGATAATCTTAGGGAAGGAATTGGCCTTAGAGCTTATGGGCAGAAAGATCCATTGGTAGAATACAAAAATGAAGCATTCAGAATGTTTGAGACTTTAGTTAATGGAATTGATGATGAAATTGCTCATAGAATATTTAGAATTCAAGTTGCTACGCCTGAACACCAACATGTGCATATTACAGAAAGCCCGGCAGGAGAAGAGATCGGCGCTGACGAAGCGCCTAAGCGGCAAATAGCAGACAGGCCACAGACTACAGCAAAAAACCCGATTGCTCCGAGTTTAGGTTTGGATACCCCTGCCGTAGTCGGTAGTCCGTCAGCTGTAAGCGGTAAAAAGAAGATTGGCCGCAATGACCCCTGTTGGTGCGAAAGCGGAAAAAAATACAAAAAATGCCACTATCCAAATTAGCTGTTGATGGAAAAGATAATTAAAAATAGAGGGGCCCTATTCTTTCTATTCCTTATTTCTTTTTTAACTTTTATCATATTTCGGCCAGTTTTTCTTCAGAATAAAATTCCCTTTAATGCCAATTTGCTAGCCTCTTTTTACAATCCCTGGGCCCAAGAAAAATTTCCAGGATGGGAAGTTGGAATTCCCAATAAGCCTGTTGGGAAAGATGATATTTGGATTTTCTATCCGCAAAGAACTTTTACAAATAGTGTTCTTAAAAACGGAGAAATACCTTTCTGGAATCCTTATTCTTTTTCAGGAAATTATCATTTAGGTCTTTCAGAAACCGCGGTTTTTTATCCATTAAATTTTTTATTTTTCCTGCCTGCCGGCAGGCAGGGAGTTTTCCCTCAAATAGATGTATGGACATTTCTTATTCTCATTGAATTTATTATTGCCGGAGCGGGAATGTATTTGTTTTTAAAAAGAATTGTTCGGTACGAGAAATCCGCAGTTTTTGGAGCCCTAGCTTTTGCTTTTTCTGGAATTGTAATTGTCCGATCAATTGAAGGTTTAAGCGTAGGGCACAGCTTAATTTGGATGCCATATGTTTTTTGGGGAATTGAGTCTTTTTTCCAAACAAAAAAGATAAGATTTCTATGGTTAATTCTTGTTTTCCTATCTTTTTCTCTTCTTGCAGGCTGGTTTCAATACACTTTTTATATTTTCGTGTTTTCTTTAGTCTATTCCGTAATTAAACTTTATTGGATAAAAGATAGAACAAAATTTTACTTTCTAATTTTAACCCCTTTTTTAATTCTGCCTCTTATTAGTCTTTTTCATACAACTGCGGCTTTTCAGACGCTTTTAGAGTCTCCAAGATCTGCGTTGGAAGGAGGAGTGTTTTCCTTTACCCATTTAATGCCAATACTACACACTTTTACTCTCATTTTTCCTGATTTTTGGGGGAATCCTGCAGTTTACAATTACTTTGGAAAAAGTGAATACAAAGAGTCAATGATGTTTATAGGTGTAATTCCTTTAGTTTTTTCCTTAATCTCAATTTTTAAACAAAAAAAGAAAGAAGAGGCTTTTTTCTTAGGAGCAATTATAGTTTCATTTATTTTAGCAATAGATAACCTGTTTTCAAGATGGCTTGTTTCCTCTGCTTTGCCAGTTTTTAGCTCTTTTCTGCCCAACAGAATATTTTTAGTAAGTACTTTTTCTTTTTGTGTTCTTTCTGCTTTTGGATTAGATTATCTTCTTTCAGGGAAAAATGAAGCGATTAAAAGAACTATAAAAAAAACTTTTATTTTTCTCTGGCTTTCTGCCACGATTTTAATTTTGTTTGTAGCATTTGAAGTTTCAAAAAATCCTGCAGTTTTGGACAAAGAAATAATTCAAATACGAACCTCAATAATTCCACTAGCTTTTATATTTATAACTTCAGCTACATTTTTTGTTTTTAGAAAAAAATATTCAAAAAATATTTTCTTCATAGTACTAGTAGGAATTCTTTTTTTCCAAAGTTACATTTTCTCTGCGAAATATATCCCATTTTCCTATCGTGAGTTTTTGTATCCAGAGCATCCTGTCTTTTCTTATCTTGATAAACATCAGGGGCTTGATAGATTTATGAGCGTTGGTTACGGACATGTTGTTCCAAGCATTCCCTTGCAATTCGGTTTATATTCTCCGGAAGGTATTGGGTCTATGTATATTCGCCGTTATGGAGAATTTGTTAGATATATGAAGCTTGGAGACTATGGAATTCCAGATAAAATTGCATATGATCAAGAAATCTATCCAAAGGATGTTTTTTATCCAAAAGACGAGAGACTTCACAGGTTTTACGAGCTGACAAGTGTAAAATACATTGTTTCGGATAATAAATCTATGAATGAAGCAGGTGTTGTTCCCGATAAAAATGTTTTTCCCATGCTTTGGGAAAATGATAAATGGCTAGTCTTCCAATACAAAAAATCAATGCCAAGATTTTTTATAACAAGCAATTTTAAAGTCATAAAAGATGATAAGGAAATTTTAAATTCGTTGTTTGGTAAAGATTTTGCTCCGAATAAAATAATCCTGGAAGAAGACCCGGGTTTTGAACCAAAAGAAAGTAGCGGGAATGCAAAAATTATTGATTATTCTCCAAATAAGATATCAGCAAGAGTTAGCGCCGGAAATGATTCTTTATTTTATTTATCTGATAATTACTCAAAAATGTTTAAAGTTTTCATTGATGGAAAAGAAGGAAAGATGCTACGAGCAAACTATACTTTTAGAGCTGTTCCTATACCAGCGGGAGAACATATGATAGAAATGAAATATGACGATCGTCCGTTTGTTTTAGGTATTAAAATAGCTATACTTACACTTTCAACGCTAGGAATTTTTACTTATATTTTTAGAAAATATGTTTAGTTTAGGTAAAAAAAGTTTACCCTGAGCAGTTCGATTTCACTCACTGTAAACTTGCCGAACGGACCACTACCCCATTGATTTTTGAGTTCACCTTTTAGGACTTTTGTGCTACGATTAAACTATGCTTCTGCCCGACATCGAAATTCAACAGTTACTCTTGCAGTCTGGTCAAATCGATACCAAGACAATGCGAGACGTCTTGGTTTTTGCCGCAAATGCCAGAATTCCCCTTCAGCAGGCAGTAATGGAGAAGGATGCTATTGATGATGAGAGGCTAGGACTTCTTATTGCAAATCATATCAAGTATCCCTTTGTATCTCTATCAAAAATCACAATTCCTGAGAAAGTATATCGCATTATTCCTGAGAGACTTGCCAGAAAACACAAGGCAATAGTATTTGAAAAGGATAGTAACGGAGTAAAGCTGGCAACAGCAGACCCAGTGAATACAAAACTTCCGGCAATAATTGCTAAAAAAACCGGGCAAAAAGCCATTGTTTATATGGCAACAGAAAAGGACGTGGAGAATGTTTTGCAGCTTTATAGAAAAGACCTTCAAAGAACGTTTGATGAACTCTTGCAGGCTGAGATTACTCGTACGGAGACATCAGTTGATGAAGCTCCCATTGCAAAAATCGTTGATCTACTCATTGCGTACGCATACCGGGATAAAGCATCAGATATTCACATAGAGCCTGAAGAAAAAAATTCACTCGTAAGATTTCGCATAGATGGAATGCTTCATGACGTGTTATACATGGATAAAAAACTTCATGACAGAATGGTTACCAGAGTTAAAGTTTTATCACGCCTTAGGACTGATGAGCACTTAAGTGCTCAGGATGGAAAATTGAGAATGGAAGTTGATGAAGAAAATTTGGATATTCGCGTTTCAATTATTCCTATTACTGAGGGAGAGAAGGTGGTAATGAGGCTTTTATCGTCTCGTTTCAGGCAGTTTTCATTAGAAGATTTAGGTATGAATGATTCGGATCTTACCAAAGTAACAAGCGCAATAAATAAGTCATACGGAATGATTCTATCAACAGGGCCTACGGGATCAGGTAAAACCACAACTGTTTATTCAATTCTTAAAATCCTTAATACCAGAGAAAAAAATATAACTACAATTGAGGAGCCTGTTGAATACCGGATTAAAGGCGTTAACCAAATTCAGGTTAACCCAAAAACGAATCTTACATTTGCAAATGGACTGCGCTCAATTCTTCGCCAAGATCCCAATGTAATTTTTGTTGGAGAAATTAGAGATAGCGAAACAGCGGGAATCGCAGTTAATGCAGCGCTTACCGGACATTTGGTCTTATCAACTCTTCATACAAATGATGCAGCAACCGCCCTTCCAAGATTAGTGGATATGAAAGTAGAACCATTCCTTGTAGCCTCAACCGTGAATGTTATTATTGCCCAGAGGTTGGTCAGGAAAATTTGCGATTCATGTAAAACTAGAGTTGTAATTGGTAGACGCGATGCGCTTAAAGATATTCCGGAAGAGATTATTTCAAAACATTTCGGGCCTAAAGAAGAGATTGGGGTATATGAGGGGAAAGGGTGCAAAGTTTGTCACGCAACAGGCTACACAGGAAGAATTGGAGTTTTTGAGGTAATTGACATGTCAGAAAAAGTAAAGGAATTAATTGTCCAAAAAAGCGATTCTGATGAGATTGCGCAACAAGCAATTTTAGACGGTATGACAACGATGCTTGATGACGGACTGGACAAAGTGTTAAAAGGCTTAACAACTATTAAAGAAGTACTAAGGGTTACGAAGGTGGAGTCTGCCTAGAAACCACATGGTAAATAACGAAAAAATAACATTAAAAAACTCAGATAAACTATCTCTTCTCGGAAATCTATCAACTATGATTTCCGCGGGAATCCCAATCCTAGAAACTATAGACTCACTTTTAGAAGATTCAAAAGGAAATTCAAAGAAAGTTTTGGAAGTTGTTAGGGAAGACTTGATTCAGGGCCACCATCTGTATTCCTCATTTGCAAGATTTCCAAATGTATTTGATAAGGTTACAGTTAATGTTGTCCGGGCATCTGAGGAAGCAGGTTCGCTTGACGTGACCCTTAAAGATTTAAGAGCCCAAATTCAGAAAGAAATAGAATTCAACGATAAAGTTAAAGCCGCAATGATTTATCCGGCAGTAATTGCTGTTGTTTTCTTTGGGGTTTTGCTTCTTATTCTTGTTGTTGTTATTCCTAAAATTTCTACTGTATTTTCAAGATTAAATGTTGTGTTACCACTGCCTACTCGTTTATTAATTTTTCTGTCAAACGGCTTATTAGATTACACCCTTCCAGTACTAGTTGGAGCAATAGTTATAGGAACAATTTTATTTCTGATTTTTAAAGCACAAAAATCTAGGATTTTAGGCTTCATTTACTCCCTTCCTCTTATTTCAAATCTTATTAAAGAAATTGATCTCGCACGCTTTTCAAGAAGCATGTTTTTGCTCCTTACTTCCGGTATCACCATAACTAATGCACTCGAGCTTGCTGAAGAAGTAGTTAGGAGAAAAGATATATCAGCAGCAATTAAATACGCAAAAGAGACTGTACTCGGAGGGAAAAACTTATCGCAAGGATTTAAAGACCAAAAAAGAGTTTTCTCCTCAATTATTGTAAAAGTAATTGAAGCTGGAGAAAAAACTGGAACTTTGGATAAATCTATGGCAGAAATATCTGCACAACAAGACTATCGTGTCACCAACAGCCTGAAAACCCTAACAACTCTTCTTGAGCCGGTAATGCTTGTCGCCGTTGGGGTTTTAGTTGGCGCAGTTATGCTTTCTATTATTGCACCAATTTACGGACTAATTGGGCAAGTAAGTAGTAGGTAATATGTTTACAAAACCCATTTCCAAAGAAAGAAACAGCCCCTTTCAAAAGGGTTTCAGCCTTTTGGAGATTATAATTACCACCACTGTTATGAGCATAATGTTTGGGTTAATTGTCTTTAGCCTCCTAAGGACTCAGAGTAGAACCTCTGCACAATCAAACCTGGATAAACTCAACTCAGACATAGTAGCCCAGCAGATTAAAGCCATGACAGGGGCAACCGAGGGAAGAACTACAACAGATGACTATGGAATTTACTTTCTTTCTGATCAATATGTTCTTTTTCACGGAAGCACCTACAATCCAAGTGAACCGACAAATTTTACAGTCAATCTTCCCCAGGATCTTGAAATTCAAAGCACTACTCTACCAGGGAACACTCTTATTTTTTCCAAACTCTCAGGAGAAATTGTCGGATTTTCAGAATCAGCAAATACTATCACCATTAGGCTGATCAACACAAATGAACAAAGGACAGTTACTCTTAACAGATACGGAGTTATAACCAGTACAGACTAATGAAGGGTTTGGCAATATGTTTATAAATAGAAAAAAAGAGGCAGGTCAATCTTTGGTAGAGCTTCTAATAGCAATCGGGCTTGCAACACTTCTTTTACCCGCTCTTATTACAGGTTTAGTAGCCGCAAGAGGAGGACGTGCCCAACAAGAACAAAGACTTGAGGCAACAGCCTATCTTAGGCAGTCCCAGGAAGCAGTCAGAAGCATTGCTCAGCGAAGTTTTAGCAATATTGCAACAAACGGAACATATTATACTGAAATCTCAAACGGACGTTTTGAGCTTGTAGCAGGAACCCAAAGCATAAACGACTATACACTAAGTGTAGTGATTAGTGATGTGTACAGGAATAGCAATGGAGATATAGTCTCATCGGGCGGATCCCTTGACCCATCAACTAAAAAAATTGTTTCAACGGTTTCGTGGAACAGCCCTATTGTTTCATCAGTAAGTAATATTTCTTATTTTACCAGGCATAAAAATGAGGTTTATATTGAAACGACTGTGGATGATTTTACTCCGGGGACGGCAAACCCTGCCACTACAGGCATTTCAATCACAGATTCGGATGGGGGAGAAATTACACTTAGTGCAGGAAGTGGCGGAGGAGACTGGTGCTCACCGGAATTAATTCTTGCAACTTTTGATTTACCAAAAAACGGAGTTGCAAATGCCATCTCTGCAATTGAAGGGAAAATCTCAGCTGGCACAGGAGAAAATGCATCGGGAGTTTCTTTTGCAAGCGTTGATGTTACTACCGACTACCCACCTGCCCTAACTTTAGAAGCCACGTTTGTCGGATATAAAACAAATGACGTGTTTGGCGAAACAGATTATGCATACTTAGCAACTGATAATAATTCCAAGGAGATTGTAATTATTGATCTTAATAATATTGTTAACGGGAAATATCAAGAGGTTGGATATTTCGATGCACCAGGAAATGGGGATGGGGATGCTGTTTCAACATCAGGTAACTACGGATACATGACTAGCGGGAATAAATTTTATATTTTTGACCTTTCAAGTAAATCAGGTTCAAGAGCAAAAGTAAATACGTCAGACATTACACTCTCAGGGACTGGGATAAGAATACAAATAATAGGAGGTTTTGCTTATGTGGCAACGAGTGCAAGTGCCAACCAGTTGCAAATAATCGATATTTCAAATTCCCAGGCCCCATCTATTGTAGGCCAGATTTCAGTAAATGGTTTGGGGGGCAAAGATGTTGTGGTAAATACAACTGGAACAAGAGCATATTTGGTAACTGGTGCGTCAAGTACTCAAGGAGAATTTTTTATCATTGATACGCAAAATAAAAATTCCCCAACACTTGTTGGCGGTGGAGTATATGACACAAACGGTATGGATCCCAAGGGAGTAACGGTGGTTACTGGCAACAAAGCTATAGTAGTGGGAACAGGCGGAACAAATCAATACCAGGTAGTAAATATTAATAATGAAAGCGCACCTGTTAACTGCGGAAACCTTGTTGTTGCAAGCGGAATCAATGGAGTTTCTTCAGTTCTTCAGTCAAACGGATATGCATATTCATATATTATTACCGCAGATAGTACTTCTGAGCTTAAAATAATCCTTGGAGGAGCAGGCTCGGGAAGTAGCTATTCAAGCTCTGGAGTTTTTGAATCGCAAACTTTTGACGCAGGAGGCAATGTCACATGGAATAGAATTTCGGCAACCTCTTCTATACCTCAAAACACAACTTTGCAATTTAGAGTAGCTCTGAAAGATAGCATTAGCAATAGCTGCAGTAGCGTTGTTTTTGATGATTCTGACTTTGTTGGAGAAACAGGAGATCCAAGTTCTTTCTTTCCATTAACGGGCGGGGTCTTAACATTTAACGACGATGGGCAAGGCTATGAAAATCCGTCACAATGCATGCGTTATAGAGCATATCTGTCAACATCTGATTCAACTCAGACACCAGTGGTTTATGATGTAAGTATTAATTATTCCCCGTAGAAAGGGACAAGTATCTTAATGAAAATTTTTAAAATAAACAAAGGCTTTACATTAATAGAATTTATTCTTTATATGGGAATTTTTACTATTCTTCTAACTGTTACACTTCAAATGTTTGGATCGATTTTTGATGTTCAGCTTGAATCTGAGGCTCATTCATCCGTAGAGTCTGACGGCAGATTTATTTTGAGTAGGTTTAGCTATGACATTTCTAGAGCACAAAGTATTTCCGCTCCCGTCTCTTATGGCAGCCCGTCCCCATCACTTTCAATTGTTATAAATGGCCAGACTATTACTTATAGTTTGGGAAGTAGTGATTTTCTTCTTCAAAACGAAGGAACTGGGACAATGGATCAGTTAAATAGTGGGGAGACTTCTGTTTCTGACCTCTCATTTATGCGCCTTGAAGGAGACAGCGGGAAAGATGTAATTCAAATCTTGTTTACTTTAACTTCCGAGACAACAAAAAGATCCGGCAAAGAAATTAATACTTTTCAAACAACCGCAGGGATGAGATGAAAAAATTACAAAAAACACAATTAGGTTATGCCGTCCTGACATTACTTTTCTTTATGACTATTTCCATGGCAATTGTTACAGGTATTGTTATAGTAGTTCTTAACAACGCCTTGTCCACAAGTAGCCTAGAGCAGGGAACAGTATCTTACTATAGCGCAGAATCCGGAATTGAAAATGCACTTCTTAGGCTAATTCGTGACCCAAACTACACCGGAGAGAGCCTACAAATTGACGGAGCAACCGTTGGGGTGCAGGTCAGTAATGGGATAATAACCTCAACTGCCACATTTGAAAAATCCATCAGGAAAATCCAGGTAGATTATGTGTACAATAATAGTGCACTTACAATTACATCATGGAAGGAGATAAACTAAAAAAAGGTATTTCAGGTCGGCCAACCGGAGTTTTCTATTTGGAACGCAACAGAGCCTATTTTTACGAAGAGTCATTAGCGTCTCCGCTTTCTCTGGAACTGTCCGCAGATATTATTAGCGACTTGGAATTAGTTAGCAAAAAAAGCCTTGAAACTGCTATTCAAGCGTTTGTGAGCGCGAATAAATTAGCCCCTAAAAATATAGTGATTCTTCTTTCTACAACAGTAACTTTTGATACTGAGTTTGCGGATAATACACTAGAAATTGATAAAAAAATTGAAGAGTTTTTGGAGCTTGTTCCATTTGAAAACAATGTTAGCAAGCAAACAAAATTTCCTGGAAAAATAAAAATTGTCGCAGCAAATAAAGAGCTGGGGGAAGCTATTAAAGAAACCTTTGTTGGCTTAGGATTTGTAGTTGGAGGAATTTACCCTTTATCTTTCTGCCTTGAAGTTATACCCCAGCTTCAAACAAATTTAGATTTAGGACTTGTGATAAATAAAATTCAAGAAATCCGTCATTTCAACTTGTTATCAGATGTACAATCGTTGGTGGTCTCTCCAAAAAAAGAAAAGAAAGACAACAGGAGGCTTTATATTTTAGCAGGAGTTTTTGCAATTTTGATGGTTATTCTCCTATTTGTAATTTATAGATTTATAGTTTTACCTCCAAAGCAGCCGAGCGCTCTTCCGGTCAGCACTCCTGCCCCACAGCCAACTATTTTTGAAGAGCAAGCAAGCCCCTCAGCGCAGTTTCAGACAGAAGGATCTTTATCAACCCCAGCTGGAAATACGCAAAATTTCTGAGCCCAGGCAAGGAAACCAAAAATGCCTCTTGACAAGTAATTTTTGTTGTGTTTATTATTAGTTAAGTGAGAAAATTAACTGCCCAAAAAGGTTTTACATTAATTGAGCTCCTAGTTGTTATAGGTATCCTCGCAATTTTACTCTCAATCGTTCTTATTGCAATTAATCCTGGAAGGCAGTTTGGTCAGGCAAATGATACTAAAAGGCGAAGCGCGGTGACACAAATACTTAACGCAGTTGGAGCCTATGCTGCTGAGAATAAAGGCAATCTCCCAACACAGATAACAACAACCGCTGCTGAAATAAGTAACACAGGAGCAGACCTTTGCACTGTTTTGGTTCCTGATTACATACCGGCACTTCCCACAGACCCTGTTCTAAATGCTGCCGATGTTGCTGCTCCATGCCCAACAACATATGCAACAGGTTATAATATTGTCAAAGACGCTAGCAATAGAGTGACCGTAAGCGCTCCAAGTGCGGAAATAAACACACCTATTGAGATCACAAGATAACCCAACTTCTTAAATGGCAAAAAAAAGAACCTCTAGCTCCGTAAATATAAGCGCCGCAAACGCAGTAATTGCTTTCCTTGTTTTATTATTAGCCTTTTCAACCCTTCTACTTTTTAGAAATTACAAAGATACTATCTTGGAATCCGGAAACTTTAATCTCTTTATACTGCTTGTAGGTATTGGATTTGGATTATTAATTACCCTACTTTATCTTATTAATTCAAAGGGGAAGTAAGACTGCGATTAAAAGCCTCACGAAGTTAAATCTATTGTTGATTTAACCCTCTTAGCAAAGTACTATAGAGTATTGATTTAAAACTTTATGTATAAAGGAAAAAAAATTTCCATTGTTTTGCCGGAGTTTAATGAAGAAAAAAATATAGGAAGGGCAATTTCTGATTTTTGGAAACTTAAAATAGTTGATGAAATTATTGTGATTGATAACAATTCGAAAGATAGAACATCAGAGTCTGCACTTCGAAATAAAGCAAAAGTTATAAAAGAACATAAACAAGGCTACGGATTTGCACTTCAAAGAGGACTAAGAGAGGCGAAGGGCGATTATGTTGTTTTATGTGAGCCTGATGGCACTTTTGTAGCAGCGGATCTTTTAAAGCTTTTAAGCAAAATGGGTGACTATGATATTGTATCCGGAATAAGAACCAACAAAAAATTTATAAGTAGAAATGCCAATATGGGAGAATTTCTTCGCCTCGGAAATATTTTTGTCGCAAAAATAACCCAGTTTTTATACAGTCCAACAACTAATCTTTCAGATTGTGGTTGCACTTTTAAAGTTATAAAAAAAATCAGCTGTTAAAAAGTTACTCCCAAGACTTAGTGTAGGCGAGTCATATTTTTTAGCCGAGTTTACCGCCCTGTCTCTACTATCTGGCCTAAGCATTTTGAGCTACCCGTTAGATATAGAAAAAGAATAGGTGAGTCTAGGATAACAGGCTCACTTATAAAATCAATCATCGTAGGATTGCGAATGTTTAAAATAGTCCTCAAATACAGATTTTTAAAGCAAATTAAGAATTAAATTTATTTTGCTCCCCAAATGGCATATTCATTTTTGTTAAAAAAATTAAGAAGCACACTGTACACCGTCTTTGTATTCTGGAATTAATTTTCGGCTTCTTAAATCGTCTTCAAACAGTTTAATCCATGCGCTGGTAGACCTCTTCCATTCTTCTCGAAAATCAGCCTCAGTGATGCCTGATTGCTCAAGCGCCGCGATCCCGTGAGAAATAGTTCTTTCCAAGGCAGCTCTGCCTTGTTCAATTTCATATCTTGAGCGGTAAGTTATCAAATCAATCCCGTTCCTTCTGGAAAAATCAAGCCTTGCTCTAATTTCGGTTAGTGACTGAATTAATAGTTTTCTTCCATCCGCTCTCGATAAGTTAAAAATCCCATACCTTCCTGATAGAGAAATTGCCTCCAAAAGCTCATCAGCTGATCTGGTGTCATATTCATATTTCTCAACCTCTTCTCCTTCCTTTCCCCAATGTGGATTAACAAAATTGATCCTTAAAGTTCTCCTAACTTGTTCCACAGTTATTCTTCTATTGATAAGGTCTTGCCTAATTTGTTGGGCAACCACAAAAAGATCCGTAGCAAAATAACTGGTTCCTTGCCCAAATATTTTTCTTACCGAAGGGTCTTTACTATGCCTATTGATTAAGCTTCTAATTTCCTGCTGAATTCTTTCAGGCCTAATTGTTCCGTTAACCGCAGATCTAACCAAAGTATCAACCACCTCTTGCCTAATTGGCCCATTTATCTCGATTCTTTCCTCATCAGAAGGAGTGTATCGGCTTTGATATTGAATCGCCGCAGTTTTGCCCAGAGCCGAGGCGTATTCAGCTGTACGGCTTTCTCTTGTACTTACAGCTCTTTGGTTACCCCAATCAATAGATGCATGTATATCATTAGCTTCGATAAGCCATCTTTCAGCCTTTTGGGAAAGATTAAGATGCACCCTTCTGTCAAACAATCTCCAAAGAACTTTTCCTTTAAAGTTATTAAATATATTTCCCCTAGACACCTCTGTTTTTAAATATCCTCTTGCTGCTTCTCTCGCTCTTCTCTTAAGTTCTGACGTGCGGTTGGCAATAACAACCATATATTGTGGTGAAGGTGGGGGCACTTCAGGCCTTGGTAGTGCAGGAGGAGGTAAAGGTGGGTGTGGGCACCTCTCACGGAGATGTTGGAGAGTTTCTCTGCCAGCGCGTTCGAATTGGCGTCGCAGCCGGTCAAGTAGCCGTTCGGCCCTTAGACTCGGCGCAGGCGCTGGAGGAGGCTCATGTCTTGGCGGTCTGTGCGGTGGCCGACGAAGCTCAATTGTTCGTTCAGGCCCAGGAGGTAGACTATGAAGCCAATCCTCTATCGTCTGCCCAGGCGCTTGAGCTTGTCGGGGTCTGGGAGAGGGTTGGGCTCTCTCTTTTGGTGGTACAAATACCCAATAATTGTAGACATCACGTTCTGTTCTATAGGGATCGATTGTTAACCCCAGTCTCTCTCTTGTTTGAGAGACATGTGTCTCCACAGAAGTCCATCTTTCTTCTTTTACAACTTTTGTTGCATCTTTACTGTTTGATTGTACGATCTGTATATCTCTTCTTAATGTCTCTAAGTTCTCGGGAGATAATGGATCTCCTATTACACCGTTTGCCCTCTCTCTAGAAAAGACTAAGAGTCTGCCGCTGGGAGGGCCTGGTAGTTTAAATGTTCTATTTGTACTTAGGTTTTTAATGGTTTCACCATTTATTTCTCTTGCATCTAGATTAATAAGTTCTCCTAGTAATATCTTTTCTGCAACCATCTGTTCATTAAGCTGGTTGTCTGGGGTATAGAATAAAAGCCCAGCAAGGCGCAAATAAGAGTCTATAGCCCTCTCTCTTGGGGATCTCTCAATCAACCCAAGTTCGGGCTGGCCTGGGCTTCCTCTTTCTCTCTCAGCAGTCATAATGTTTTCTTCCTTTTGGAAGTTGTATTATACTGTAATTTACATCCTATAGCAAAAATTTAGAGAAGAATGAAAGCATGTAGATGTACTCAGTTCAAAAACGAGCATATCTATCCTATAGCATTGACTTTTAGGTAGTTTTGCGGTATAATGCAGCCTTCATGAAAGATTTTATAGCAATTGCCCAGGCTTTATTTTGGTTCACTTTATGCGTGGCTGCAGCTTTGTTTCTATTGGTAGCTGCGTTAGTTTACAATGGTTTGATTGTGTTAAAAAAGGGATTTAGCCTCAGAAAGTTTGAATTTCCCAAGCTTGAAATTGCTAGGTAAAAGAAAATAATTGGGAATCAATTTTTACTTTTGATCCTTCAAATTCAATACCCTCCTGCTCGAGGAGCTGTTTTTGAACTCCCGGTCCGCCGAAAGCATAGCCGGGCGCAAGCTTGCCATCTCTATTTACCACTCTATGACAGGGTACCGTATTTGGTGTTTTATTTGAATGCAGCGCGTATCCTACTACCCTAGGATTTCTTATGCCAACAAAACGGGCGACATCTCCGTAGGTTGTGACATATCCTATCGGAATTTTGGCAACTGCCCTGTAAACTGCTTCAAATGTACTCATGAAATAAAAATTAAATAAAAAACTATAGCAATTATTATTCGATAAACACCAAAAGCAATAAAAGTGTGATTTTTAATATAATCTATTAAAAACTTCACTGCAAGTAGTGCAAATAAATAGGAAGCAATAAAGCCGATAGAAAGAACTACAAGCTCGCTATTTGAAAAATTAAGCCTAGTTTTAAAAACATCAAGAGAAGTTGCCCCAAGCATGGTTGGAACTGCAAGAAGAAATGAGAATTCAGTTGAGGCCTTTCGATTAAAACCAAGAATAAGTCCTCCTAGAATTGATGCTCCTGCGCGGGAAACTCCGGGAATGATACTTATTGACTGAAAAAGTCCTATCAAAAATGCTTTTTTGGTTGTTAGATCTTTAAAATCGTAGCTTTTTTCTCTTTGTCTATCCCAAAGCTCAATCCCAATAAATGCAAATCCTCCTACAAATAATGCGGCAACGGTTACAAGGATGTTTCCTATCAAGGATTCTTTTATAAATGAATAAAGAAGAAGTCCTACAACCGCACTTGGAATAAAACCGGCAATTATTTTTGGCCATATTTTTACGTTTGTCAGCCTTCTAAAATAAAGGGTAACCACTGAAAGAATTGCTCCAAGCTGAATTATTATTAAAAAACTTTTTACAAATTCGGTTTGCTCTATACTTAAGACATGAGAGGTTAAGATAAGATGACCAGTTGAGGAGACAGGAAGAAACTCGGTTATTCCCTCAATAGCGGAGAGTATTAAGGTTTGAATAATGCCCATTTAAAAATTATAGCAAAGCTACGTCCGTCTTCCTAAAACCGCCGAATGATAAAAAAGTCCAATACTACCAAGTATTATACTTTTTTCAAATCTTTAATTTTTACAATTTGATATGATAAAGATATGGAAAACCTGGAAAAACTCGCAAGACTTGTTAGATATTACTGCCTGCTTTCTACCTCCGCCGCAGGTTCGGGACACCTTACCTCATCATTATCCGCAGCAGACTTAATTACAGTTTTATTTTTTGGAGGATTTTTTAGATTTGATCCAAAAGCAGTGGATTTTCCTAACAATGACAGAATAATTTTTTCAAAAGGACATGCCTCACCACTCCTTTATGCGCTATGGGCAGCTGCTGGAGAGCTTAGCGAAGACGATCTTCTAACTTTTAGAAAATTCGGAAGTCCTCTGGAGGGTCATCCTTCCATGGAATTCAAATTTACAGAGGCTCCAACAGGGTCCCTAGGTCAAGGCTTATCCATAGGTCTTGGAATGGCACTGGCGGCGAAAATGGATAAATTGTCTTATAAAACATATGTTTTGCTTGGCGACGGGGAAATGGCGGAGGGGCAGATTTGGGAGGCAATTGAAATTGCAAGTTATTATAAACTAAATAACTTAATAGGGATAATTGATGTGAATAGACTAGGACAAAGTGGGGAAACAATGTATGGGTGGGATGTTGCGGAATACAAAAAGAGAATTTCTAGCTTCGGCTGGGAGACAGTTATAATTGACGGGCATGATTTAGCAGAAATTTCACAGGCATTTTCTCTAGTTTTAAGTAGCCACGGGCGACCCACAATGATAATTGCAAAAACTGTTAAAGGGAAGGGTATAAAATCGCTGGAAAATAAAGAAGGTTTTCACGGGAAAGCACTCCCCTACGAAAAAATAGGGGAGTACGAAAAAGCGCTTGGTGAAATTGATAGGACTATCCGGGGACAAATTGCAAAGCCGCATAGATTAAAAGATGAAAAAACACCTCGCCCCCGATATATATCTCACGTCGCACAACGGAGATTGTACAACATTTCTAATGTCGCACAATCTCCGGATAAAGAATTAATTGCTACTCGAAAAGCTTATGGTGAAGCTCTTGTTTATCTTGCGCCTGACTTCCCTTCCCTAGTCTCCTTAGATGGAGAGGTTTCTAACTCAACTTATGCAGAGCTTTTTGCCGAAAAATATCCTGATAAATATTTTGAGATGTTTATTGCAGAACAAAATATGGTTTCTGTCGCTGTTGGAATGACTCGCCGGGGAAAGATTCCATTTGTTTCTACTTTCTCAGCTTTTCTAACGCGAGCTCATGATCAGATAAGAATGGCAAGCTACGGGCGGGCAAATATTAAATTTGTTGGTTCTCACGCCGGTGTATCAATCGGGCAGGACGGATCATCCCAGATGGGGCTTGAAGACATAGCAATGTTTCGCACACTTGCGGATAGTGTAGTTTTATACCCATGTGATGCTAATTCTACCCAAAAGCTTGTCGAACAAGCCGCAAAGCATCAGGGATTAGTTTATCTTCGGACAACCAGAATGGAAACGGCGGTAATTTACGATAGTTGGGAGGAGTTTGAAATAGGCGGAAGCAAAGTAATAAAGAGTTCAAAAAAGGACAAGATTACTGTAGTTGGAGCAGGAATTGCGGTTCATGAGGCTCTTAAGGCTTATGAAGAATTAGAAAAAGAGAGGATGTTAATCAGGGTAATAGATTTATATTCGATTAAACCAATAGATTGTGCGACGCTGGGGCGGGCAGCAGAGGAGACAGGCTCGATCATAGTTGTTGAGGATCATAGACCAGAAGGCGGAATTGCCGAGGCAGTGAGAAGCTGCCTATTTGATTATAAAGTAACAGTTCACAGCCTGGCTGTTTCTCGGATGCCAAAAAGCGGAAAGCCCGAGGAACTTCTTGCCTATGAAGAGATTGACGCAGCATCAATCATTAATAAAGTTAAAGAAATCCTGGGGTGAAGCCTCAAGATCACCCCGGGGGTGGATTTAGGTTTACACCTTAGGAATACTGGGAATATTTGAAATATAAAGCTGACGAGACTATTATTGACTTATGATAAGGATTGCGATTAATGGTTACGGTAGGATCGGAAGAATGACCCACAGAGTTATTCTTGAAAAATACAAAACTAAAATTGACGTTGTTGCCATTAACGCAGGTTCATCAACAGATATTGAGGGGTGGATGTATCTTCTCAAATACGATACGGTTTACGGGGTACTTAAAGATCAGGTTTCGATTGAACCATCGAAAGAATCAAAAAAAGATTATTTGGGAAAAATTGTAATCAACAAACGCAGGAAAACCCAGGTATACTCCCAAAAAGACCCTTCTCTTCTTCCGTGGGAAGACCTCAAAATTGACGTTGTGATTGAGTCAACAGGCCATTTCTTAAGTTTAGATAAGGCTAATTTACATCTTAAGGCAGGTACCAAAAATGTAATTTTGTCTGCTCCTGCAAAAGGTGGAAACATTGAGACTTATGTTTTATCGGTTAACGAGGTTGATTATTCGGGTGCAAATGTTATCAGTAACGCTTCCTGTACTACAAATTGCATTACTCCTGTTGCAAAAGTTTTATCTGATAAGTTCGGTATAGAAAAAGCCATGATGACAACAATTCACGGTTATACTCAGGATCAGCGGTTGCAAGATGGGGGTCATAAGGACTATAGGCGCGCAAGAGCTGCTGCTGAAAATATTGTGCCAACATCAACCGGTGCCACAATTGCCTCGGCAAAAGCGCTTCCCGAGCTTGAAGGGATATTTTCAGGTCTTGCAATTCGCGTGCCAGTGCCTGTTGGATCGCTTTCAGATTTTACCTTTCTTTTAAAACGAGATGTTTCGGCAGAGGAAGTAAACAATGAGTTTAAATCTGCTTCTCAAAGTTCGCAATACAAAAACATTTTAGAAGTTACGCAGGATCCTATTGTTTCATCAGATATAATCGGGAATTCACACTCGGCAATTGTGGATTTATCTCTAACCCAAGTTGTAGGAGGCAACATGGTTAAAGTTATTGCCTGGTATGATAATGAATACGGCTACGCTAACCGCCTGATAGAAGAAGTTTTAATGATTGGCAAAAACTAAGCTTCAAGCGCGGTGATTTTTTCAATTCTTCTTTTGTGTCTTTCTTCGTTTGAGAATGGGGTATTTAGAAAAAGTTCGATCAAACGTTTCGCAGTTTGCTCGTCCACCAGCTCAGAGCCTAAAGATAAAACATTCGCATCGTTATGCTCCCTAGCCAACTTGACATTTTGTTCGCTCACTCCCAGAAAAGCTCGAACTCCTTTTATTTTATTTGCCACAATACACTCGCCCGCTCCTGATTTTCCGAGAACTATTCCAAAAGATTCAGGATCTTGGGCCACTTTTTTAGCAGCCGGCGCTATAAAATCCGGATAGTCATCACTATGATTTAGTTCAAAAGCCCCGCAATCTTCAACTTCATATCCTTTTTGCCGAAGAAATGCTTTTATCTTCTCTTTAAATTCAAATCCTGCGTGGTCTGTTGCTAGAAAAACTTTCATATCTTGACCGCTGTTAAGGCGAGATTTTGTTTAGATTTTTGTTCCATCTCTTCCTTATTTAACAAACCTTCCTGTGCCCCAATTTTTTTGATTACCGAATTAGCGTTTATTGCAGCGTATCTCATAGCTTCTTGAACCGAATGGCCATTTAAGGCTGCCCAGAGAAATCCGGTAGCATAAGAATCCCCTGCCCCGGTTCTCTCGATCGGTCTTTCACTTGTAACAACTCCAATGTGAAACATTTCCCCAGTCTTGTTAATAGCGTAAGAACCATTTATTCCGTCAGTGACAACGGCAATTTTTACCCCATGGGTTTTTAATTTATTTAAAATTGATTTCACATCAGGATTATTATCCTTTATTATTTTCTGAGCTTCTTGTAAATTCACGAAAAGAATTTCAATCTTGGGAAGAATTTCAATAAGCTTATCTGCGGTCTCCATAATCTGCCTTGTTCCGGGATTCATGGCAAATCTTGCATTTTTATATTTTGAAAAAATACTCTCATATACTTTTTCCCAGCCTCCCCTAATGTTTGTTAAAAAAACCAATTTTGCATCAATATAGCCTACCTCTAAATCCAATCCAAGAGGATTTTTTTCTTCAAGTATTGTTCTTTCTCCACCATAGCTTAGAATTACATTAAAATATGGATTCTTTGTTTCCTCTTTTTTTAAAAATGTCATGTCAACGCCCTCTTTAGCTAATGTATTTGGGATTTTTTGTTGTAGCTCATCACTTCCTACCTCAGCGGCAAGCGAAGTTTTAAATCCCAATCGAGATAGGCCAACTGCGACATTGCAAGCATTTCCCCCAAGAGCAATTGTGTATTCATCAAGTGGAACCTTCTCTCCCAAAGTAAAAGAAATTTGATTGGAAAATTTATCGTAGGTGAATTTTTGAAGTTTCTGAAGCATTATGAAAACGTCAATGGTTGTTGATCCAATACACAGGACATCAATACCTTTATCCATAATTTGAGTTTAGTAGATATGTTTAATTTTTACAATGACTGGCTGTTGAGATCCTGCGATTAAAAAAGAGTATCGCGAGTATCACGAGTACCAAGGGTATCAAAGGGAGTTTTAGCTCGTTCTCCCCGTGATACTTCTGATACTTGTGGTACTTTTGATACCTTTTGACTTGGGTTTGCAAATACGAGCTCAAAACCTTAGAATTGACTTATGTTTTTCAGAAAAAAGGAAATCCTGGAAGAGAGTGTAAAGCTTAAGAAAAAAGAAGAACCAGGCGGTGAAGAATGGGATAAAAGAAAGATCATTATCTCCTCTTTTTTTGCAATCGTTGCGATTCTAGTCCTAGCGGAGATCAAAGGAATTTTTTTTCCTAGCAATCAGGAAATTTTAGGAGAGTCAATTAGCAGGCCAACTCCTATTAAAAAGCCTGATATAAAACCGCCAAGTTTTGATGTTGCAGCGGGAGTCGGTTCAAAAATAGAAGATATAAAGAAAAATATCGAGGGACTTGATGCCGAGGAAGTTGCTTCTTCATCTCCTCAAATTCAAAAAGTTCTGCGGGACATCCAGGGAATAAAAGATTTGCCAACAAATCAGGCACGAGAAATGTGTTTTAAAATCTGCTCTGGAATTTAGCTATGGAAGATTTAAAAAAGCGTGTTGAAAAGGTTCTGGAAAAAACAAATGTCGCTCATAAAGAAAAAGAGCTTAGGCAAATTGAAAAGGAATCGATGAGTCCTAACTTTTGGAAGGATCAAAAACTGGCATCTTCTAAAATGAAACAAATGGCCCTACTTTCGCAAGAAATTGACAACGCCAGGAAGCTTCAGTCAAAGCTTGACTCATCAGATTTTGAAGGGGTTGAAAAACTTTTGGGAGAGCTTGAGACACAATTATATTTTTCAGGCGAATATGATGAAAACGCAGCCCTTGTTTCTATACATTCTGGACAGGGTGGAGTTGAGGCTATGGATTGGACCCAAATGCTTTATAGAATGTATGCAAGATATGCGCAGCGGAAAGGATTCACCCTTGAAACGATTGATGAAAAGGAGGGAGATGAGGCAGGACTTAAAAGCATAATTTTTACAGTTGAAGGACAGTACGCTTATGGGCTGCTAAAGTATGAAGCTGGAGTACATAGACTTGTTAGACAATCCCCTTTTAATGCAGATAAACTCAGGCAAACTTCCTTTGCACTCGTTGAAGTAATGCCGCAAATCGACGAAAGTTCGGAAATTCAAATAAAGGAAGAGGATTTGGAATGGGATTTTTATCGAAGCGGTGGCCATGGAGGCCAAAATGTAAACAAAGTTTCAACTGCAGTGAGACTTAAGCACAAACCGAGTGGGATTGTCGTTTCTGCGCAATCACAAAGGCATCAAGGCCAAAACCGTGAGTTTGCTCTAAAGCTTTTGATGGGCAAGCTTTGGGTCTTGCGTGAAGAAGAAAAGAAGAAAAAAGAGGCGCAGCTTAAAGGTGGATATAAAACTCCAGGCTGGGGAAATCAAATCCGCTCGTATGTTCTCCACCCGTATAAAATGGTAAAAGATCTAAGAACTGGACATGAGACATCAAATGTTTCCGCGGTTTTAGACGGAGAAATTGACTCTTTTATTGAGGAAGAGTTGAAGGCTTTTTAAGGTTGATAAAAAGTTGTGGATGTGCTTTACTTAATAAGTCTCAAAAGTTAGAAAATGGAAAAAGATAAGAATACAGAAGAGGAGTTGGTGAAGAAGTTTGACTCAAACAAAAAAAATTTTTGGTGGGGAAAACTCACGGTTGTTGCTATTTTAATGATAGCTCTTGGTGCAGGGAGCGGATTTTTGATTGTAAAAGGAACAGCCCAGCAAGCTGGTGAGATAAAAGAGGTGACAAGCGCCTCAGGGACTACAAAAGGAACAATATTTGGTAGTAACGATACTAAAACCTTTAAAGACACTGCAGAGGGGGTTCTTAGAGAAGGCGGAATTGACGGAGAAGGGCAGTACCATCTTGAAAGACCAGGAGGGCAGAGCCAAAATGTTTATCTCACGTCCTCAGTAGTTGACCTCTCTTTGGTTAAAGGTAAAAAAATAAAGGTTTGGGGCGAGACATTTGATGCCGAAAAAGCGGGATGGTTAATGGATGTTGGTCGAGTGGAAGTCCTAGAATAGCCCCGCTGCGGGAAGCAACTTTTGATGATAAGTCTTGAAAATGTTTCAAAAAAATTTGGCACGGGAGTTTTTGCAATTTCGGACATCTCACTCACGGTTGAGAGGGGAGAATTCGTTTTTCTAGTTGGTCCAACCGGTTCAGGAAAAACCACAATTTTTAGATTACTCATTCGGGAAATAATACCAACTCAGGGAAGTGTTGTCGTAAATAGCTTCGATGTCATCAAGCTTCCTAATAAAAAAGTTCCGGATTTAAGAAAAATGATCGGAGTAATATTTCAGGACTTAAAACTTCTTCACGATAGAACCATTATTGAAAACACTATATTACCCCTTGAAGTTTCAGGTGTGAAAAGAAAAGAAGCTGCTGCCCGCGCAGAAGAGGTTTTGTCCCAACTCGGGATCTTGGAGCACAAGGATAAATTTCCCGTTCAGCTTTCTGGTGGAGAAATTCAAAGAGCAGCAATCGCAAGAGCGCTGACTCTTTCCCCACAAATACTATTGGCAGATGAGCCAACGGGAAATCTAGATGACGAAACATCCTGGGAGATTGTGAAGTTGCTTTCTGATATTAACGAAAAAGGAACAACGGTAATTATGGCAACTCATAACGCGGATATTGTAAAACGCCTTAATAAAAGAATTATTGAGCTTAAAGCAGGAACTGTGGTAAATGACAGAAAGGGACATAAAGTCAACCATAAAAGTTCGGAAAAAGATGAGAAAGAAAAGCCTGCAGTAACAGAAGAGTCCAGGAAGTCCACTGAAACATCCTCCTTCGCTAAAGCTTCGGCGGACAAGCAGAATAGAGAACAGAGCGAGACTGATCCGAAAAAGGAAGAACATTTGAGAGAAAAAGACAAAAAAGCAGAGGATATAACCAGTGATTTTGAGGAGGCATTAAAATAAAAATAGACTATCTAACAAGAACTAACAAGAACAGGATTGCATTGGGTATAATAGAATTATGAAATTTATTGGGATAACATGGAAAAATATCAGAAGATCTCCATATCAAGCTATTGCAGCCGTGTTTATTATGATGCTTACTTTTCTGGCCTTTTCCATATTCTCATTTATTATTTTCGGCTCCTCGCGAATTATCGCTTATTTTGAATCCAAACCCCAAGTTACGGCCTTTTTTAGAGACGAAGCGAGGCAGGAAGAAATTGATGAATTAGCAAAAACTCTTAAAGAGTCTGGTCTGATATCATCCGTTAAATTCGTCTCGAAGGAAGAGGCGCTTAACATTTACAAAGAGCAGAATAAAAATGATCCATTGCTTCTTGATTTAGTCACTGCGGAGATTCTTCCCTCGTCGCTTGAAATATCAACTTATCAGATAGAAGATTTAGCACTCGTTTCAGATACACTTAGGAAATCAACTATTGTTCAGGAGGTAGTGTTTCAAAAAGACGTGGTTGCAACCTTGACGTCGTGGACCTCTGCTCTTAGAAAAATTGGGCTCGCTGTTGTTGCATTTCTGTCTCTAGTCTCATTATTCATAATGGTAACAATAATAGGAATAAAAATATCTCAAAAAAGAACCGATATTGAAACAATGAGGCTCATTGGGGCAGGAAGCTGGTATATCCGCTGGCCATTTATTTTGGAAGGAATTTTTTACGGTTTGGTAGGTGCGTTTGTAGGATGGTTTATTTCAGTCGGAACTCTTTTGTACGTAACTCCATATCTTTCCTCCTTCCTGCGAGGAATTCCACTTTTCCCGATTTCTCCCATAATTCTTTTGCAACTATTGGGAATTGAGGTTGTGGTTGCAATTGTGCTTGGAGCGTTCTCTAGTTATCTCGCAGTCCTTCGATATTTGAAATAATCCGATTTATAATCCGGCTAAACATCGATTGAAGTAGAGTGTATAATTAAATTGCTGGCATGGGAAGGATAAACCTAAGAAAAACAGTACTTGCTATCTTTTTTTGCTTTCTAATTTTGGGAGCAGTTTTAAAAAATGCGATTGCTCAATCTCCGACTCTAACTCCAACCCCGACTCCTTCTAAAAATAGAGCGGAAATTCTTAGGCAAATAGATGAAACTCAGACAAAAATAAGCGAACTCCAGAATCAGGAAAAGACTTTATCATCTCAAATAAAAGTAATTGATAATCAAATTAAGTTAACAGAGCTAAAAATAGAATCTACAAAGCAACAGATTTCAGATTTGACTTTAGACATTGATACAGCAGATAAAAAAATAGACAAGCTTGAAGGTTCTCTGGATGCATTATCTAAGGTTCTAATTAACAGGATAAAAGAAACTTATATTGTTGGTACAACATCCCCATTCCAGATACTTCTTTCGTCAGGAAGCGTTCAGGATTTTATAAAAAAAGCAAATTATCTTCGCATTGCCCAAGCTCATGATAAAAGACTGATTTACGATACCGTACAGGCCAAAAACGATTATTCAAATCAAAAGGAGATATTTGAAGATAAAAAATCCAAAATCGAACAGCTTAAAGTCGAGCTTGAAGGTTATAATGAACAACTTGATGCGGATAGAGAGGGGAAAGAGCAGCTTTTAGCAATCACTAAAAATGATGAAGCAAAATTTCAAGAAATTCTAGCAAGGCTAAGGGCTGACGCCGCCTCAATTAGTCGGGCTCTTGGAAATATTACCGCCAATATAGGACCTGTTAATCGTGGTGATATTATAGCTTCCGCTGGTAATACAGGCTGTTCAACAGGCGCACATCTCCACTTTGAAGTTATGACTCCTGCAAGAGTAGAGGGCGAACAAGTTATTGGCAGGGAAAATAAGGTAAATCCGATGGATTATATTAATAATGGTAAATTTCAACACCCACTGCCCAATAGCATAATTACAACGTCCTATGCCCAACCTTATTTTCTCGGCGTGCATACTGGTACAGATTTCGCTTACCCTTTTAGTGAAGGACCTACTTTTGGACGCCCTATTTATGCTGCCGAAGGAGGAATAGCTTACCTTTCTCAAGACTCGCAATTATGTAAAGGATTTGAATCTAATGGACTGGGTAAGGGACTCGTTATTGACCATCAGAATGGATTTGTAACGCTCTATTGGCACATACCATAAAAAAATAAAATATAAAAAATAAAATATTAAATATTTAGCAAAGATGAAGAAGCATGTATTTGCTTTTGGGTTAAGTTTGTTTTTGTTTGCTTCATATATAACCCCGTCTTTTGCAGTCTCTTTGTCAGTGGATAGTTTTCCGAGTTCTATCGATCAATCAGAAGAAGCAGAGGTTGGCGTCACTCTTCTTTGTTCAGGCTGTAAAGACTCATACTTACGTGGTGTGTTTTACCCCACCGGCACAAGCTATTTTGGTTACACTCAACATAATGCCGGAACTTGGAGTAACGCTCCAGCAAGTGGTTGTACAACTTTCTTTAAAGTTGAACAAGCAGATTTTATAGAAGGGAGCTGGAGCGGAACTCTAAAAATAAAGCCAGATAAAGACAGTTCATATTATAAAGGGCCCAGTGAGTATTTTTTTAAAGTTGGCAGGTATACTTCAAGCTGTGGATCTGCGACCTGGTCGGAAGACGTGATTATTGCTATAAGCGGCCCTACTCCTACCCCGATTCCAATAAACACACCTACGCCCACTAAAAGCCCAACTCCTACAAAAATTCCAACTCAGAAAAAGACGGCTGCTTCGCAAGAAGGCAAAAGTCCTACAAAAACCCCAACTCCTAAGATAAGTCTTAATAGTGCCTCATCAAAAAACACTACTTCAAACCCTACCTCAACAAATACAAAAGATTTTGCCAGAATATCAACTCAATCAAAGCCTGCAACTCATTTCGCTGCCATAAAAAACACTATAGAGGATAAGAGTGAGAAGGAGACAGAAGTCCTTGGCGCAAAAGATTCTAATTTATCGTTTGTCCCGGTTATATTAGGAATATTGTTAATCACTGTCTCAGGCGGTTTGATTGCATTTAAAAACAAAGAGATTATACGAGACCTTATAAAAATATGGATAAAAAGATAATTACAAGAGGAAGCGGCGAAACAGAAATTTTAGGATCAGAATTTTCGAAAAAACTCAAGGTTGGAGATGTTATTTTGCTTTTTGGAGAGTTAGGAGCGGGCAAAACTACGTTTGTCAAAGGAGTAGCAGAGGGTCTGGGAATAACAGAGCGGATTGCCTCCCCTACTTTTGTTTTGCTAAGAAGTCACAGGGTGAATAGAAATAACATCAAAAATCTAAATCACGTAGATCTTTATAGAATTGAAAAACCGCAAGAGCTTGAGAGTCTTGGTTTGCCCGAAATAATAGAGCAAGAAGGATCGGTCACAATAATTGAGTGGGCAGATAGGCTTTTAGATTTTAATTTAAAGAAGAGCCTTTCTTCGGGAGGACAGGTTTACAGGATTTATTTTAAGCACTTGAATAGAGGCCAGAGAGAGATTACAATAGAAAGCTATGGATAGTCTCAGTAAGGCAATTGAAGTTATACGAGAGGGTGGAATTGTAATTTTCCCAACAGATACCGCGTTTGGCATAGGGTGTCGGATGGACGACGAGAAAGCAATTGAGCGGCTTTTTAAAATTAAAAAAAGACCTGCCCAGCAAGCAACGCCGGTTTTATTTGACAATTTAAAAAGAGTTGATGAGTACGTATTGCCATATGGAAGCGATATCAAAAGATTAATGAAACGACATTGGCCCGGCGCTTTAACTATTGTAACCGCCTGTAAAATGACCAAAGTACCTTCTCTTGTTCGCGGTGGCGGAAAGACTTTAGGAGTGAGAATTCCCAACCATAGTGTTCCAATAAGGCTAATAAAAGCTGTAGACTCTCCAATACTTGCGCCATCCGCTAACTTTCATGACGAGAAAACTCCGTATATATTCGAAGAACTGGACAAAACACTTATAAAACTAGTAGACTTTGTTATAGAGGGAGAAACCGGGGGGAGTCTCTCATCAACAGTAGTAGACTGTTCGAGACAACCTTGGAAAATAATCAGGCAGGGTGCAATCTTGCTTGATTTATGAATAAGCTGGTAATAGATACAACTGACGCAAAAAAAACGACAATAAAACTTGTATCGGACAAGCTCCTGGATAAAATAACAGAGGAAAATACCAAAAAATCCCAAATTACCCTGATTCTTATAGACAAAATTCTAAAGAAAAATAAAATTAATCCTGCAGATTTGGATGAAATTGAAGTGAATACTGGGCCTGGATCATTTACGGGAACTAGGGTTGGAGTGGCAATTGCAAATGCGCTTGGATTCGGACTTGATATAAAGGTAAATGGGAAAAAATCAAAGCAGGCTCTTCCCAGGTACTCATGATATACTCACATTATGCGCCAGTTCTTTTACTGCCTAATCTTTCCCCATCATTTAAATAATCATAGAGCCTCCTTTCTTCATCATAAAACGATTTTATTTTTAATTTCTTTTTTTATCCTAAGCTCTCTATTTTTCCCCTCAACTTTAAATCCGCTCGGAGAAAAGGTTAAAGCTTTTGCGGATATTTCAGTTGCGGAGCTAATACAGGCTACAAATCAGAAGAGGATAGAGAATGGCCTTAGACCTCTTTCTAGTAACCCCCAATTATCAGAAGCAGCCGGAAAAAAAGCAGAAGATATGTTTGCCAAAAATTACTGGGCCCATAATAGTCCGACAGGCACTACCCCTTGGGTGTTCATAAGACAAGCTGGCTATAACTATATTTATGCTGGGGAAAATTTAGCCAGAGGTTTTAATTCTGCAAACGATGTTGTTAATGCGTGGATGGCTTCCCCAACCCATAGAGCCAATATCCTTTCAGCAAATTATAATGACGTCGGCTTTTCTGTGAAATCGGGAAGACTTGCGGGAGAGCAAACTTTTTTAGTAGTTCAGGAACTTGGCAGTAAGAGGATTTTGCCTGCAGTAAATCGGAGTCCGTCTCAAAATCAAAAAAGTGTCGCAGCTAAAAGAGTTTTAGGCTTTGAGATTGGTTCTTATCTTCCTATCAAGCCTAATTTTTCAAAATCTTCAGAGCTTGTTTTACTGATACTTCTCTTGTTTATAGCGGTTTTTTTAATAGATCTGATTATAATTGAGAGGAGAAAAATTACAAGGTTTGTCGGACATAATCTTGATCATGCAATATTTTTGTCAATAATAATTTTGATTATATCCATATTCAATACAGGAATGGTGCTTTAATGAAAAAAAACCATACAACATATTATATTCTATTAGCATCAATACTCTTGGCTGGTTTTATATTAATTTTAAGTGCTCATCCAGACAGAGGGCTTCAGATGAGCCTAGTTATTGGACTAAGCTTTGCTTATGTACTTGTTGGGATACTTCATCATTTGATAAACCATGATTTAGTGGCTAAAATTGTGATAGAATACGTTCTTGTTGCAAGTCTTGGTATTGCAACAGCTTTTTTTGTATTCAAAGGAGGATTTGGTTTTTAATAACCTGTTTGGCAAGTTCAGGAGAATGTTAAGTTTAATCAAAATATGAAAGGTGTAATTTTAGCAGGGGGATTAGGTACTCGCCTTTATCCCTTAACGCATGTAACTAACAAGCATTTGCTTCCGGTTTATGATAAACCGATGATTTTTTATCCTATAGAAACATTGGTTAAAGCAGGCATAAAAGACATACTGATAGTTACAAGTGGTCCCCACGTGGGACATTTCTTAGGAATTCTAAAAAACGGAAATGAACTGGGGGTAGATCATCTTGAATATGCCTATCAGGAAAAACCTGACGGAGGAATTGCAGATGCGCTGTCTTTGGCAGAAAGCTTTGCAGATGAGGAGCCAATAACCGTGATTTTAGGAGATAACACAACGGATGCAGACATAAGTGAAGAAGTGACCAGCTTCAAAGACGGAGCATTGGCTTTTCTTAAAGAGGTAAGAGATCCTGAGAGATTTGGGGTTGCGTTTTTCGACGAAAATAAAAATATAACAGGAATAGAAGAAAAGCCTAAAAATCCAAAAAGCAATATGGTAGTGACCGGAGTTTATATTTACGACGGGAAAGTGTTTGGGCACATCAGAAGTTTAAAACCCTCCGATAGAGGTCAGCTTGAGGTAACTGATTTAAATAATATTTATATTAAGAATGGAGAATTTAAATGGGCAGAATTGGATGGGTTTTGGAGCGATGCGGGTACATTTGACAGTCTTTTTGCCGCAAGTAAATACTGGGCAGAAAAAAATAAATGAAGATTTTAGTAACTGGCGGAGCCGGTTTTATCGGCTCCAACTTTATCCTCTATTGGGTTAAAAATTATCCTCAAGATCAAATTATAAACTTTGATAAGCTAACCTACGCCGGAAATTTAGAAAATCTTAAGGATATTGAGAAGAATCCAAGCTATTCTTTTGTCAAAGGCGATATTTGCAATGTCTCGGAGGTTGATATAGCAATGCGGGGAGTTGATTGGGTAGTTCACTTTGCAGCCGAGAGTCATGTGGACAGATCAATCATGGAGCCGGCTGCGTTTGTTATGACAAATGTTGTTGGAACGCAAGTTCTACTTGACGCTTCCCTAAAAAATAATATTAAACGCTTTCACCATGTATCAACAGATGAGGTATTTGGGCAACTCTTACTAGATTCTGATCAAAAGTTTAACGAATCAACCCCGTATAATCCAAGGAGTCCCTATTCTGCAAGTAAAGCAGGCTCTGACCATTTGGTCCGCTCCTATCACTATACCTTCGGTCTTCCAATTACAATTACAAATTGCTCTAATAATTTTGGTCCGTACCAATTTCCGGAAAAAATAATTCCACTAGCGATTACAAATCTAATTGAAGGTAAAAGGATTCCAATCTATGGCGATGGTTTGCATGTTCGCGATTGGTTATATGTTGAAGATCACTGCAGCGCAATTGATCTGGTTTTGTCAAAAGGAAAAGTGGGGGAAACGTATTGTGTGGGAGGCATGAGCGAAGACATAAATAATCTGGAAGTTGCAAAAAAAATTGTCCGAATTTTAGGTAAGAGTGAAGATATGATTGAGTTTGTGAAAGACAGGCCGGGGCATGACCGCCGCTATGCAGTTGAGTGGTCGAAAATAAAAAAAGAACTGGGATGGGAGCCCTTGCATTCGTTCGATCAGTGGCTTGAGGAGACTATTTCTTGGTATAAGAAAAATGAAAATTGGTGGAGGAAAGTAAAAAGCGGGGAATATAAGAAATATTACGAGCAACAATACAAATGATTAACTGCAGGTTTGAAAACGGGAGAAAAACCAGTCTTCGCCATTGCGTTGTAGATGCTCTAGTTATAGACAAAGGAAAAATTCTTTTAATAAAAAGGGCCCCACGTCTTCTAAATGGAGGAAAATATGCAGTTATTGGCGGATATATCGAAAGAGACGAAGATTCAAAACAAGCTCTCATAAGAGAAGCAAAAGAGGAAACAGGATATCATATTATGCCTGTTGAATTGTTTCGAATCGCTGATAATCCGGACAGGCCACAAGAAGATAGGCAAAACGTCGCATTTTTCTACCTTGCAAAAGTTATAAAAAAAATCGGAGGAGGAAATGACGAAGTAAGCGAAATTAGGTGGTTTGATTTAAACAATTTGCCTCCAAAAAATCTGTTTGCCTTTGATCATTATGGAACGATTGAGTTGTATAAAAGATATCTTAAGAAAAAATTTCCACTCCCATTTGTTGGGAAGATATAACTCCAATTTCTTACATCCGCTTCTTAAAAATGGTAAAATAGATTGTTAGGAGGAGAGAGAACTCCATTGTTATTATTGTTTAATTGTTGGACTTAGACCTTTTAACAATGCAGCAATTGAACAATTAAGCAATTTGGTATTTATATGACTATTACTTTTATTGGACATGGTTATGTAGGTCTTGTTACAGCAGCGGTTTTTGCAGATTTTGGTAATACGGTTCATGTTATAGGGCACACACCTGAGAAAATTAATAATTTAAAAAAGGGAATAATTCCATTTTTTGAACCAGGCCTAGCAGAGCTGGTAAAAAAGAATGTTGAAGCAGGCAGATTACTGTTTAGCCTTGATTATGACCCAGGGGTTAAACAGTCTGACATTGTTTTTATTGCTGTTGGAACACCTCCCCAAAAAACAGGAGATGCAGAACTTTCTACTGTATATGATGTGGCCGAAAAATTAGGTAAAAACTTAAAAAATTATACAGTTGTAGCCACAAAAAGTACAGTTCCCCCTGGGACAAATAAAAGGATTGAGCGCCTTATTTCAGAAGTTTTGCCCAAAGATGCAACTTTTGATATTGCTTCAGTTCCAGAATTTTTACGGGAAGGAACAGCAATTGAGGACACACTTCATCCGGACAGAGTTGTAATCGGAACGAAGAGCCCAAGAGCTAGAAGATTATTAATTGATCTTCACAAACCGATAGATGGAACATTCGTAAATACAAACCTTGAAACGGCAGAACTTATAAAATATGCAGCAAATTCTTTTCTTGCAACAAAAATTTCTTTCGCAAATGCAATAGCAAAATTATCAGAACTGGTCCATGCGGACGGCGTAAGGGTGCTTGACGGAATCGGATTTGACAAAAGAATTGGAAGAGCATTTCTATATCCGGGTGCAGGGTACGGCGGGAGCTGTTTTCCAAAAGATGTAAAAGCTTTAATTTCAATTGCGAGCGATAATGATTACGATTTTGCCCTGCTAGATCAAGTTGAAGAAATAAATAGACAAGCAAAAAGAGATATTGTGAGAAAAGCACGAAAAATCTTAGGAGAAGTAGCGGGTAAAAAAGTGGCAGTTTTGGGACTTGCATTTAAACCAAACACGGATGACATGAGAGACGCGCCTTCAATTGATATTATTGAGCTTCTCAAAAAAGAAGGGGCCAAGGTTATTGCTTATGATCCTAAAGCAATGGAAAATGCAAAAAAAATCATTAATGACATCGAGCTTGGAGAAAATATTTATGAAACAGTAAAAGCAGCAGATCTTATTCTATTTCTAACTGAGTGGAATGAGTTCAAAGAAGCTGACCTTTTGAAAATTAAAAAACTCATGAAAACACCAAACATTATTGACGGAAGAAATATTTACAATCCGCAGCAAATTATAAAATTAGGCTTTTCCTATATTGGGGTAGGAAGATGATCCCACTTCGCCTAGGCTACGGGGGACAAGCAAGAGTTTATGAAAAAGGCTTTGGTAACAGGAATTTCAGGATTTGCAGGAAGCCATTTGGCAGACTACCTCCTTCAGACCGGCCAATACGATTTAAGCGGAACCTATTTGGACGAAAATAGTTTGAAAAACCTTAATAATCCGGCTAAAATCCGACTACAAAAGTTGAATTTATTAGATGAAGACGCAACAGAAGAATTCATAAGAAAAGAAAAACCAGACATTTTATTTCATCTTGCAGCATTAACCTCTCCAAGAAATAGCTTTGATAGCCCAAAAGAGACTTTTATTAATAATATTTCTGCACAGATTAATATTCTTGAGTCAGTTAAGAAAAATAAAACTGAGACCCGAATTCTTGTTGTTTCTTCTGCTGAAGTTTACGGTTTAGTCTCATCGGAAAATTTGCCTATCGATGAAGACGCTCCTTTCAATCCAACCAACCCTTATGCAGTATCAAAGCTTGCTCAGGATTTTCTTGGGCTTCAATACTATCTTTCGGATAAACTCAAAATTGTAAGAGTTAGGCCTTTTAATCATGTAGGGCCCAGACAATCTCCTCGATTCGTAATTTCAGCATTTGCAAAACAGATTGCAGAAATTGAGAGAGGAAAAGGAAAAATTATGAAAGTGGGAAAGTTGGCAGCACGCCGTGACTTTACGGATGTAAGAGATATGGTAAAAGCATACACTCTTGCGCTTAATATGGGAGAGTTAGGAGATGTATACAATCTGGGGAGAGGCAGGTCATATAGAATTTCAGAAATCCTTGAGATGTTAAAAAAAATGAGTAGCGTAAAAATATCAGTAGAAACAGAACCTGCTCTTTTGAAGCATTCGGACGATCGTGAGCTTTTATGTGATTTTTCCAGGTTTGAAAAGTTGACGGGTTGGAAGCCAGAAATACCGATTGAAAAAACCCTTCAGGATACGTTAGACTATTGGAGGAATCAGGTTTAATATGCCAAAAGCCCTTATTACTGGAATTACAGGTCAAGACGGGCCTTACCTTGCAGAATTTCTTTTGTCAAAAGGTTACCATGTTTATGGTCTGGTTAGAAGGCTAAGTACTCCAAATCTAGAGAATATCCATCATATAAGAGACCAGGTTGAACTTTTATCTGGCGATCTTCTGGATCAGGGATCAATAACTGACGCAATTTCAGAGACTGAACCGGATGAAGTCTACAATTTGGCTGCACAATCTTTTGTTAAGGCTTCTTGGGAACAGCCGGTTCTTACTGGGGAGTTCACTGCGCTGGGAGTAACGCGTGTACTTGAAGCAATAAGAACGGTAAATCCTAAAATTAAGTTTTATCAAGCATCTTCATCTGAGATGTTTGGTAAAGTTACAGAAAGCCCGCAAAAGGAAACAACCAGATTTCACCCAAGGAGTCCGTATGGGGTTGCAAAAGTCTACGGTCACTACACCACAGTTAATTACCGAGAAAGTTATGGAATCTTCGCTTGCTCGGGGATTCTCTTTAATCACGAATCTCCTCGGAGAGGCATAGAATTTGTAACAAGAAAGATAAGTAATGGTGTTGCCAGAATTAAGTTAGGGAAACAGAAAAAATTAGAGTTGGGAAGTCTTGAGCCAAAAAGAGACTGGGGATTTTCAGGAGATTATGTTGAGGCAATGTGGCTTATGCTTGCCCAAGACAAGCCTGATGATTATGTTGTAGCAACTGGTGAAAACCATTCAGTCAGAGAATTTGTAGAGCTTGCTTTTGAAGCAGTAGAAATAAAAAATTGGGAGGACTTTGTAATTTCAAATGTTTCGCATCACCTAAGACCGGCAGAAGTAGATTATCTGGTTGGAGATGCAAGTAAGGCCAGAAAAGTTCTGGGATGGAAGCCAAAGACCACTTTTAGGCAGTTGGTGGAGATGATGGTAAAAGCTGATTTAGAGCTTGAAAAGAGGAATAAGACATAATGCAAACTATTCTCGTGGCAGGCGGATCCGGCTTTATTGGTTCAAATCTTTGCGAGAATCTTCTAAAGCGGGGCAACAAAATAATTTGCGTTGATAATTTTTTAACCAGCACTCACAGAAATATTGCTTCTTTTGAGGGAAATCCAAGCTTTACTTTTATTAAACATGATATAACTAGACCTCTTAGTCTTAAAGAGAAAATAGATGCCATATATCATCTTGCTTCTGCGGCCTCTCCTAATCATCACAGCAGAATTAGTTATCATGCATATCCCAAAGAAACAATGCTTGCTAATACGTCGGGAACTTTTCTGTTGCTCGGGCTCGCCCAGAAAAATAAAGCAAAATTTTTATTCGCATCCTCCTCTGAAGTTTATGGAGATCCATTAGAACACCCCCAAAAAGAGGATTACAGGGGAAATACCTCAACTACAGGTCCTCGTTCAGTTTATGATGAATCAAAGAGATTTGGCGAGACAATTACTGCATATTTTAATAGAGAGAAAAACCTAGATACTAGAATTGCAAGAATATTTAATACCTATGGCCCAAAAATGATAAAAGAAGACATGAGAATGATTATTACGTTTATAACACAGGCCCTTGAAGGAGTGCCCATTACTATTTTTGGAGACGGAAAACAAACAAGGCCTCTTTGTTTTATTGATGATCTGGTGGATGGTTTGGTAAGGCTAATGGAATCACCTCAAGCAAAGGGAGAAGTTGTCAACTTGGGCTCAACGGACGAGCACACAGTTTTGGAGTACGCAGAGATAGTTAAGAGATTGACAAATTCGAAAAGCGAAATAATATTTAGTGAAAAATTACCCCAGGACGACCCTACAAAAAGAAGACCTGATATTGAAAAAGCAAATAAGCTTTTAAGTTGGGAACCAAAAGTGTCACTTGAGGAAGGCTTGAAAAAAACTATAGAATATATCAGGAGCCATAATAGCTAAATAACTGAATGGTTACATAGTTAATTGAAAAGTTTTTATCAAACAATTTAGCTATGCTAACCATCCTGACCATTTTAGCCATGTGGTATTTTTTATGAAAGCAGTAATTATACTTCCAACTTATAACGAAAAAGGAAATGTTGAGCGTTTAATTACAATTCTTGAGGAAGAGATATTTCCAAAAATAAAGAATTATGAAATGTATATCTTAGTCGCAGATGACAATTCTCCAGACGGAACCGCAGATGAGGTGAGAAAACTAATGAAAAAATGGAAAAATATTGATTTAAATCTAGGTGAAAAACATGGACTTGGTGCAGCGTACGTAAGAGCAATGGACTGGGCAATTAAAGAAATGAATGCAGACATTGTTTTTGAGATGGATGCAGACTTGTCCCACGACCCGACAAAAATTCCACTTTTTCTGAAAAAGATAGATGAAGGATTTGATATGGTTATTGGGACAAGATATAGCGGAGGAGGATCTATTCCAAAGAATTGGGGAATCAGTAGAAAAATCCAGTCAGTTGTCGGAAATTTGGTTGTAAGATCAATTCTGATGAGATTCTGGGTTCATGACTGGACAGGAGGCTTCAGGGCCCTTAGGAAAGAAGTGTTTTTAAAAGAGAAAGATGAATTAACAGCTTTTAGAGGTTACACATTTCAGGTATCATTTTTACACAAAGCAATTCGTGACGGTTTTAAAGTAGCAGAAATCCCTTTCCATTTTTTAGATAGAACGCTTGGGAGATCAAAAATCGTTCCGCGGGAATATATTATTGACTTATTAAAATATGTCATAACTGCCAGATTTTGGGAACTAGTTCGCTCCCCTTTTTTAAAATACGCAATTACTGGTTTTATTGGGTATTTAATTAATGCCATCTCTCTTGAGATTTTTTCTGAATTTTTCAAACTTGCTCCATTCTTTGCGGCAGCGTTTTCTGCTGAGCTTTCAATCATTTGGAATTTTATAGTTAATAATTTCTGGGCATTTGGAAAATATAAAATTACAAGTCCTTGGAAAGTACTTCTCAAATTCCCGCAATTTAATTTGGTTTCATTCGGGTCTCTTCTAATAATAGCAACAGTTGTATTTCTGGGAACATATATTTTCGGCAACACCACTTTTGTGCGGCAAATTTCTTTAATTATTGCAATAGGATTTTTTGTCATCCCATATAGCTACTCCATGTATAATATCTTTATATGGAAAAGATGGCACATTTCTTATCTTTCAAAACTCCAGGAAAAATTAGGTTAAAGCCAGAATGGTTTCCCGTATTTCTGATAATTGCTTTTGGTTTTTTTCTGCGTATTTTCAAAGTAAGAGATTATATTTTGTTTTTGGGCGATGAAGGAAGAGATGCTTTAGTAGTTTATGGCATCCTTCATGGAGATTTAACGCTACTTGGTCCAACCAGCTCTGTTGGCGGATTTTTTCTAGGCCCAATTTACTACTACATGATGGCTCCTTTTATGATTCTTTCAAATTTTGATCCAGTTGGCCCCGCAATCATGGTAGTTTTGTTTGGTCTTGCCACAATTTATTTAGTTTACAGGATAGGGTATGAATTTTTTGGAAGAGGGGCAGGGCTAATTGCTAGTTTTCTTTATGCAATAAGCCCAATTGTAATTGCCTATTCGCGCTCCTCCTGGAATCCGAATGTTTTCCCGTTTTTTACAATATCAAGTCTTTATATTTTGTATAAAGCAATTTCAAGAAATAAACTTCGACTTTTTGTATTAGCGGGAATCCTAATGGGAATTAATTTACAAATACATTATTTGGCTACTTTTGTGGGAGCAATTATGTTTTTCTATGTTTTGTTTTCAACTTTGAGTTTTCGCGCTGACACCATTGCTAATCTTCTCAAACGCTATCTTAGTCTTTTTTTCGGTTTTTTAATAGGCTTTTCTCCATTTATAGCTTTTGAACTGCGACATCAATTTGCCAATAGTCAAAATATAATTCGCTTTATTTTCAACTCCGAAGAGACAGGTGCTGGGCAACTTTTTTTTGCAAATATTCAACATGTTTTTGCTCGACTTTTCCCAGGATTAATCTTTAGTTATCCTGATTTTTCTAAATTTTCAAAATTTGATCCATTTATACTCCAGTTATGGCTTAATCTTGCAATATTTATTGGGCTTGTTAGCACAATATTTTTCATTATTCAATTTTTGAAATCAGTAAAAACTGGGAATAAAAAATATGAATACTCACTCATTTTTGCTTGGATGGCCTTAGGTATTGGACTCTTTGGGCTCTATAATAAATCAATATATGATTACTATCTTGGATTTCTTTTTCCAGTCCCCTTTTTGCTCGTAGGCTTGTTATTTTCAGAAATTACAAAAATTCTCAATAAGCCGGGAAAAGTTTTTGTAGCCCTGGCTTTATTTGGGCTTTTCTTTCTTAATCTCAAATTCACCCCAATCGCTTATTTAGGAAATCGCCAAGTAGATCAGGTTAAGATGATTTCCCACTTCATTCTCTCAAAAACAGAGGGCAAGCCATTTAACTTTGCCCTTATTACCGGAGGAAATTCAGATCATGCTTACAGATATTTTATGAAGCTAGCTGGGCGAGATCCTGTGGTTATAAAAGGACTTGATGTGGATCCGCAGCGAAAATCCGCAACTGATCAGTTATTTATTGTTTGTGAGACAATACCTTGTTATCCATTGGGATATTCTCTTTGGGAGGTTGCAGGATTCGGCAGAGCGGAAATTGTGAGAGAGTGGGACGTATCAGTTCTTAAAGTTTACAAACTTGTCCATTATGAAGGCGAATAAAATTGACCTAATTAACCTAATTTCTAAAAAAGCACCAATTTCTAAATTGGGAATTCTTTAGGTCAATTAGAAATTAGGAATTAGAAATTACAAACAATGGAAGAAGGGAAACCTAAAAGTAAAAGAAGCCTAAGGGTTCAAAATTATCCATTATGTAATAGTTTAATAGGCGATATGCCGGGAAGCCACGACGCTTATTGCCCCAACTGTGGTTTCAAAGACCCATGTTTTAAATATTTTACCTTCCCACATTCCATGTGGGAACACGATTTAACATTCACGCAATTCCTGCTCGAGCAGAATTTTTGAGGTTTACTTCTGCAAGGCGTGGCCCTGGAGAACTTGTAGTCGCTACAAAGACCCTGCTGTGAGTAGCTGCCTATTTTGGATGACTCAATTCGTATTGCTTTGCGCCAACTATTCCCCGTAGCTGCCTTAAAGCCCTTGTTCCATAATCAAAATAGCCTCTTGAACCACGCTCGGTTATTCTATCTTGCATTAGTCCAACAACATAGTCTTCTTGGCATCCTACGATTTTCCCCTCGGGCGTAAGAAATATTAATCGAGGAGGCATGTCTCTCTCGTCAGGCACCGTTGCTACATGAAGTAGAGAAATTTCTGTTTTCTCTACACCATCCTTAATAAATCTATAACATGGAATTCTAGGAAATAAACCTAATTCTGTTACACTTTTAGCCCACGCCTGAAGCTGAGGCTTGATTTGCCAAGCAACTACATCTTCAACATGAGAATCTATTATTTCATCTAAAGACTCCACGGACTCATTCAATCCACTATGTACAATTTCTAATTGTGAAAAATTTTCTAATTCTTGCATGATACACCTCTTTTCTATAGGCCTAAAATTTAGGCTGGCGTTATTATACACCTTTTATATTTATATATATTTATTAATTAAAATTAGCCTCAAAATGGGGCATTTTTGTCTCTTGACAAGGCTGAACTTAAAGGTCCGACCTTGGTTAGGCTCATGTTAAGGACGGACCTTTGCTTATTTGGCTTAGACTTCGTAGCGCAAAGAAAAATCCCGCACTATTACGTAACGGGATTTTTCTGTAGTGTTTCTTGAAGATAAATAATTGCGATCTCCAAGAAATTAGTCTGCAATTTAAGCACGTCCTATCTTGTACATTCCTGTACCACAGACTGGACACTTTCCTTTAAGAGCAGGCTTACCATTTTTCATGGTTACCGGTTGTGCATTTGGATCGTCTCTTTTTGCTCTACACTTTACACAATACATTGTTGCCATACAATTCACCCCCTTTCATTAAACAGTTAAGTTTACATTCGGTTTAAAACAAGAAATAACACAACCTGGGCTATTATTATTGCCCCAGTTACAATTGCGGTTTTCCTAATGTCGTTAATTACATAAGCATATGAGGAAAGAGTGTAGCTTTTGGTTTGTGGCAACTCAAATGTAGGCAGTTGCAATTTCTCCCTTTTTTCGGCAGAAGAGCTTTCTTGACTATGTGATTTAGCCGCAACGCTTTCACCTACTTGAGTAGAAGGAGTCACAAGATGATACAAAACGTGCCTTTTATCGGCAAGAATCTTTTGTTTTTTGGTTCTTTTCTTTGCCATTATTTGGCGTAGCCTCAACTATGGCTACAAAGGCAAGATACACTATTGACATCGTGCCTGTCAAGAGGCTAACATAAATATCTATGCTCCCAAATTTCACTCCACTTCTTTTAATCCTGAGCTTTGCTTGGCTTGTCGGTCTAACTATATTATTTTGGAGAATGCTTGTTCACTACAATAAATTAATTCAAGGGGGAGGTAAGGAAGGCATCAGAGGACTTTTAGAGCAGGTTCTCAAAGAAAGTAGGGAAAATAAAAAGGATATTGAAAATCTAAGGAGCTATTGTGATAAGATAGAAAAAGAGGGCCATTTTCATATACAGAAAGTCGGACTTCTGAGATTTAATCCTTTTAAGGATACGGGTGGAGATCAAAGTTTTATACTATCCCTGGTGGATAAAGATGACACCGGGGTTATTATTTCAGGACTATATTCCCGATCCGGCCTTAGATGGTATGCTAAAAAGGTAGAAAGAGGCAAAGGCATTGAGCATGAGCTGTCCGATGAAGAAAAAAGGGCTTTGAGGCAAGCCGTAAATACAAAAAATTCATAATTTATGCTTAAAGATAAGAAAATACTACTCTTTGCGTTAATTGTTTACGTTCTTTCTACAGGATCCTCCTATCTCCTTTTCACAAAATCACCCCTTGCGCAAAAATTCACCTCTCCCATCTCTCCTCCAACCATTGATTCAAGTGGAGAAATAGTTTTTGATGAATCTCTTCCCAAAACAGAAGCTTGCCCAATAAATGGAGCTAAATACTCAAAACAACAAAAAGCCTGGTGGGAAAAACATAGGCCTTTGGGGATAATGATTGAAAATCATGAAAATGCCCGTCCCCAATCAGGACTAAATTCCGCAGATATAGTTTATGAAGCGGTGGCTGAAGGGGGTATCACTAGAACCCTAGCTATTTATCATTGCGGCCCCCCCGTTCAGGTAGGCCCCATAAGATCGGCCCGAACTTATTTTCTGGACTGGATCTCGGAATATGGAGACAGCCCCTTATATGTTCATGTTGGGGGAGCTAATACTCCCGGGCCAGCTGATGCCCTCGGGCAAATTAATGATTATAGATGGGGAAGCTATAATGATCTAAATCAGTTTTCAATTGGCTTTCCTACTTTTTGGAGAGATTACAATAGGCTAGGACACGCAACAGCAACAGAACATACAATGTATTCCACAACAAGCAAATTGTGGGATTTTGCAGCCAAAAATAGAAAATTATCAAATAAAAATGAAGATGGGACGCCTTGGGATGAAGAATTTGTTCCATATGTGTTTAAGGATGATGCATCAGGCGGGGAAAGAGGCTCTTCGCAGGGTGTTCATATTGAATTTTGGGAAAATGCCCCAGACTACAATGTTGATTGGACATTTGATAGAGTCTCAAACCAATACAGCCGAAAAAATGGCAACGTTCCCCATATTGATAAAAACACTGGAAAACAGCTGACAGCAAAAAACCTCATTATTTTATACATGCAGGAAAGAAACGCAAACGATGGATATGAAAACAATATTCATCTACTTTATAGGAATAAAGGGACCGGAAAGGCTCAGGTATTTATGGATGGACGGGAAATAGAAGCTACCTGGAGTAAAAAGACGAGAACAGACAAAACACTGCTAACTGATAAGAATGGAAACGAGATAAAATTTGTAAGAGGTAGGATTTGGTTTCATATTTTGCCCCTGGAAGGTGTAGTAAGAGTAAAATAGAAATAGTTTGAAATAGTTTACTAATCCTCAAATATCGAGTACAATAAGTGCCATAATTTATTTATGCTATCTGATCTTATAACATCCCGCTCCCGTGTGAAACTTTTAAATGTATTTTTATCATACCCTTCAGATATGCTTCATGTGCGTGAGCTTGTCCGGCGGACCGGAGATGAGATAAATGCCGTCCGGCGTGAACTCTCATATCTTGAGAAAAAAGGAATTTTAAGCCGCGAGCCCCGCGCTAACAGAGTTTATTACTTCCTGTCAAAAAACTACGAATTTTATTATGATCTCCTCAGAATCGGAAGCAAAGCTATTGGTATTGGAGAAACAATCTTAAAAAATCGAGTTAAGTTGGGTAGGATAAAATACGCAATGCTTTCCGGCAAATTTGCGAGAAAACTTCCCAAGGGGCCGGAAGAAGTGGATTTACTGGTAGTTGGGGCAATTGTTTTGCCAGAGCTGGCACTACTTGTTAGAGAAGAAGAAAAAAGAATTGATAGTGAAATTAACTATACAGTTATGACAGATGATGAGTTTGATTTCAGGAAGAAAAAAAGAGATCCGTTTATCCTTTCAATTCTTTATGGATCACGTGTAATGCTAATTGGGGATGAAGAATCTATGCTGTCATGAAAAATCCAAGGCTTATTTTCGCCTTTATAATTCTTCTAACACTGATATCTGCCTTTGTTAATCTTCCCGGAAATATTCGCTTATTTAATTTTGAGAGAAGCTTTAAATATAACCCGAATTATTTTCTCCAAAAATATAACTTTTCCAAGGAACTAGCTTTCCGCCAAGGTCTTGATTTAAAAGGCGGAGTTAGTATTACTTTTAAGGCGGAAGTTGAAAAGCTGCCCACAGGAGAGCGAGATAAAGCTCTTGAAAGCTCCAGGGTGGTAATTGAGCGACGAATTAATCTTTATGGAGTTTCAGAACCCCTAATTCAAACAGCAAAAGTTAATAAAGACTCTAGAATCATAGTCGAGCTTCCCGGAGTAACGGATGTTAAGGCGGCGATTAACTTAATAGGAGCAACAGCCCAGCTAACCTTTTGGGAGGAGGCGGCAACAGTCTCAGCTGAGGTTGCAACCTCATCAGCCTATCCAATTAACGCAGATATATCGGGTTTGGGGCCACTGAAACAAACAGATTTAACAGGCTCGGATCTTAGCTCATCTTCGGTTGTTTTTGATCCAAATACCGGAACACCTCAGGTTCAGCTGAAATTTAATTCCGAGGGATCAAGAAAGTTTGCTGAAATTACCAAGAGAAATGTTGGAAAACCTGTTGCGATTGTCTTGGATAATCTGGTAATAACCGCTCCAAGCGTTAATGAGGCAATTCTTACAGGAGACGCTGTAATTTCAGGCAACTTTGCCCAGGAGCAGGCAAAAGCACTAAGCACTCAGCTTAACGCAGGAGCACTTCCTATTTCTTTAAGTGTATTAGAGCAACATGTGGTAGGTCCAACCTTAGGACAGGAGTCACTCCAAAAAAGTTTACTAGCCGGAATCATTGGTTTTATAACTATTATTGCATTTATGGTTTCTTTATATAGAAGATTGGGAGTGTTAGCCAGTATTGCTCTACTCATATATGCACTACTCAACCTTGCTGTCTTTAAAATAAGCAGTCTTACCCCGTATGGAATAACACTTACCTTGGCAGGAATCGCAGGTTTTATTCTTTCAATTGGAATGGCGGTGGACGCAAATATTCTGATTTTTGAGAGGGTTAAGGAAGAAATGCGGGCGGGAAAAGGGAGAAGCTCCTCAATTGAGCTTGGGTTTTCTCATGCTTGGACATCAATTAGGGACTCCAATGTTTCAACTCTTATCACCTGTGTGATTCTTTATACTTTTGGCACCGGAATTGTAAGAGGGTTTGCGCTTATTTTGGCAATTGGAGTATTAATTTCTATGTTTTCGGCAATAACTATAACACGAACTTTCTTAAGACTTGTTTATAAGTAAGTCAAAAGTCAAAACTCAAAACTCAAAAATCAAAGTAAAAAGTTTAAGAGTACAAAATTTTTTGATTTTGAATTGTAATTTTGCCTTTTGCATTTTGAATTTTTAATTTAGTTTATGAATATTATTGGTAGGAAAAAATTATATTTTTTAATTTCACTTTTGGTGATGTTGCCGGGATTAGTCTCGCTTGCTCTATATGGGCTTAATCTTTCAATAGATTTTACAGGAGGAAGTAGGATGATAATATCTTTTAGCAAAAACGTTTCGGAGGAGGAAACTAAGTTTATTAGCTCAGATCTGGAGAAGCGGAATATAAAGGTTTTATCTATTGAGCCGTCAGGAAAAACCGCAATTGTTAGAACATCTCCAATTGATGAGAGGCAAAACTCGGAGTTTAATAAGGATTTGAAGGCAAAATATAGAGAGGCAATTCAGGAAGAATTCTCAACAATAGGACCAACAATTGGCGGAGAAACTACCAGAAATGCCGTAAAAGCAGTCTTTTTTGCCTCGCTATTGGTAGTGGTTTACATATCTTTGGTTTTTAGGTCTGTTCCAAAACCGGCTAGCAGTATAAGGTTTGGTATCTCAACTATATTTGCACTAATCCATGATGTTTTGGTTGTAGTTGGTGTATTTTCAATTCTCGGTCATTTCTTAAGCGTTGAAATAGACGCTCTTTTTGTAACAGCGCTTCTTACGATTATTGGATTTTCAGTCCATGACACAATTGTTGTTTTTGACAGGATCCGAGAGAATTTAGGAAAAAATGTCAATGCAAGCTTTGCCCAAGTTGTTAATGATTCAATTCTTCAAACAATCGGCCGCTCTCTTAATACATCAATCACGGTTTTACTTGTTCTGTTCGCTTTACTTCTGTTCGGCGGCGAGAGTATCAGATGGTTTGTAGTGGCACTGATTGTGGGTATCGCGTCAGGTACGTATTCCTCAATATTCAATGCCTCACCAATATTGGTGGTCTGGCACGAATGGAGCCAAAGACAAAGTAAATAGCAAATAGGAAATAGCAAAGATGAAAGCGGGAATAGATTATATAGGAGTGTCAGCGGGAGCATTGATAGTAAACAAAAAAGGTGAAATTCTTCTAACAAAAAGAAGCATGAAGGCACGAAACGAAAAAGGAAAATGGGAAGCTCCAGGAGGTCAAGTCCATTTTGGTGAGACTAGAGAGTAAGCAATAAAAAGAGAGATTAAAGAGGAATTAGGAGTCAATATTGAGATTATTCGAACTCTACATACAACTGATGAAATTTTAGAAAAAGATAAACAACATTGGGTTCCAACTACGTTTTTGGTAAAAATTAAAAGAGGCCAAACACCTAAAGTTTTGGAACCAGAAAAATGTGACCAAATTGGTTGGTTTAATCTCAATAAACTTCCGTCACCAATCTCGTATGTAACATCACTTGACATTAAAGAATTCAAAAGACAGTTAAGACGATAATTTTTTATTTTAGCCTTGCAAGGCGTCCCCTTGCAAAGCTAGGGGGAGAGTTTGGAGCGGACAATTCCAGAAACCATACCCATGTCGGATTTGCCTTTGAGTTTGGCGCCGAGCACGCCCATGACTTTTCCCATGTCTCCCATTGTTGAGGCTCCGGTTTCAGATATTGTTTGTTCAACTATATTTCGAACATCTTCTTCTGACATTTGTTCGGGCAGAAAACCTTCTAATATTTTTAGTTCGCTTTGCTCCTTATCAACTAACTCCTGTCTTCCTGCTTTTTTAAATTCTTCAATAGAATCTTTCCTTTGTTTTGCCTCTTTTTGGATTACTGAAAGAACGTCTTCTTCGGAAGCAACATATCCTGCGCCGCCTTTTTGAATCTCATAATAATTAACTGCGGAGAGCAAAAGCCGAAGAACAGAAGTTCGCAGCTCGTCACGAGCCATCATTGACTGCTTTAATTCTTCTTGGAGTTTTTGCTTATCCACTCTCTGATTATAGCAAAGTTATTCAAAAAGTTATTTGAAAAACAACAAAGCAAATAGAAGAACAAGATGTAATAAAATTATCCGTTGTCTAGTCAACGATACAAAATTACTCTAAATTACTTACGTTTTACGTCTTTTCTATTGAAACCAGTATATTCATTTCTCTTGAAAACCAATTGTGATCCTCCGGTTTTACTATATCTCTTATTTCTATATTCTTTTTCAACTAGCAATCCGCGTCTTCGAATAAGATTATAACAATCTGGGCGTGCATCCATGAGTCTCATAACGTGAACTATTGTATTTTTACCGACCTTGAGTTCTCTACTTATTTCATCTATTCCAACTCCTGAAGATATGTACTCAGCAATTAATATCCTTCGACCTATTTTTAGACGTTCGTCCAAAGTTAACAGTCCGTTGATTATCTCTTCCACCTCATTTCCATCTGTTGCAGCTAAGAAAGAGTCTCTTAATCTATTAAGCGCTTCGTAAATTGCTTCCTTCTCAAGAAATTTATATCTTCTCATAAAGTATCGTTGTCTAGTCAACAATACTATAGTTACAAATAATCTATAGGTTTTCAAGTATTTATTTGAGGTGGATAGTAATTAAATTGAGATTGTTAGGATTGAATTAATTGGAGATGAAATTAACCGATGAGTCTTCCCAGACCTTTCTGCTTGCTTTTTTTAAAAGCAAAAGTAAACAGCAAAATTGATAATATCAAATAGAATATGTTTAATGCAAAGCTTACAAAAATCTTATCTGCAGAAATAGTGTTCAAAAAAATGTGTTGCCTCATGGCTTCAAAAACATAGCTTGAAGGAATTAAAAGAGATATTTTTTGCGCCCAGTCCGGTAAGATAGATAGCGGATAATAAATTGCAGAAAAAGGGACTATGATGTATGCTCCAGTCCAAGCAAGAGTTTGCGCTTTCAGGCCATACCTAATTATTATCGAAGCGACAATAAATCCGATTACCCAACCGGTTATACCAAGATTTATAAAAATAGGGACAAGCCATGCGCCAAACTGGAAGAAAGCGTACTTATACAAAATGAACGCAGTTGCTGCGGAGAACACCAGGCTTATAGACATTTTTGTCCCACCGTAAATAATTACCGATGTAATCCACTCTGAAAGTTTAAGAGGTGAAGAAAATATATTGACTAAATTCCTGTCCCACAATTCGGTCAAAAGATTTACGGTTATTTCATACTGGGATCGCCAAGTGATAACCCAGAAGATAAGCCCTGTTAAAAGAACGGTTGTCGTTTCTTTTGGATTCTGACTAAGGCTCGCAAAGTACAGACCCGTAATTCCCCAAACCAGAATATCCATAACAGGCCAATAGAACATGTCGGATAATCTGTCATAACTGCGAATTAAAGTATAAAAATACCTTTTGTTCATCGCATATATTCTTTGCAAGCTCATAGTCTCCCTCCGGGCCGGAGGCCTCCTTTCGAAACTTTAAGAAAGAAATCTTCAAGATCAGGTTTGTTAATTGAAATATCTTGAAAGTTAATCTTGTTATTCGTAAGCATTGTTAGAAAATTTGAAATTTTTTTGCTTTCAACACTTATGTAAAACATACTTCCATCTCTTTTGTATTTAATTTTCTGATCTTCAAAAACTTCTTCCGCCTTTTTATAGTCTTTTATTAAAATCTCCATTTGGGAGACGGTTATTTGATTTGCTAAATTTTCAGGCGTGTCTTCTGCAATGATTTTCCCATGATTAAGAATTATCACTCGGTCACACATTTCTTCAACTTCCCCCATATTGTGGGATGTAAAAAGCATGCTGACTTTATATTCTTTTTGCTCTTTTTTTAAAAACTCTCTAATCTTTACAGCAATTTCAGGATCAAGGGATGCAGTCGGCTCATCCAAAAGAATAATTTCGGGATAATTTAAAAAAGCTTTTGTCAAAAGAAGTCTTGCCCGTTCTCCAGCGGAAAGAGAGTTTACTTCCTTTTCTCTCAAATGGTTGATTTCAAACTCAGAAAGTAATTTATCAATTCTTTTCTTTTTATTTGGAATTTCATAAAGGTCAGCATAAATTGATAGAACTTGATCAACTGTAAAAAGCCAAGGTAGAGAAATATAGGCAGATGAAAAATTAACTCTTTTGAGAATTTCACTTCTTGCCTTTTTGAATGTTTTCCCAAAATATGAAATCTGTCCGCTTGTGGGCTCCATTACATCCAAAAGCATATAGATAGTTGTTGTTTTACCTGCGCCATTTGGTCCAAGAAGACCAAGAATTTCCCCCTCGTTCAGAGAAAAAGAAACACGGTCCACTGCCGTAAAATCACCAAATTGTTTTGTAAGGTTTTTGACCTCTAATACTTTATTTAACATAAAAAAACTAAGGAGGTTACTGAAGCTCTCTTATTCTATTTAATAGATAATTTCTGTTATTTTTAGACAAATCTTCATCAACTTCCTCAAAAAGTTTTTGCAAAATTTCCCCTACGCGGGGACCTGGCTTTAAGTTTAACACTTTCATAACGTCATTTCCATCAATTTTAAGATCATTTAATGCAAATGGTTTTGGCGCCAACTCCCCCGCTACTCTTTCTTTGAATTTTTTAAGCCGCCAGGATTCAGCGGTTTGTGTCCCTCCACCAAGCCGGTCCCCAATTCTAAGATCCATCATGTCTCCGACATTTTCAACTCCAATTCTTCTAATAAATCTTCTGACTGCTGCATCAGATAAATTTTCATTGACAGAAAACATATGCCACCTAATTAAAGTTACAATTTTTGTTGTTTCTTTTTTTGAAAATTTAAGCCTCTGACAAATCTCGTAAGCAATATTAGCGCCGGACACCTCATGGTTATAAAAGGTGACAAGTCCTTCTTTATCTTTTCCTGCAACTTTAGGTTTGCCAACGTCATGAAGAAGAGCTGCAAATCTGACAATCGGATCTTTGGACGGGCAGTGCTTTAAAGACATTATGTTATGAGTAAAAACATCTGTTGTGTGATGACGGCCGGGCCGGGCCTGCGAAACTCCAACTCCTTCTAAAAGTTCGGGTAATATAAATTCCAAAAGCCCGGATTCTTTTAAAAGCATTATCCCTTTGGTAGGGTCCGGGCTTGATAAGATTTTTAAAAGCTCATCTCTAATCCGCTCGGCGGAAATATGTTTAATAAGGGCTGAGTCCTCCTTAATTTCTTTTCCTGTTGCCTCATCAATGTCAAAACCAAGCTGTGCTGCTAACCGAACTCCACGCATAAGACGCAGGGCATCCTCTTTAAACCTTTCCTTTGGATTTCCAACAGTTCTGATAATATTTTTTTTAATATCAGACTTTCCTTCAAAAGGATCGATAAACTCTACTTCTCTGCCGGCAACTTTCATAGCAACAGCGTTTAGTGTAAAATCCCGGCGGGATAAATCTTCTTCAATTGTTTTTCCCCAAGATACTTTGTCCGGACGGCGTCTGTCAGAATAACCATGTTCGGTCCGAAAAGTTGTGATTTCAACTATGCCAAGATTCTTAACGGGAATTCCTACAGTTCCAAACTGATTGTTATAATATCCATCTTCAAAAAGTTTGAGAATTTGCTTAGGAGTGGCGCTAGTTGTTAAGTCCCAGTCTTTTACAGGAAGTCCCATGAGAATGTCTCTTACGCATCCTCCCACAAAATAAACATCAAAACCCGACTTTTTAAGAGTGTCATATATTTTCTTTATTTTCTCTGGGATAGCTTTAGTCATATTGTTTGAAGATTTGCTCTTTGTTATAGTATAGCAAAGAAAAGAAGATATAAATGAAAAAGTGGGATTTACTAAATAAAAAATCATCTCTTCGACAAACTCAGGACAAGAAAATAAAATCTAAAAAATTGGATACGGATAAATTGGTTCGAATCCTCCTTAAAAATCGAGGGATTAAAACAAAAAAAGAAGCCCAAGAGTTTTTGAGCCTAAAACTGGAAAGTTTGGATATTAATAAACTTGGGATAGACAAAAAGGACTTGAATAAAACTTTAAAAAGAATAAAAACCGCAATTGAGAAAAAAGAGCAAATAATTATTTTTGGCGACTATGATGCGGATGGGATATGTGGCACTGCAATTCTCTGGGAGACTCTGCATAGTCTTGGGGCCAATGTGTTGCCTTATATTCCCAACAGGATTGAGGAAGGATACGGTTTATCCCTTGCGGGAATATCAAATTTAAAAAATAAAATATCAAATATAAAATTGGTGATAACAGTGGACAATGGGATTGTGGCAAATGACGCTGTTGAGTTTGCAAAAAGTTTAGACATCGATGTAATCATCACCGACCACCACGTACCTTCTAAAACTTTGCCCAAAGCTTTTGCAATTGTACACTCAACAAAAGTCTGCGGAGCGGGTGTGGCCTGGTTTCTCTCTCAAGAGATCGTTCGGGGTCCTGTCTCGCTTCACCCCCGCCCGACATCCTCATCCGCCAGCGGGCGGACTGCGGGTGCTCGTCGGGGGTCCCCCGCGCTCACCACCCCTCACCCCGATCACCTTGATCTCGTAGCGATTGCAACAGTTGCGGATTTAGTCCCGCTTGTTGGCCCAAATAGAATTCTTGTTAAGTTTGGGCTAGAAGAGCTTAAAAATACGAAAAGAGTTGGTTTGCAAGCGCTATATGATGAGGCAAGAATTGAAAGAGATAATATAGATACTTATACGATTGGACATATTGTTGCTCCAAGATTAAATGCTATGGGCAGGCTTGAAGAGGCAATGGACAGTCTTAGGCTTATTTGCACAAGAGACAAAAAAAGGGCAAATGTTTTGGCTAAGAAATTAGGAGAGATAAATAGAGTAAGACAGCGCCTCACAATTGATACTTTTATCCATGCCAGAGAGAGAGCCAACAAAAATACTCTCAAAAAACTACTTTTTGTTTATCATGAGTCTTATGAGCAAGGTGTGATTGGGTTGGTGGCTGGGAGACTAACAGAGGAATATTATCTCCCATCAATAGTACTTTCAAAGGGAGAAAAGTTTAGTAAAGCTTCTGCTCGTTCTGTCTCGGGGCTAAACATAATAGAGTTTATAAGGGAAGCCGGAGAGTTTCTGGTTGATGCCGGGGGACACCCTATGGCTGCGGGTTTTACTATTGAGACAACAAAAATTCCACTTCTTGAAAAGAAATTCGAAGAGCTTTCCAGGAGATTAATTTCAGACGACCATTTGGTCAGAAGACTAAAAATTGATTGCGAATTGCCTGTTTCTTATTTAACACTTGAATTATTCGATTCGATATCGAAATTAGAACCATTTGGCATGAAAAACCCAACACCTGTTTTTTTAAGCAAAGGTTTGGAAATCACTGATATGCGATTAGTGGGAATAGACGCAAAACATCTTAAATTAAAAATAAAAGATCAAATCTCAAATCTAACCATTGATGGGATTATTTTTAATTATGATAGTTCGATTGGTTTAAAGATCGGGGATAAAGTAGATGTTGTTTATTCAATAGAGATGAATGAATGGAACGGAAACAAGAAATTAGAACTTAAGATAAAAGATATTAAAAGTTCCTAGCTGTTGGAACAGTTTCTGGTTCTAAACCTAGGGCTCTTGACCATACTTTTATCTTTTCATACTGCTCAGGTCTGGATAAAGATTTTAACTGAGCCTGTCTTCTGTTTGTTTTTAAAGTTATATCAAATTCTCCTAGTTTCCCTTTTTCTCTAAGAATTGCAGCAAGACGAGTGAAGAGACGAGTAGAATCCGCTATTAACCGTTTGTCAATTTTTCTATATATCCCCTTTGCTAGTTTAATTTTATTGTCAACCGTCAAGTTGGGAGATTCAAAGGATGCATCTAGATCATGTTGAGTCTCTAAATTTCCCGTAGTCATTTCTGTCCAAAGCCTACTACTTATTCCGAAAGTTTTTAGCAGAAGTTCTTCAGTCATTGATCTAATTTCTTGCATCTTAACCACTCTTGTTATCATAGGTCCTGCTGTAGCATCCAGAATCAATAAGTGCGCTTTTTCATCTGCAATTTCTGAGGGAAGCCCTTGATCTATAGTTAGTTGTTTCCATTGGGTAGTATAAGCAAGAGCTCTCTGATTTATAGAATTGGATAAATCGGCATACAATTTTTCTGCCAGAGCTAGTTGTTGTGTGTGGTTAGCACTAGCCATTTCAAATGCTGTTCTCATTGCTTCAATATTAATCCCATCAGGATTAAGATCTTGCCAAAGCCTAAGGTAAATTGGGTAATTTGAAATCAATAAATCTTCTCTTTGGGTTCTTAATGATCTTAATTTTTTTATTTTATCTTCTCTTCGAGCAGGCTTAAATTCCCTAGTAGCTGCAAGGCTCTCTTTTTCTACCAATTCTTGAGTAATTCCGGCATCTCCTTTTAAAGCTGCAATCGTGACAAGATCAGCATCAAATCTGTCTTCTATTAAAAGCTCCAAATTTCTTTTCATATCGTCCACCATTCTTAGTCTAAGATCTGAAGATCGTCCTCTGTAGGCCTTATCAGCCCGAACCTTAAATCGTCTTATGTCTTGAGATGATATTCCTTCAATGCCAAGGACAGCTGCATATTCTCTTAAATATCCTTCAAATCTTCTTGATCCTCCAATCTCAGTTAGGATTCGTCTAGGAGAAATTCTTTCTAAAAGTCCCAATTCTCTATCTGTATCGGTAAGAATCTCTGCTCTCCTGGCGTTTTCTGCTGGATCAAAGGGATTATAAGGAAGGTGATGCTGCTCATAATCCTCTATTATAATAGGAGGATCGAATAGGGCTGGGGTCCCGGTATTAACTGATTGGGATATGTCTGACATGGAGCCTGGAGGCTGAAATAATCTTTCCTGCCCAAAAATTTGTTGAGTATCTAATGAGGAGCTACCTACAGGAGCATCATCTGGGACTCGTTGTGGCCGCACTAAAGCTTCTTGGCCATCTGCATTTATAGGTTGTAGTCTTTCGCCCATATATTTTCTGGATTTATCTTAAATATTTTGATCCTTTTTGAATTGTTTTGTCAACTAGGAAAGATTACAGATTGTGCTTAATTTTAACATATCTTATAGTAGTTAGTCAAGTAAAATTGAGATAACCTTAGATTAATTCGAGGTTGGTTTAGGAGAAATCGGAGGAGCTGGAGCAATAACTTGAGGGGGAGTTCCTAATGGTTCAAATCTAGCTCTTGCAGCTATAGCAACTCTTGCTAAAACAACAGTTTTACCATCTATTTCACCCGTAACGCTTGCAGGAAAAGATTCCCCTGGTCGAACTTCCACATAAGCGCCTTGTGCCTGCTCCATAACTCCTACAGGATGGAATCCAAGGTCATCTAGCGTTAACTGTTGTCTTTCCGATTCTCCCTTCATACAATAATTAGACTCAAAGTATATTTTAACCAATACTTCTTGTCAAGGCAAGAACAAAAATATACAATACGTTTATGCAAAGGACGCTTGCAAAAGACACTCTGGACAAGATCGGCGAGGAAGTTTTACTCCGGGGCTGGGTTTTAACAGTAAGATCCCACGGCAAAATTGCCTTTTTTGACCTGCGAGACAGAAGCGGGACACTTCAGATTGCAGCTTTTGATCCCAAACAAGTTCAAAACGTAAACTCTCTTTCTCAGCAGGATGCAGTTGAGGTTGTGGGAAAAGTTAAGAAAAGAGAAGGGAAATTTGTTAATCCAAATACTCCTTTGGGAACAGTTGAGATTGAGGCATCAAAAGTTTCCATAGTCGCAAAAGCAAAGGAACTTCCATTTGACATGGGAGGAAAAGACCTTCTCTTGGAACTGCCCACACTTTTTGATCACCGCTCACTTGCTCTAAAACACCCAAAAATTGCCAAGATATTTAAAGTCCAGGCCGCTCTTTCCTCGGAATTTCGAAAAGCCGCTCAAGAGCTTGATTGTGTGGAAATTTTTGTTCCAACTATTGCCAAAGGAGCTACAGAAGGAGGAGCCGAGGTTTTCAAAGTGGATTATTACGGAAGTCAAGCTTTCTTGACCCAAAGCCCGCAGCTTTACAAGCAAATTATGGTGGGTGTATATGAGCGGGTATGGACAATTGCCAAGGCTTATAGAGCAGAGCCATCAGTTACAACAAGGCATTTGTCAGAGGCAACTCAAATGGATATTGAAATAGGATTTATTGAGAATTTCGAAGAGCTCTTAGACGCTTTAGAGTTCGTAGGAACAACAATGATAAAGAACGCCTCGGAAAAGAATAAAGATATACTTTCAGAGTTTGGTATTGAGGCGCCACTGGTTCCTACCAAAGTTCCGCGCCTGACTCTTAGAGAAGCGCAAGAAATTGTTTCAAAACGAACAGGGCGTGATCTTTCAAAAGAATTAGATTTAAATCCAGAAGATGAGAAGGAAATTTGGCTGTGGGCAAAAGAGGAACATAAATCTGATTTTGTGACCATTACTCATTTTCCCACTAAAAAAAGAGCTTTTTACACAATGCCAGACCCCCAGGATCCCCAGTACAGCCTTTCTTATGACTTACTGTTTAAAGGACTGGAAATTCTTTCGGGAAGCCAGCGAATCCATAAGCTTGATGAGTTAACCAAGCGAATGAAGGAAAAAGGAGTTGACCCAGGCAGTTTTGGCATGTATCTTGCGGCTTTTTTATATGGGATGCCACCTGAGGGCGGTTTTTCTTTTGGACTGGAACGGGTAACAATGAAGCTTTTAGAGCTATCTAATGTGCGGGAAGCTTCGCTTTTCCCCAGAGACATGGAGCGTGTAGATGAGAGGCTTTCCGGAAATCAAAATAAATAAGAGAAAGATATTTTATCTTTTGATACTAGGGTTTACTTTTGCGGTTTTTTTAATTCTTGCATACATAAATATAGCGCTTAAAAGACAAAATTCAGATTTGGAGATTTATCCAAAACCTCTTATTTATAATTCCCAAAAATATCCACAGATTAAAAATCATCAAGAAGTATTTATTTCTGCGAAAGGGGCTGTGGTTCTTGACAGGGACTCATATGTAGTCCTTTATGAAAAGAATCCAAAATTAAGGTTTTCTCCCGCCTCAACTACTAAAATCATGACCGCTCTTGTAGCTTTGGAATACTTCAAATTGGATGATATTTTGACCATATATCAATCAAATGTTGAAGGCTCTAATATTACTTTTGAGCAGGGGGAACAGTTTACTTTTGAAAATTTGCTTTATGCACTGATGCTTCCTTCAAGTAATGACGCAGCCTCGGCGATTGCCCAGAATTATCCGGGCGAAGAAGCGGCTTTTGTTGCCAAAATGAATGAGAAAGCCAAGGAGCTTCACCTAACTGATACATTTTTTGGTGAGCCGATAGGGCTTTTAGATGAGAAAGTTTACACAACCCCACTTGATTTAGCGCGTCTTGCGGCGCAGGCTCTTGAGAATTCTACCTTGGCAAAAGTTGTTTCAACCAGAAATAGAGAGATAGTAAGCCTTCAGGGCAAAAATTATTCTTTGTATAATATCAACAGGCTTTTAGATTTGCCAGGAGTAAGCGGAGTAAAAACGGGTTTTACAGAGGGAGCAGGAGAAGTATTAGTAACCTCAAAAAAGATCTCGGGAGAAGGGGCAGAAATAGTAATCGTTGTAATGCAAAGCGAAGATCGTTTTTTGGACACTCAAATTTTACTTGAGTTTTTAAACAACAATATTAATTACTTATCCATTCAGCCTTAACCGCTGAGACATAAGCAATAAAGTCATTAGCCCCTTCAAACACAATGACCGGAAGCAAATAATCCTGAGATCTTCCTTCTACATAAAAACCAAGGTAAACTTTTTTGATGACAATATTTAGGTCTGTCCCTTCATAGGAGGCTATATAAGCTTCCCCTTTTCTTAAGTCTTCAAAAGCTTCCTGGGCAGTTTTAATAGGATAAGCTGCACCTTCATCTAACACTTTCTGATAAAAGAATCTTGCATTAACTATTTGAGGGCCCGATTCCCCTCTCGCAACCACCAAATTCATGACAGAGGCATTTCCGTTAGGATAGACAATCACTATATCATCTATGTCTTTCTGGAAAAAATATACACTAATAAGCTTTGCTTTTGAAATGTTTGTTACAGGACCTAAAATCCCATTATTTAAGTCATAAAATTCTGTTCTGGTCTTGCCTTGATCAATATCCTCAGAGAAAAACCCTAATGTTTGTAAAAAATTTTGGGCAACGCTGATTGCCTCGTTCTCATTCGGGAGATTAACAGCCGAAAGCACCCCAGGATCAGAAAGATATGAGGAATATAGATTAAAGGATGACATATTAATATTTAAAACAAGACTTTTAGGAGGTGGCCCAGGAGCTGTGAATCGGTACAAAGATTCGGATAAAGCCTGCGGAGTTGAGTTAAAGTCAAGCGCTATAGCTTTTTCCATTGTCCGTTGAACAGCTAGAAGATCAGGTCCAGGCTTGTCCATTTTGTAGACATTGGATCTGTCCGGAAAACTGGGCAACTCACCTGAAATAGTATCAATTGTAAAAGTGAATTTCTTTTTTATTCCCTCTGGAAAAAAAATCTTAGGCAATTTTCCAAAAGATGCAGTAGGAGCGGGCGGGGGTGTTGGAGAAACTGCCTCTTTGATAAGAAATATAATTCTTATCAAAATAAATGAGACAACAAGAATTGCTATTATTATTCCGAGCCATTTAGCAACAGAGAGGAATTTAGCTCTGAAATTACTTAAAGTAGGCATGTATTGAGTATAAGGCAGTTTTTAGTTACAATGCAAGGTGAGAGGAATGTTTGTTTCGGGGTCCTGCCACTCGTTTCCCTCCCGCCAGTGCTCGTTCACGAAACACTGAGCTCCGCGCTGTCGGGAGCCCTTCCACTCGTGTCACCCCTCAACAAACAAAATAAAATAATAATATGGTAAGAACACGGATTGCGCCAAGTCCAACTGGGTTTCCCCATATCGGAACTGTCTATCAGGCGCTTTTTAATTATTCTTTTGCTAAAAAAAACAAAGGTTCATTTATAGTTCGTGTTGAAGATACTGATCAAACCCGAATAGTTCCGGGCGCAGAGGAAAAAATATTTGAGGCACTGGACTGGTTTGGTTTGCCCGAAGACGAAAGTCCGCGAAAAGGCGGAGATTTTGGGCCATATAGGCAATCTGAACGCCTGGAAATTTACAAGAAATATTTATCCGAGCTTATTGAAAAAGGAGGAGCCTATTTTTGTTTTTGTACAAAAGAAAGACTGGATGCGCTGCGGGCAAGCCAGTCTGCGGCTAAGCAGCCCATTATGTATGATGGCAACTGTCGCGGACTTTCCTTGGAAGAAGCAAAAAAAAGACTAAGCAATGAACCCCATGTAGCGAGATTGAAAATTCCCCACACCCGGAAATTAATAACAAGAGATGAAATTAGAGGGGATGTTGAGTTTGACCCGACACTTACTGAAGACTCTATTTTGATGAAATCGGACTTCTTTCCAACATACCATTTTGCAGTGGTGGTTGATGATCACTTGATGAAAATAACACACGTTATTAGAGGTGAGGAATGGCTTTCATCTTTGCCAAAACATATTGTTATCTATGATTATTTTGGTTGGGAAAAACCTTTGTTTTACCACACGCCCAATCTTAGAAATCCTGACAAGTCCAAGCTTTCCAAGCGTCACGGTCACGCAAATATAGATTGGTATAGGAAAGAAGGATTTTTACCTGAAGCAATTTTAAATTTCCTCTGCCTTATGGGGTGGAGTTACCCGGACCAGCGGGAAGAATTCGATCTATCGGAGTTTATTAATCTTTTTGACCCCAAAGATCTCAAACCGGTTGGCCCAATTTTTGACCTTACAAAACTTGAATGGCTCAATGGAGTCTGGATTAGAAATATGTCAGTCCAAGATTTAAGGAAACGACTTGAAAAATTTTATAAAGATGACAAGGACTTTAGTGTAATTTTTGAAAGCCGTCATATAGATCTTATGATTGGCCTTGCCCAAAGCAGAATGAAAAAACTTTCAGAGTTTCGAAGTCTTGTCATTGCGCCTCAAAAACAGAGGCAGTTTAGCGAGGAGGAAAAAGAGACAGGCAAAAAGCTTTTGGGAGTTCTTCAAGAAATAAATCATACCGACTGGAGGGAAGATATAATCCTCAACTATTTAAAGAATTTTAGAGATGAGGAGGGAGTTTCAATGAAACTGATTTATTTTCTGATTACCGGCAGGGAACAGGGTCTTCCACTTATCGAAACAATGGTAAAAATTGAAGGAAGGGACCAAATCCTGGAGAATCTTAAGAAAAGAGTTTAGCAATGGAAGAATTTGTCCTGTTGGCAAGACCATTTTGGGTGAATCTTTTGATATTGGTTCCAATTCTTTTGTTTTTTTACTTTCGCAAAAACAAACTTGCGATTTCCCGAAAAACTCTTTTTTACACTTTTCTGTTTGGTGCTTCCTTTGGGGTAATTGAGGCAAGTGTTCTTATATATCTAAGAGCTGCAACAGGGCTTCTTCCAGGATTCGAAGGAACAATATTTGATGTATGGAGACAGAGCTACGAGATTTACTACAACCAGGAGATGCTAGAGAGGCAACTTCCAATGAGCCTGCGAGTGTTCGAATTAATTCGTGAAATAGGAACTATGGTTATGCTTTGGGCAGTCGCATTTATAGCTGCTTCAAAATGGAAGGAAAGATTTGCGATATTCCTCTTTTCTTTTGCAGCTTGGGATATTTTCTATTACATCCATCTTTGGGCAACTGTTCGCTGGCCGAAAAGCCTGACAACGCCTGATGTTTTGTTTTTAATTCCCGAGCCCTGGTTTGCCCAAGTCTGGTTCCCGATTTTAGTAAGCGGCGCTACCATGTTTGGAATTATTATAAATTTAAGAAAGAAAACTAAATAGCCTTACTTATGATGGCCCATTTTGTAGGAGATGAAATTCGCGGATCGGAAAATTCCAAAAGTAAAAAAGATTGACATAAATAAGTATTTCAAGGTCGTTCTTACCACACCATCTTCATAGAATCTTCGCGGAGAAACATAGATAGAAAGGTGAAGCATGGCAGATTTATTTTTTCTTCCAACTCTTCGTATGAATTCAATATCTTCAAATTTTATTGACGTATCAAAACCTCCACCTTTTTCAAATACCGTCTTTCTAATGATGATGCAGCAGCCAGCACCTGAAGGAAGAAACCTTTGATAAAGGGAAAACCCGAAATTATACAAATACATAGAAGCTATTAAAAGAGGATGTTTTGTGCGTGCAAGATAAAAAGGACATGCAATATCAAGGTTTTTACGTTCAAATTCACCCAATGCTTTCTGCAAAAAATCGTGGGCTATTTCAGTGTCTGCATCGATAAAGATAATTAGCTCATTGTTTGCATGTTTTGCACCAAGATTTCTCTGCCCCGCAATTGACGGAGGAGCTTGAAGAATTTTTACATTTTTATATTTTTTTACAATTTTAAGAGTTCTATCTGCTGAGTAAGCGTCAACAACAATTATCTCATCTGCTTTTTTGGTCTGATTTTCAAGATTTTCTAAGATTCCTCCAATATATTTCTCTTCATTTAGAGTCGGGATGACAACAGTAGTTTTCATGTCACGCCTAGTATATCAGAAGGAGACTAGTAAGATACGAATTTTTGAATTTTGGCTTTTTTTTGAAGATCTTCAATTAATTTTTGCGTTTTCCCCTGAATCTTTTCCTGCCTTAATGATTCTCTTGCCTGTGTTTTCTTTTGCTCATCCGTTGTTCCTTCCGGGAAAAGACTTTTGTTCTGCGTAATATAGTCTCCCATCTCCTTATCGGATATTTTTATATCCTCACCGGCTAATTTCTGGACTGAAAGTTGCAGCCCAATCTCGTTTCTCAACTCGTTTCTGGTCATGCTTTGTCGCTGCAGGGCTTGGTCAAGAGTTGTGCCTTGAGACTTTAAGTTTGCCTCAATTTTTACAATTTCAGAATCAATCTCGGATGGCGTAGCCGATACACCTTTATTCCTTACTTCCTGGAGGATTAATTTTTTAATTATCAGATTCTCAAGTACTGCCTCTCCGCTTTGGTTCTCAAGATTCTTAATTACCGAGATTCTTGTTATTGGTTCTCCGTTTACTATTGCGGCAACAAAAAGTCCTTTATAAAGATAAAGAAGAATTACCACTATTAAAATTAACAGAGCCAGAACAGCTGTTAATTTTTTATTTCTTAAGAATGTATCTTTGTTAAGTTTAATTTTACCAGGCAGAGATGTTTGGGTTTTTTCAACTGCAGGACTTGGGGTTTTTGCTCTTGACTTTCTTGCCATCTGAAAATTATAGCATAACCGGGAAGTAAAGATACAAACAAATTTAAGGTACCTATTTACTCTTGTCTCTTTCTTTATTAGCATGTAAATATGCCCAGGAAAAAAAATCGTACCTCAAAGAGCAGAAAAATTTTCCATCAGTATATCTTAGCGTTTGTAGTAAGCCTATTTATAGTTTCCGGATTCTTTTATTGGAACTGGGCAAACTCTTCTAATAAGGAAGAATGCGCAAATTCAATAAGCTGTATTAATGATCTTTCAGGAAAAATTGATCCAACTCAAAAAGAGGGAGAATTTATGGGTCAAAAAATAAAAATCCCAGAACTTGTTGCTCAAAGTCCGCAGTCTCAAGTAGTTTTAGGCGATTCATCTTCAAATAAACACATTTACATAGATTTGACCAACCAAAAGCTTTACGCTAAAGAGGGAGACAAGACTATCTACGAGTTTCTTGTTTCTACTGGTAAGTGGGGGAGGACTCCAACGGGAAATTTTATTACCTGGATAAAGCTAAGAGCAGCCAAGATGGAGGGGGGAAGTAAAGCACTGGGCACTTATTATTATCTTCCAAATGTTCCTTATATTATGTATTTTCATGGTAGTGGAATTCCCAAATGGCGAGGGTATGGAATCCACGGAGCGTACTGGCATAACAACTTTGGTCATCCCATGAGCCACGGATGCATAAATATGAGGATTGAGGAAGCAAGACTTTTGTACGATTGGGCAAGTCCTCCAACAGAAGGACACACAACTCTTGTTGATGCCAATAGTCCTGGGACGCCTATTACAATCTACGGCACCGCCCCGTGGCAATAATATGAAAATAATAATTTTTGGCAAAAGTAGTGACTTAGAGGATCTTTTAATAATTATTGCCTATATCTTGATCCTTATTCTAATAGCTGCTTTAATTTGGATTTTGATTAGCCCGTTCCTTGCAGTTTTAGTCTCAATTCTTGTCTCATATCTTTTTTATCTTCGGAAAATCATTGGCAGAAAATAGTCTAAAACTGGATTTATTAGCCTCAATAAAAAAATTTGGGCACTTTACGCTTACTCAGAAAAAACAAATTTGGTATAGTTACACATATGTTAAAAATCAATGAGCGGTCGCTTGCTCTTCACAAAAAACATCAGGGGAAGATTGCAACTGTTCCCATAGTTCCCATAAAAACCAAAGAAGATCTATCACTTGCCTATACTCCGGGTGTTGCTGCGGCAAGCAGTCTGATTGCCAAAAATCCTATGCTTTCTTATGACTATACGTGGAGGGGGCGGGCTGTTGCTGTGGTGTCTGACGGCTCGGCGGTGTTGGGACTGGGAAACATAGGCCCTGAAGCGGCACTTCCCGTGATGGAGGGCAAGGCGCTGCTGCTTAAGGAATTTGGCGGGGTGGACGGCGTGCCTCTAGTTATAAACACTCAGGACGCCTCGGAGATTGTCCGGTTTGTTACCCATATTGCTCCGTCTTTTTCCGGCATTCTTTTGGAAGATATCAGTGCGCCCCGGTGCTTTCAGATAGAAGAAGAACTCTTAGGAATCGGGATACCGGTCTTTCATGATGATCAGCACGGGTCAGCGATTGCGGTAAGAGCGGCTCTTAAGAATGCGGCGAAGGTAGTGGGAAAGGAGTATGGTAATCTTCGGGTAGTGATTGTCGGCGCGGGAGCGGCAGGGCTTGCCACCGCCAAGATGCTTCTTGGCTTAACCTGTCAAAGTGATTTTTGTGAGATTATACCGGGAGGGCTACGGGTAAAAGATGCCATCATTGTCGATAGGGCGGGGGCCCTCTTTCCCGGAAGAGCTGATCAAAATATATATAAGCAGGGATTAGCCAGCGTGTCCAACATCGACCGCAAAAGTGGGACACTTGCCGAGGTTATTCAAGGCGCAGATGCGCTGATCGGAGTTTCCGGGCCAAACAATATTACGCCTGAGAATATACGACGCATGGCTCCTCACCCAATCGTATTTGCCATGGCCAACCCCGTACCCGAGATTATGCCCGATGAGGCCAGACGAGCAGGGGCGGCAGTAGTTGCAACAGGAAGGAGCGACGTTCCTAACCAAATCAATAACGTCCTGGTATTTCCCGGCGTTTTTCGGGCTGTTAAGGAGGGAAGGTTAAAAACTATTACACCGGAGATGAAACTGGCCGCATCAGACGCGTTGGCAGGATTAGTAACAAAGCCTACAGAAGATCACATTATCCCCGATCCGTTTTTTCCGAGGCTTGCAGAGACCATCGCCCATGCGATGCTAAAAAAGGCATAATTTTTGTCCTTTGACTCTGGTTCGACTTGCTCACCAGTCGCTCAGGATGTTCTCCTGCTATAGCTGTGAGCGCAGTCGAACAGCTGCTGGACTTGGATTCGAACCAAGATGAGCGGATTCAGAGTCCGCTATCCTACCATTAGATGATCCAGCAAGGCGTACTAATTTTATCTCATTGAGGCTAATAAATCCAGTTTAAACCTACTTACTTCCAAAAATATTTTTGTTATACTTATTCATAATGAGCGTGCCAGACAGAATTCAAGAAGGGCTGCGGTGGAATAATCTCCATCATTTACTTCTACTCTGGACACCAAATATATTTAATCCGTATAAGCTGATTGCCAATCTTAGGCATCCTATCGGTGAAGTATTTCATACCAATCATAAACAGCGCCCTGTCAAAAGAACGGATGAAACGCAGTATTACATAGTGGAACACAGGCTTTTTGGAAGACTCGTAACAGTTGATGTTGTTATTCCTACTACATTTCAAAAAGGGATAATTCTTAGAATAAAACAACTGTTTAACAGAAGATTTTACTATGGTCATGACAGAGATTTCCCACGACCATTTATATTGGTAAATAGAACATTTGTTAATGATGACTTTGACCAAAAGAGATTTTTAAAGAGAATGTGGGATGAGTTAAGAAGATCAGGGATTTCGAACATTAAGTTTGCAGTAAGATTTGCGGAAAACTAGCGTTTTTTGAGGGAGGTAGAGAGGAAGCTAATTAGAAGATATAAAAGGAGCATTTGCCATAAAACTATTGAAATTAGGGTGGTGCTTAAGAAAAGACTGATTAACTCCCGCTTTAGGTCATAAACCACAATAAGAAGTGAGGCAATTTTCCCGGTAATTAGTAAAATTCCAAGCCCAATTAAAGGACTTATGATAACTGGCAAAAGTACAGGACGCCTAACTGTTTCTCTTACCGAGACATAAGGGTGAAACGTAAGCCCAAGAAGTGTTTTAGTCCAGACATATGCAACGTAAATAAAAAAAGTTCTTTTTCTCATATGGTCCTAAATATTTTAAGGACAAAATCAGTATAACTTCCCCCAAAAATTCCCCTGAAAAGAAGAGTGATCAGAAAAGCTAAAGGAACTAAGATTCTGTAAGGATGGTGTCCAAGCCAAAGGCTAACTGTTGAGAAAACTTTTGAAAATGGCATATCTCTGACTATTCTCTCCTGCTCACGGGCTCTTTGTTGAAGCTTTAAAATAAATTCACCCTCGTTCATAAAGGATTTGGAATTGCCGCCTTGCTCTAAAAAGTAGCGATTCCGTGGCTTTAAAAGAAAGATTAAATTCAAGAGCTATTTGTTTAATAGGTATGTTATCTTCATAATGGAGTCTTAGTATCTTTCTATATTTTTCAGAAAGAGCATAGAGAGTTTTTTCAATTTTAACTCTTATCCTATTTTTTTCAAACTGGAATTCAGGCTGGTGTACCTCTTTGTCGATTATCTCAAGATAAGGAATTTGAGACAGAAGTATAGACTTTATTTTTCTCTTTCTGTAGTAATCAACCATCTTATTATGGGCAATTTTAAAAAGCCAAGCAGTTAAGTTTGAATTTCTCTGAAGAAGCTGCAGGGAATCAATTGCCTCAAGAAAAACATCATTTGTCAGATCCTCGGCGTCTTCTTTTGAAGGCAAGCGGTGAGCAAGATAATTTAAAATCTTTGGGGAGTTTGACTTATAAAATTCACTTACCGATTGGGGATCTCCGCTTTTTACCTTATCGATCAGACTTCCCATAAGAAGTATTATACACAATTTTGGAGTTTTTCCGCCAGCATTTACCCTTCGCCTTTTCGATTCTATACGAATACGGCTGCCTCCAGACCTGCCTGCCGGCAGGCAGGGGCGGGCAGGCATGGAGCATTGCTTGGAGGACAAGTTGGTGCGAATGATTTTTTGACTTTTTACGACTATATTAGTAAGGCTTATTGCGGCCAAAAAATCGTTCATGAACTTAAGAGATTACGGATTAGCTTCGGATAGACGAACAGTTTTAGAAAAAGAACTTAAGCTTACTCTTCCAAATATTGGCTCGTTTACCTTGGACGAAAAAATTGCAAGTTCCAGAAATTGCGAAAACATGATTGGAGTAGCACAAGTGCCAATTGGGATTGCAGGACCGTTAAAAGTTCAAAGTTCAATCCATTCGGCAAGCTCAGGACAAGCGTTCAAAGTTCAAAGTTATTATCTGCCTTTGGCGACGACAGAGGGGGCGTTGGTGGCATCGGTTAATAGAGGATGTAAAGCAATAACAGAATCTGGAGGGGCTGTCTCATATGCGTATCGCGTTGGACAAACAAGAGGACCTGTCTTTTCAGTTAAAAACCTGGAAGAACAGAAGAAAGTTTATGACTGGATAAAAAAGAATGAAGCAAAACTAGGAAAAGTTGCAGAATCTAACTCTCAGCATTTAAAACTTTTAAGAATAAAAGTTCGGGGACTGTCAAATTACTTGTTTGTTCGATTTTATTTTAATACGGAGGATGCCATGGGTATGAATATGGTAACAATTGCAACCCAGAAAGCGTCAGAATTAATTGAAAAAGAAACAGGAGCAAGACTTATTTCTGTTGCAGGGAATTTTGATATAGATAAAAAACCATCCTGGCTTAATTTTATAAACAATCGCGGCTTTAAAGTCTGGTCTGAGGTGGTTCTAACAAAAAAAGTTCTCAAAGATGTTCTAAAAACTAATGCTGACAAATTTTTTGAAGTATGGCTTTCCAAATGTATGATCGGATCTGCAATGTCAGGTTCGTTAGGTTTTAACGCTCAATATGCAAATATAATTGCAGCGCTTTTTATAGCAACAGGTCAGGACCCAGCCCATGTTGCGGAGGCAAGTATGGGGATTACAACAGCAAAAGTTTTACCAAACGGAAATCTTTCAGTCTCAATTTATTTGCCTGACTTAAGCATAGGAACAGTTGGTGGGGGAACTGGACTAGCAACGCAGCAGGAAGCGCTTTCGATATTGGGTGTTGCCGGCGCAGGAAATGTCGAAAAATTCGCTGAAATTGTTGGAGCAGCAGTTTTGGCAGGAGAAATTTCATTGATATCAAGTTTGTCCGAAGGAAGTTTGGCGATTGCTCATGAGAAACTAGGGAGAGGACTGAGATAATTTGAAATTCGAAATTTAAAATTGAAAATTTAAAGTATGGCTGGAATTGTTAGTTACGGAGCATACATCCCTAAATATAGAATTAAACTTTCTGAAATTGTCAAGGTCTGGCAAAAAGATGAAGAAGAAATAATAGGTGGCCTTAAAGTCTTGGAAAAAAGTGTCCCGGGAGTTGATGAGGATGCAGTGACAATTGGAATTGAGGCAGGAAAAAGAGCTCTTGAGATGGCTGGACTCGCTCCTTCGAAAATTGGATGTGTTTACTTTGGATCCGAAAGCCATCCATATGCTGTTAATCCTTCATCTTCAATTGCGGCAGAATATCTGGGCATTGGACCGAATTATTTTGCTGCAGATTTAGAGTTTGCCTGTAAAGCTGCAACAGCCGGGATGCAAGTTGCCAATGCTTTGATTGAAAGCAATAAGATAAAATACGGACTCGCAATTGGCGCGGACACTGCCCAGGGCAAACCACATGATGCACTCGAATATACTGCAGCAGGCGGTGGTGTTGCTATTATTTTGGGAAAAGGGAGAGAAGTAATTGCCGAAATTTTAGATACTTCTTCTGTTACTTCGGATACCCCTGATTTTTGGAGAAGAGACGGAATGCGCTATCCTTCACATTTTGGCCGCTTCACTGGAGAACCAGCATACTTTATGCATATTGTTTCTGAGGGAAAGAAACTTCTTGAAAAAAGTAAAATTAAACCACAGGACTTTGCCTACGCCGTATTTCATATGCCAAACGGAAAGTTTCCTAGAGTTGCTGCTAAGAAATTAGGTTTCACTCCAGAACAAATAGCGCCGGGCCTGGTAGTTAATAGAATCGGCAATCCTTATTCAGCCTCTTCCCTAATGGGACTGGCCAAAGTTCTGGATATTGCCAAGCCGGGCCAGCGAATATTTTTTGTTTCATATGGATCAGGAGCAGGCTCTGACGGGTTTATTTTTGAGACAACAAAAAATATAGTTTCAAAACAAAAAAAGACTGTACCGGTTGAGGTACAAATTGAAGACAAAATATACATTGACTACCCAACATATCTCAAGTTTACCCACACACTATGATACACATATTGGGCGTTGCAACCACTGAATTTGGAGAACTTTGGAAGAAGTCTCCAAGAGCTTTAGCAAAACAGGCTGCGGAGGGAGCGCTGGAAGACGCAGGGCTAAAAATTAGTGATATTGATGCTTTGTTTGTAGGAAACATGCTTGCGGGAATTCTTGGAAATCAGGCAAATCTTGGTTCTTTATTTGCAGAAGAGCTAGGTTTGAGCGTCCCTGCGATAAGAGTTGAAGGGGCATGTGCTTCAGGTGGATTAGCACTTCATAGCGGCGTTAATGGTATTTTATCAGGTCAATACAAAACCGTGCTGGCTTTGGGAGTTGAGAAGATGACAGACTCAGGACAGGATGAAGTTACAACAGGACTTATGGCCGCAGGGTCTGACAGTGAAAGAATGGCGGGCGCAACTTTTCCGGGGATTTATGCCCTTATGGCCCAGGCGTATTTGGAAGAATTTGGAATCTCTGAAGAAACCTTGGCCGGAGTTTCTGTTAAAAACCATTACCATGGGAGTCTTAACGACAAAGCGCAATTCCGCCGCGTGGTGACAGTTGAAGATGTTATGAGTAGCGGGCGAATTGCAGACCCACTGAAGCTTTTAGACTGTTCTCCTATTTCCGATGGGGCATCGGCAGTAGTGATAAGCTCGGAAAATTTAAGAAAAAGAAAACCCGTTTATGTCAGCGCCTCAGAAGTTGCCACAGACACTCTTGCTCTTCACGATAGAAAATCTTTCACGTCTTTGTCATCGGTTGTGAGAGCGTCCAAAAATGCTTATAAAAAAGCAGGAATTAGCCCGTCGGACGTTGACGTTTCGGAAATTCATGATTGTTTTTCAATTGCCGAGGCAATTGCCGTTGAGGATTTAGGTTTTTCAAAAAGAGGAGAGGGTGCCAAAGATATTGCAACGGGAAAAATGACTTTAGGCAAGGGTAAAGTTATTACAAATCCCTCAGGTGGGCTTAAAGCATGCGGGCACCCCGTGGGAGCAACAGGGATTAAGCAGATTGTTGAGATTACCCAGCAGCTAAGAGGTGAGGCAGGAGGCAGGCAAGTAAAAAGAGCAAAAATAGGATTAACTCATAATGTGGGAGGATCAGGAGCAGTAGCAGTAATCCACATTCTCAAAAATTGACATGATTACAACACCGGTAAAACTTTGGAGAAGACAAAAAGAAGTAGCCAGACATTTAGGACGGGAAGGTAAAATAATTTCTTGGACAATTATTAGAGTTCCTCCAAAAGCCTTTCTCAATGAAACACCCTATCCTGTTGTGATAGTTAAGATGGAAAATGGAGAAAAAATGATTGGACAGCTTGTAGACTGGCAAGATGAAGATTTGGCAGTTGGCAGAAAAGTCGTGGCAGTACTAAGACGCTTGTTTTCAGGCGATAGCGAGAGTATAATTGCCTACTATATTAAGTTTAGGCCTATATGAAGAGTATAAGAATCTCTGCCCCCGGGAAGCTACATTTACTTGGAGAACATGTTGTTGTCTATAACAAGCCGGCAATTCTTGCAGCGGTTGATAAAAGATGTTTTGTAGAAATAACTCCTAGAAAAGATAAGAAAATTAAAGTATTGTCTCGAAATTACAATACTTCGACACTACGTCGTATCGAAGAAATTGTCGAAAAGTTTGAGAAAGCCCAAAAAGACTGGGAAACTTATAATGAAAATAATGACGTTTCTCTTTTGAAATCAATTACCAAGGACCCACTGGATTATCCTCAAGCAATAGTCGGACAATTTTTAAATTATTATAAAATAAAGAAAGTTGAAGGATTTGATTTAGTTATTGATTCACAGATTCCTGTTGGGTCCGGAATGGGATCATCTGGTGCTTTGTCTGTTTCAATAATCGGAGCATTGTCTTTGTTTGCGGGTAAACCTTTTAATAAAAAGATAATTAACGAAATTGCATTTTTGGCAGAGCAAAAGAAACATGGCAAGCCTTCAGGGGGAGATAATTCAACAAGCTGCTATGGAAAATTAGTCTGGTTTAAAAAAGACGAGGGGATAAAACCATTAGGTTTTGGAGTTTCAGAAAAGATTTCAAAGAATTTCTATGTTATAAACACAGGCACGCCTAAAGAGACAACTGGGGAGATGGTGAGTCGAGTTCGCGATCTATTCTCAAAACGAGAATTATTTGTCCAGGAGATTCTGGATAGACAGGAAGAACTGGTAAAAGATTTGAAATTGGCTCTTGAAAAAAATATTCCGAGACAAGTTCCAGGTATTATAAAAAACGGAGAAAGAAATCTCCAAAAATTAGGAGTTGTCTCGCCTTTTGTTCGGGGTTTAATCAGAAAAATAGAGGAAAGCGGTGGAGCTGCTAAAATCTGCGGAGGGGGAGGAAAAACCAAAGCAACAGGAATAATTTTGATTTATCACACTGACTTGCAAAATCTTAAAAAAGTGCTACAATCCCACAATCTAAATCCAACTCAGCTTACATTGGGAGTTGAAGGATTAAGAAAAGAATAATATGACAGTTACTGAACAAGTAGACAGGAGAGGCCCAAGTGGTCCGAAATTTCATGATGAATCTTTAATGCCAGTTACGATGGGTACTCCTTATCGTGTTCCAGATTATGCTTATCCGAATTGGGGCTTGGTGTATGAAGGAGAAGAAAAAGCTACTGCCGCATACAGAGCTGAGTGGGCAGAGGGTAACAAAGATCAACTTGGCTTAGTAACGAGAGCAATAGTAGAAGCGGGTTATGGAAATTTTCCTGCGCTTCTTAGGGAATCTGCCGCAAGAGCTATTAGGGAATTAGTTACATACAGAGGAGAGTCAGTTAAAATTCTTGATATTGGGGCAGGGCCAGGAACATCTGCGGATGAAGTATATGAAGCCTTAGATTCCGTAACGCGAAGCCACACAGATATGTATCTTGTGGATCCTTCTCCAGATAGTCTTGTTGATGCAAAAGTACGCTTAGAAGGAAAAGGAAGATTTAATTTCTTTCTTCAGGGTTCAGACAGCGATATGTTACCCAATATAGATTCAAACACATTTGATGTAGTTTTGGGTGTGGCGTCAGTTCATCATCACGCTAAAATACCTTTTGAAGAATACAATCGCGTTCTTAAGCCGGGGGGATTTTTAGTTTTAGCAGATTGGCATCAGCCCTTATGGGAGCACCCGGGATCAGTTTTTGATTTTCTAGAGCAAATAGATTGGCCAAGAAAAGAAGAAGGATTAGATAATTGGCTGAGGGTTTACCCAAAGGCAGTCAATATGCCGCCACCTCCACGTAACCCTGCTGATAGACAAGCTATAATCGAAATTACGGAGTTTTGGAAAGCATATCAAAGAATTTCTAGGGAGGCGAATCTAGGTCCAAATGCAATATGGCCGCTTGAAGGACATAGGCCAGTAGCAAGATATGTAAAGGCAATGAAAGAAGCCGGATTCGATCTTGAAACTCCAGATATTGATAGGCTAATTAGGAATGGTGTTATTTCTCGAAATCCGCATCAAATTCTTCCAGACTCAAGTCTTTTACAGCTTTCTGTTGCACAAAAACCAAGAGATCATGAACGTACAGCAAGAATCGCAGCCTAGAATAAAACAGCTAAAATATGAGCGCTCCTGTTGAAAGAAGCCAAAGAACTTTACAGAGAAATATGGATCTGTTGATGCGATATCACGTAGCACAATCAGGCGGAGAAGTTTCAGAAGCGCATAGCCCAACGCATCTCAGAACTACTGCTAGACTTACTGAATTAGGAGGAATTTTGTATGGATTCTCTCCAAGAGAATTTGATCTAGCTCACTTTGCAGGAGATTTCCATGATCTGGTTAGGTCACCAAGCGAAGACCCGAGTCTAAAAGATGAGGAAGTTAGCGCCAGACAAGCCGTGCTAATAATGGAGATGATGAGCGATAGAGGAGTTTTTGCCACTGATTCTCAGGAAAGAGAAGCAGTTAGATTTGCTATTAAAAATCAGGGAAAAGCTCCAATTTCTTTCCTGGACGGTTCCACAAGAGATGAGGTACCGCAGGATTTGGGTGATAGAATCCATGCAGCACTGTTTATTGCAGATAAAATTGAAGCAAATGGAGCAAGAGTAATCGCCAGAAGATCGAGTTTTGTAGCGGGAGATAGGCTTCATAATCCAGATGGTGATTGGCAAAAATTTGGTTTTGTTCCGGATAAAGACGAGGCATTAGTTGTGGCCATTGAGAGTTTGCTCAGACTTGGAATAATAAATCCTCAATATATTTATCCTGGAAAAATAAGGAGAATTATAGACCCATTGTATGAGGTTCAAAGAGAATTTGTTAAAGGAGTATTTAAAGCAAAAGGACTTAAAGTAGGAGATGCGGCAAAGCTACTTTTAGAAAGAAAAAGGGATGATGGTAAAAACATGCTAGAAGCGAGGAAATTATCTGCTCCTGACAACGTTGAGGAGCTTGTCGCTTTTTTGCAAGAAAAAACAGGAATTACAGATGATGCAATTGAATCAACAACGGAAGATGTTGCCAATTCGGCTATAGAAACAGTACTTTATTTCAGCAGAGACTATAAAGCAGATTTGGATAGACTGATAGCTGATTGGCTACCAAGAGGAGAATCGGCTGAGCGATGGCAACGTCAAATGGTGGAGTATGCAGAAGGAAACTGGTTTAAGCAGGCAAGAGAACAAATTTCTTCTGATACAATAAGTTAAGTGAATAAAATAACTGTTTCGGCGCCGGGGAAGTTGATGCTATATGGTGAGCACGCTGTTGTCTATAACCACCCGTGTTTGGTTACCGCAGTTGACCAGAGAATTCGTTTAACCGCAGAAGTCTTGGAAAGTTCGAACTTCGAACTTGAGGCAAGTGATGTTAAAGTCTCAAATTATAAAAAACCATTAAATAAATTAGGAAAAGGGGATATTCCAAAAGGTGCGCAGTTTGTTGAGATAGCGGTAAAAAATACTGCAGAGCAGTACTCAATAAAAAATAAAGGATTAAGAATAACTACGAGTTCAGAGTTTTCTTCTAAGTTTGGATTTGGATCATCAAGTGCTTCAACAGTCTGTACTGTTTTTGCACTCTCGAAATTATTTGGTCTGAAACTTTCCAAGAAGCAATTGTTCGATATCGCATATAAAACAGTTTTGGACATTCAAGGAAAAGGATCTGGATTTGATGTGGCAGCAGCGGTCTTTGGCGGAACAGTTTATTTTGTAACCGGTGGAAAAAAGATTGAGCCATTAAACATCGATAGTCTACCATTGATCGTTGGATACAGTGGAATAAAGGCAGATACTGTAACTCTAATTAATCAAGTAAAAGAAAAGTTTGCTGATAATCAAAAAAGACTCGATGAGATATACAATGAGATTGATCGACTTGTTGAGAAAGTAAAACCAAAAGTTATTAATAAAAGTTGGAAAGCTGTTGGGACAGCTATGTCATCTAACCAAAAACTTCTTAAAGAGCTTGGAGTAAGCATTAAGAAGCTCGACAAAATGATTGAAGGTGCAATAAAAGCTGGAGCGTATGGCGCAAAATTATCTGGAGCAGGCGGAGGAGATTGTATGATTGCACTTTCGCCAGAAAAAGTCCGTTCAAAAGTTGAAAAAGCTATCGAAAAAGCTGGAGGAGAAGTCATCAAAATTACCACAAACGCAGAAGGTGTTAGAATAGAATAATAATGAAAGCTACAGCTCAGACGCCCTCTAATATAGCATTTGTTAAGTATTGGGGAAGGAAGGACGAAGAATTAAGGCTTCCAGAAAATGGAAGTATTTCCATGAATCTTTCAGGGCTTGTAACAACTACAACTGTTGAGTTTAGCGATAAGTTCGAGCAAGATGAAATTATTATAAATAGCGTCAAAGAAGATTTAGAAAATAATAGGGCAGTAAAACACTTAGACAGAGTTCGATCGCTGGCAAAAATAAACTTAAAAGCAAAAGTTAATACTTCAAATAATTTTCCAACGGGAACCGGCCTTTCCTCATCAGCATCAGGTTTTGCAGCTCTTACTGTGGCCGCGGCTTCAGCGGCCGGTTTAAAATTATCAGAAAAGGATCTTTCGATATTAGCAAGACAAGGATCAGGATCTGCCTGCCGTTCAATTCCTGACGGATTTGTTGAGTGGTTGGATGGAGACTCAAGCGATACATCCTATGCTGTTTCCATTTTCCCTCCAGACTACCTTGATATTGTAGATGTGGTGGTAGTTGTATCAACAGAGAAAAAATTTCTGGCAACTTCTGAAGGACAAAAAACTGCCAGAACCAGCCCCTTTTTTGAAACCAGACTTAATTTGATCAGAAATAAAATAAATCGAGTAAAAAAAGCCATCGAGGATAAAAACTTTTCAGAATTCGGAGAATTGATTGAAAGGGAAGCCTTAGAGTTTCACTCAATTCTGTTTACTTCTGCCCCCCCGTTGTTTTATTGGACACCAGAGACAGTTAAAATTATGAAGTACGTTCAGGCCCTAAGAAGAGAAGGATTGGAATGTTATTTTACGATTAATACCGGCCAGGATGTCCATGTTATTTGCAAGAAAGAAGACTCAGAAAATGTTTCAAAAAAACTTTCAGAAATTCCGGAAGTTCGAAATACGATTATTAATTTCCCATCCCCCGGCGCCCATTTGGTTTAATTGTCACATTGTATACGTGAGAAGGGCCATGGTGTTGTTTTCGTGTACCCCAAGCCCGTCGATTGCATAATATCTTTTTTTCTTTTTCATATTTTCCATGTTCGATATTATAAAACCTTTAGTATAGCTTTCGATTACTCCCGGGTGGATATAATATTTTCTACAAGTTGCCGGTCGATTCCTAAGAAAGTTTGCTACTTCTTTAACTGTTGCTACAATATTTTCTTTTGCGAAATTTTCCTCTTCGGTTATTCCAAGTTTGTTAAAGCGAATCGCAGCCAAGACTGTCCCGCCCCAAGTCCTGAAGTCTTTTGCGGTAATATCTTCTCCTGTAATTTCTCTTAAATATTCATTAACATCATATGAATCAATCGTTTGAATTTGCCCATTTTCATCAAAATATTGGAAAAGATCCTGTCCTGGAATATCTTTAATACGCCTTAGAATTCTGGCAACTTTTTTATTTCTTATACTTACCTTGTGATAGACTCCGCTTTTGCCTTTAAACTGGAAAACTACTTTATCAGTGGAATTTACTCTTCCGTGTCTTTTTTGAAGAGTAGTCAGGCCAAATGAATTATTATCTTCAGCATATTCTTCATTACCAACCCTGATTAGTGTATTTTCAAGCAGCCAAACAACTGTTGCAAGGACTATCTCTCGTGTAAGCTTACCTTCCTCCATGTCGTAGCGCACTTTATTTCTTATTTTTGGAAGATGGCGGGCAAAATCCATAATGTGGGTAAATTTTTCTCCCTGGCTCATTTTTAGGTAGAGCGGATGATAGCGGTATTGTTTTCTTCCTCTTTTGTCATATCCAGTTGCCTGAATGTGGCCATTTGAGTAGGGAGCAATCCAGACGTTTTTGTACGCAGGGGGAATCATTAGTTTGTTTATCCGATCAATTGTTGCCTGGTCGGTTATCCTTTTTCCGTCGGTATTAAAATAAACAAATTTGTCCCCGATTATTTTGCGTGAGTAGCCGGGCAATTCAACCTTGCTATAGCGAAGACTTACACCTTTTAAGATGTCTTCCGTAGCCATAACCCGATTATACACAATTTCAAATTATAAACGTACGAGCGCTGCTGTCCAGGTAAGACCGGCGCCATAACCGACCAGCAGTCCAATATCTCCCGCCTGAATTTTCCCTTCTGCCAAACCGTCTTGTAAATCAAAAGGGATTGAAGCGGAAGAAGTGTTGCCATACTTAAGTATTCCGCGGCCATAGTGTCTAGCATTTCCAATTCCAAACGTTCCAAGCCCATCAACCATACGAATACTCGCCTGATGATGTAGTACAAAAGTAGCGAGCTCTATATCAACTTCCGGCCCAAGCAGTTCCGCAATATTAGCTTTATTGATTCTTCCAAAATATCGTTTTAATTCCGGTCCTACCATTTCAAATTGATCTGCGTACGGAGGCCGCCTTACTGTTAGATATGTATCATCCTCGTGATAATTCGGCGTTCTCATTCTTAACAACCCTTCAGTATCTTTTTCATGTTGTACTGTGGACGCTTCAACCATCAGATCTTCTCCGTAAGTAAATTGCATAGCTATTGCCCTATCAGATAAGATTAAACGCGATTTAGAACTGTCTTCTTCTGGCGGCGGGAGAGTCCGGCGATAACCTGTTTCATCCACAACTATAAGCACACTTTGTCCTTTCGGATCTTTTTGCCGGAGCCAGTCAAGCGCAACAACGAAGCCTGAGCATGCAGTCGAAACTGTATGGGTATTTTGTAAATTTGCCGGCGCTAAGGGTTTTTCTAAACCTAATTCTGTGACGTTGGCAATAAGGCTTTCTCTTACTTGATTTGCTCTTTGCTGCTTGTCCGGATTATCTGGATCAAACGGAGGCAAATGGCTTGCACTGACTATCATAATATCAGGTGTTTGCCCTGTCCTTTTTACTAAAGCTTTTGCTACTTTTTCTGCAGCAGAAGCAGATTCTTCTTCGGTTGCTTCATGTAAAACTGAGGGGCCAAGCTTAGTACGAAAGTCGTAATCAGGAAGTAAGCCAAACTCCGCTAAATACGCGGCATCAATTATAATTCTTTCTGTTGGAGTAAATCGTTCAAATTGTATGCCTTGAACTGGTAGTCCAAGCCGTTCCCTTATTTCAGCTACTGTTTCAGCGCCCATGAACTAATATAGTACCATCTAATTGCAACTGAATTTTTGTTAGATAGATACTCTGATATAATTGCCCCATTTTTTGGCTGAATAACCTGAGAAAATCTTGCTTCCCACATTCCAAGTGGGAAAGCAGAGTAGATGATTCATCAATGTATTCTAGCACAGTTTTCCGCTCGAGCGGAAAACTGTGCTAATTTCCTAACCCCTTAATATAAACATTAAAGTTTAAGATTTTGTCTTCGTAGCATAACGTCTTCTGCTATAATTGCGACATGAAGAATAAGCAAAAACTTTTAAAGTATCTTAAGAGCAGAGATTTGATGATTTTGGCAACGAATGGGCCAACCGCCTCAACGTTTTATTATGGAATAGATGATGATTTTAATTTCTACATTGTAACTTCTCCAAATTCTGAACATGCAAAGAATTTTATCAAAAATCCCAATGTCGCTTGCGTGATTACTGATACAAATCAAAAAATGTTTGAAACCAAAAATAAAAGCGGAGTCCAGATTAAAGGAGTGGTTAAACAAGTTTCGAGTGGTCAACTTAAAAAAGCGCTTAATGTTTGGGCTCATGCAAATAAAGAAATGGCAGAAAAGTTTTTTAAAAATATCAGTGAGGGAAAATGGAAAGACAAAGTTTATCTAATTAAACCAAGAGAAATTAAATGGTTTAATGAAAAGCTTTACGGAGAACAAGGGACAGAAACATTTAGATTCTAATCTTCTGCTATAATTGCTCCCATTTCTTTGACACTACGTCGTGTCGAAGTTTTTGACACATTATTAGAATCTAACACTTTAGGTTCACGCCCTTGGGGTGTAAAGCTATAGAGCACGCCAGAAATTGACAGTGCTGGTCAATTCCAGAAAAACTTCCTAAAGTGTTATAATTAGCTCGTTTTATGGCAGAATCGGTTATTGCAATTATCTTTGATTTTGACGAGACCTTAGGCCCCGATACTATCTCCCTTTTTCTTCAGCAACAGAAAATCAAACCAGCGCAGTTTTGGAGCGGCGTAAATGAAATGGTTTCGGACGGTTGGGATCCGCCACTTGCATATATGCATAAGATGCTAGTTTTATCCCAAGAAGGTAAGCTCGATATTTCAAAAAAGTCTCTTATTAAAAACGGTAAAAGTTTGAAATTGTTTCCCGGTTTGCCTAGTGTATTTTCAGAACTTCGAGACTTTGTTAATAAAAACACTCAGTTAAAACCCGCTAGGGTATCACTTGAATTTTATATCGCAAGTGGAGGTCTTGAGGAAATAATAAGAGCGACAAAAGTTGAGTCCGAAATAGATGGAATTTTTGGATGTAATTTTGCCTACGATAAAAAGGGAAATGCAATTGGAATCAAATCGGCAATCTCTTTTACAGAAAAAACCCGATATATCCACGGTATAAGAAAAGGAATAGATACAAAAGAGCTCAGGAATAATCCGTACAGAATTAATGATGCAATAAGCCTGGATCAACAGAGAATCCCGTTTTCTCAAATGATTTATATAGGAGACGGACCAAGCGATATTCCATGCTTGTCCATGATAACTCATAATGGTGGGACAGGAATCGGAGTCTCAGCTCCATCCGGAACTTTTAAAAAAGGATACGAGTTAGCAAGAGGAAAAAGAATAACTGTTGGACCATATACTGCCAATTATAAAAAAGGATCTGACATGAGAAAAGTTTTGGAGGAGACAATCCTTAGAATAGGACTTGAAATTGGCATGGAGAGAAGGAAAAATATTGTGAACGCCCCAGGCCACTAAATTGGATTTAGATTGAGATTTGTAATATCATAAGATCAAATGGAACAAAATTCACCAATAGCAAGGACCTCGATTTCCGGTTTGTTGTTAATTCAAAGGCCGACGATATCAGATGACCGGGGATTTTTTAGAGAACCTGTGAGAATAAAAGAAATTGAAGAAGCAGCAGGAATCTCGTTCCCAGTTGCACAAATGAACCATGCCCGCTCTTCTAAAAATACATTAAGAGGAATTCATATTGCTCCGTGGAATAAACTAGTCTATGTCACAAAAGGCAAAGTCCAGGCGGTTATAGCTGATTTGAGAGAAAATTCCGGGACTTTTGGGAAATATGAATCGTTTATTATTGGAGACGAAAACCGTGCAAGTATTTTTGTTCCTTCAGGCTTTGGCAATTCGTATGTAGTTTTAAGCGATGATGCAGACTATGTTTATCTTACGGATCAAGAATGGGCGCCGGACAAAGAGTTTGGAGTAATTTGGAACGATCCTGACCTTAATATAAAATGGGAATTTGAAGGCGAGCCGGTTCTTTCCGAAAAAGACCAGCAAAACCCCACCCTTAAAGAAATTTTCCCCAAGTAAAGTCCTTGACTAACTCTATTCCAAAGTGGTCTACTTATATTAGAGGTAAAAATTTTTTATGAACATCAAAACCGTTACTCACGGGAGTATGACTTTTGCAGTTGTTCAAAGCCCGCAAGAGCTTGAGATAAAGGAGCTTAAAAAAAACTATAATTTTAGCTCAATTCATTTAGAAGACTATCTTAGCAGGAAACAATTCCCGAAAATAGAAACTGCCGGAGAATATACTCTTATTGCATTGGATTTTCCCCATGTGGAAAGCCCAGAGGATGGAAAAAGTGATGAAAAAGTCAAAAAAGAGAGTTCAGATCTTGAGAAAGATAATGTGCCCAAGAAAGAATTTACCACAACAATAAAAGATATAATAATCACTCCTGTTGTCCTGCCGACAAAATTACTATTCAGCGAATCTCATAAAAAGAGAATTAATACCTCCCATGTAAATTTTTTTATCGGGAAAGATTATTTAGTGGTTCTTCATGACGAAAAGACCCCACAGATAGATGAAATTTTCAATTTAATCCAGAAAACTCTTCAGAACAGGGAACAGCTTATGGGGAGCGGACCGTATTATCTTTTTTACCGCATTGTAAATCATTTGGTTGATTCAACATATTTGGTTATGAGAGAGATTTCAACCATGATAGATGATATAGACATACATCTTCTTAAAAATAACCCGCCACTTAGCGTTGTTGAGGACATTTCTGTTACCAGACGAAACATAGTGTTTTTAAAATCAATGATTGAGCCATCTCTTCATATTTTTTCAGATCTTGCAAACGGCAAGCACGAAGAATTTAATAAAACAGACAGAGTTTACTGGAACAGCATCTCAAACCACTTACAGAAAACAAAGTATAGGCTCCACAGCAGCCAAGAGCTTATTGAAGGGATTACCTTAAGCCATGAATCACTGCTGACTGCAAAAACAAATGAGATAGTAAAAGTTCTGACTATGTTTACCGCAATTCTTCTGCCTCTTACTCTTATTGCCAGTATTTACGGAATGAATATAGTAGGACTCCCTTTGGCGGAGGAACCGGGTGCGTTGGGCACATTAATACTTGCCATGATATTAATAGGCCTTATGATGATTTTAGGTTTTAGAATAAAGAGATGGTTTTAATTTGACCAAATAGGAAGTTTTATGGAAAAGAAACTTGAAAAAATTGTGGGGGCGCCGGCTGACGTACTGGACAAAACAATAAATTTTTCAGAAAACGTTGCAAAAAATCAAACAGTTAAAAAAGCCGGCGAATATTGGCGCAATCTTGGCCCCGGTCTTACAACAGGCGCATCTGATGATGATCCGTCAGGAATTGCCACTTATTCTCAAGCTGGAGCATCTTATGGATTCCAGCTTTTGTGGATGGCTCCCTTTACTTTTCCCCTGATGTCAATTGTCCAGGAAATGTGCGCGCGAATAGGTTTGGTGACTGGCCGCGGGCTTGCGGCCAACATAAGAATTCACTTTCCAAAATGGGTTTTATATGTTTGTACGGGACTTTTATTTTTTGCTAACACACTTAATATCGGTGCAGATCTTGGAGCAATGGCGCGATCTACACAGCTTATTTTTCCGGATATAAGATTTGTAACGCTGGTTTTTGGGTTTGCAATTGTAAGCCTTGGGCTTCAAATCTTTGTAAGCTATGAAAAGTATGCCAGGTATTTGAAATGGATGGCGCTTGTACTTCTTTCTTATATCCTTTCAGCCCTTAGCGTTAATTTGGATTTTAAGGAACTTTTAAGAAATACATTAATTCCCACGATTAAATTCTCACGCGAACAAATTGTTCTTATTGCGGCAATTTTGGGAACTACAATTTCTCCGTATCTTTTTTTCTGGCAAACATCGCAGGAGGTAGAAGACAGAATCTCGCACGGAGAAACAACCATAAAACTCAGACAGGAAGCTGTATCGGATAAGGAAATAAAAATAATGCGCCAGGACGTCTGGTCAGGAATGTTTTTATCAAATCTCGTCATGTTTTTTATAATTGCCGCAACAGCCGCAACGCTTTTTGCAAATGGAATTACGTCTATCACAACAGTTGAAGAAGCGGCTGAGGCACTCCGCCCAATTGCCGGGGATCAGGCTTTTCTTTTATTCACCTTTGGGGTAATAGGAACAGGAATGTTAACAATACCGATTTTAGCAGGCTCAGCATCATATGCCATATCTGAGAGCTTTGGGTGGAAATTCGGTCTTTACAGAAAATTAAAAGAGGCAAATGCATTTTACGGAATAATCATTATTTCAACTTTTCTTGGGGTTGCACTCAACTTTGTAGGAGTAAATCCAATAAAAGCTTTGATTTTGGCAGCCGTTGTAAACGGACTTGTTGCGCCGGTTATTCTAATATTAATAATCATTCTAAGCAGTAATAAAAAAATTATGGGAAATAGAGCAAATCATCCATTCACAACAATCCTGGGACTTTTTATCACCAACATCATGATTTTGGTAGGGGCGTTGACTCTAATTTTTTCATTCTCCTCTTTATCGCTATTTTAAAACTATTATAATAAGTGAATGTTCTCAAAAAAGCAGATTAATCTTCTAGTTTCAGCGATTATCATTTTGATATCAGCCGTTGCTATTGTACTCTCCGATAATTCTTCAAAGCTCTCGCCCTCTTTTAAAAATGAATCTATTTCTTCTACTCCGGAAAGTCTTTATGAGGAAGAAGTGCTCGGCCAATCATTACTTTCTTCAGGAGTACCGGTTTTGCCAACTGCTCCTGATAAGATTGCGGAGGAAGATTCGGACAACCAGGAAAGCGAGCAAGTGGATGAGGCAGGATACAGGGTTGTGAAGATTGTTGACGGAGATACCTTGGACGTTGAAATTGACGGAAAAATTGAGCGTTTAAGACTTATCGGAATAGATACTCCCGAGACAGTAGACCCCCGAAAAAGCGTTAAGTGCTATGGACGTGAGGCTAGTAACAAGGCAAAAGAGTTACTCGAGGGTCAGTTCGTTAGCTTGGAATCAGACGAAACACAAGGAGAGCGGGATAAATATAAAAGGCTTCTTCGTTATGTTTTCCTTGCGGATGGCACCAATTTTAATTTGTACATGATTGCCGAAGGTTACGCCCATGAATATACCTATGCCAACCCCTATAAATATCAAGTCGAGTTTAGGCAAGCAGAAATTGATGCCCGAGAAAATTCAAGGGGCCTTTGGAATCCACAAGTCTGTCCTAATTAAAAATTTGAACTCTAGCTTCCCACATTCCATGTGGGAACACAGATTGAAAAAGAGGTAGGCTTCGCCCACTTGTTGGGGAAATCTATAACTTGCTATAATTCCTCCTATGAAACTTTTGTGCTTAAATCTTTGGGGCGGTCAGGTTTACAAACCGCTTTTAGAATTTATTAAACAGCAAAAAGATGTTGATATTTTCTGCTTTCAAGAAGTTATGCAATCTTCGGTCAGCAAATTCAGTAACAAGGCAAAGACAGATGTCTATAATGATCTTTCAAAAATTCTTAAAAACTATACTGGTTTTTTGGCAACACCAATTCTTTCAGGTTTTGATCTCAAGGAAAAAGTTGACTTTGACCTAAAATTTGGCCAGGCAACCTTTGTCAAAAAAGGAATCAAAGTAGTGTCTGATGAGACCTATTTTGTTTATGGACAAAAAGGGCCGGTTTCTTTTTGGAAGATAGAAAAGAATACAAGAAGATATCTTGATATTCCGCGAAATATGCAGTGTCTAGTTATTGACCAGGGCAATAAAAAAATTTTAATAGGGAACCTGCATGGCTTTTGGATGCCAGTATCAAAAAAGGATTCACCGCACCGAATAAGACAGTCAAATAAAATAAGGGAAATTTTTGATCAGCACCCTGGCCCAAAAATTCTTTGTGGGGATTTTAATCTCAGACCTGAGACAAAAAGCATGAAAATACTTGAGGAGAATATGAGAAATTTAATTGTTGAATACGGGATAGAAAGTACGAGGAGCAAGCATCATAGAAGGACAAATAAATACGCGGATTATATTATGGTATCTGCGGATATTAAGATAAATCGATTCGAAGCAATGGATGCGCATGTCTCGGACCATTTGCCACTACTTTTAGAGTTTTCGGTTTAAGTTCGTAATTTGAGTTCCCACTTTCCATGTGGGAACTCAAAGAATAAAACTTCTGAGGGGACAATTTTGGTGTTTGCAACGGGCAGGGCAATACTTCCTTCCGTAGTCAATAAGAAGATAAGTAACTGCCCCCCAATCTTTTTTTGGAACAACTTCCATTAAGTCTTGCTCGATTTTGTTAGGATTTGCTTGCTGAGACAATCCAAACAAGTTTGATAAGCGCTTAACATGTGTATCAACCGCTATTCCTTCATTTTTTTCATAAATATTAAAAAGCAGCACATTTGCCGTTTTTCTACCAACTCCGGGAAGTTTAACCAACTCTTCCATTGAATCCGGAAGTTTACCACCGTATTGTTTGCTTACAATCTCCAAAGCTGATTTTATATTTTTAGCCTTACCTCTATAAAGGCCAATTCGTTTGATATCTTTTTCAAACTCGGGGAGAGGGACTCTTAGGTAATCAATTAAAGTTCGATACTTTTTGAAAAGATCTGCGGTGACCACATTCACTTGTTTGTCTGTAGTTTGCGCTGACAAAACTACTGCCACAAAAAGTTCGATTGGAGTAGTGTAATTTAAAGCTATCTTGGTCTTTGGAAACAGCTTTTTGAGTTCTGAAATTAAAATTTGCGTTCTTTCTTTTTTATCCATTCAAAGATTATATCAGAGGATCAATGTTTCTACTCACAATTTAATCTAATTGACACAAAGACAAAGACGTTTTATAATCCCTCGCATATTATGGCAATAGCAGAATATGGTCCCAGAAGCTCTGATGGTACACCTACGGTGGATTCATTGGAAGCAATCTACATATCTATCTGGTCGGGAAACGCTAATATAGCGAGTAGACTACGCCCTCGAATAGCAGCGATACCCTTTTCTCCTTATTGGAGCGATAGGTTTAAGGACTTTGCAACCCTAGGAAGATATAATGTTGTGCCTGGGCAATTATTTGCACAAACTATTTATGAAGTCTCAAAACAACAAGAAGGAGAGGAGTTAAATAGAACTGTAGCTATTGAATTAGGAATTCACTCTGGGGAAGCAGTTTTGGAAGCAGCTATTGATCTTCCTCTTTCACCAGAAGCAGTTTCTTTACCCGAACTTGATCTGGAGCCTTTACCTCAGGCTTTATTGGCCATACGACTAGCTATAGAAACATCTAAATATATACTGCATCCTGCTCCTAGAGTAATATCTGATAGTTGGATCTATTTTATTCAGCGCCTTGCTTCGGAAGATTCAATAAAGTACAGTGCTCTGTCTGCTGAATTGATGAGGAAGTTGGGAAATACAGCCATTGAAGTTCAATCTATTAGAGCAGAGGAGGCGGGATTGCTAGGGGGATTTAACGATTTTAACAGAGATCACGAAATAAGCTGCGCAATAGCGGAAGTCTTAGCCCATCATTTTCCCACAATTGTCCTTCAAGGATTAACAGAGGCTCCGAAATACGTTTTTTATGAGCCTAGGTTAGGAGGTAGACTAAACCCGCCCGTTCCAGAAGAAGATCTGCTTGAAAGAAATGTCTCGCCTGTATTAACTGAATAATCTGTTATCTCTTACTTGTTCATTTCAGGATTTTTTGTCAGATGTGGCAACAGGGGACTTTTCAAGAGCGGTTATCTTTTGCTGAATGAACGCCATAGCATTTTTAATATCATCCAAGTCTTTCTGAATATCATGAACGTCTTCTTCCAGCTCTTCTTGAACTTTTTCTTCCTCCTCTTCTTCCTGTTCCTCTTCAAGCTCACGGTATGTGTCAACAAGGGTTTGTCTATTTTGATTAATCATAATAAATGTTGCCAAGAAAATTGCCTCAAGAGAAACAAGCATGGTGAGAAGTCCATAAGGAAATGGGTCAAACGATTTTATGTAACTATGTAAATATCCGGTGGAATTTATAACAAACCAAAGACTGAACCAAATGACATGGAAATAGACAAAGGGCATGCTTCCTGCCCAATTACTGATAAACTCTGCAAGTTTTCCCTCAACAGAGTGCATTTTCTTAAGCACCTGCTCGGGCTTGGTGCCTTCGGGAAGGCCCAGGGGAAGCAGGGTGATATTTTCTTTTTTCTTTCTCATAATCTAATTTTAGTCTCATAACTTTGATTGTCAACCCCTTCGTCCAAGCAATGTTTGCTGTCTTCAGCCCGATTGTTCATCAGGCTTTTGACTTTCAAACATGCTTGTCCTCTCAAATTTCTTCGAAATTTGGACCTCTGCGGAGGGGATTATTGCGGTCTGCGCTCTTGAGTAAATAGGAGCTTGACATCTAGCAGATGCTATGATAGAGTGCTAATACCATGGAGAAAGTAGTCCCTATAATACCTATAAGAGACGGGATAATTTTCCCAAATACAGACTCGGTTTTGACTTTTGGCAGGCCAAAAAGCTTAGCAGCCCTAGAGATTTCATTCTCGCAGGAGCGAATTGTCTGTTTTGTACTGCAAAAAAGTGCAAGAGTTAATGACCCCCGACCTTCAGATATATTCACAATCGGAACGCTTTGCCGAATTGAGCGAATGATTAAGACTGAAGGAGAAATTAACGCGCAAGTCAGAGGCGTTTCAAGAATAAAAATAAAATCTTTTCATGAGAATGAAAATTTTCTCATTGGACATGTTGAGGAACTCGAAGAAGAATTGGACGATTCCGCAGAAGTAAAAGCCCTTTGTAATCACCTCACAAATGAATTCCGCCGGGCCATGAATCTTGGTAAAACCGCAGATTTTCTTATTTTTATGAACATCATGTCACCTGATAATCCTCCGGCGCAGCTTTCCGATTTAATTGCATCTGTTTTAGATTTAAAACCTTCTCAAAAACAGGAACTGCTTGAGATGACAAATGTAAAGGCAAGGCTAGAAAGAGTAGCTGAGCTCCTTGCAAAAGAAATAAAAGTATTGGAGCTTGAGAAAAAAATTGCATCAAAGACTCAAGAGAGGTTTGAAAAAGGAGCAAGGGAGGTAATGCTTAGAGAGCGGCTCAAGACAATTGAAAAAGAACTGGGGGAGTCTGATGAGGATAATGAGATTAGGGAGCTTATGACAAAAATTAAAGAAGCAGGAATGCCTGAAGAGATTGAAGAGAAAGCCAGAAAAGAGGCCAAAAAACTAGCTCAAATGGCTCAATTTAATCCCGAAGCAGGATATATTAGAAATTATCTGGATTGGCTAATTGATCTTCCCTGGAGTAAGGAAAGTAATGGAAGTTTAGATATCAAAAAGGCTGAAAAAATGCTAAACGATGACCATTTTGGTCTCAAGGATGCGAAAGAGAGGATTGTTGAATATCTGGCAGTTCAGAAGCTGGCTGGAAAAATGAAAGGGCCAATTCTTTGTTTTGTTGGCCCGCCGGGCGTTGGAAAAACTTCTATTGGAAAGTCTATTGCCCACGCACTGGGACGCGAATTTGTTAAAGTTTCTCTGGGTGGCATAAGAGACGAAGCTGAAATAAGAGGGCACAGAAGGACCTACGTTGGCGCTTTGCCAGGACGCATTATCCAAGGCATAAAAGATGCAGGGACAAAAAATCCGGTATTTATGCTTGATGAGATTGATAAAGTAGGCACAGATTTCAGGGGAGATCCGTCTTCAGCTCTTCTTGAGGCGCTTGATCCTGAGCAAAATTCAGCTTTTTCAGACCATTATCTTGAAGTCCCTTTTGATTTGTCTAATGTTATGTTTATTACAACCGCAAATGTTTTATTCACAATTCCTCCGGCGCTACGTGATCGCTTGGAAGTTATCAATTTTGCAGGCTATACCCATGATGAGAAGTTTCATATTGCAAACGATTTTTTAATCAAAAAACAGATGGAATCACATGGACTGACCAGCAGGGAAATCGAAATTACAGACGGAGGTCTCAAGTTTATTATCGAACACTATACAAGAGAAGCGGGGGTTAGAAATTTGGAACGTCAAATTGCAAGTCTTCTTCGTAAAGTTGCCAAGCTTGTAGCTGAAGGCAAGAAAAATAAGGTTACAATTACTTCAAAGAATGTTACAAAATTTCTAGGGCCTATAAAAATGCGCTCAACTATTATTGAGAAAAAAGACGAAGTAGGTATGGCAACAGGACTTGCCTGGACCGAGGCTGGCGGAGATATTTTGTTCATCGAAGTTGCTCTAATGCCCGGAAAAGGAGACCTTCTTCTGACGGGACAGCTTGGGGATGTTATGAAGGAATCCTGCCGTGCTGCTTTATCCTATGTCAGAGCCCGCGGAATTCAGTTTGGTCTTTCTCCTAAATTTTTCCAAAAGATTGATGTTCATGTCCATGTACCTGAGGGCGCCGTTCCAAAAGACGGTCCTTCAGCGGGTATTGCCATAACTTCCGCTATTGTCTCGGCTCTTTCCAAAATTCCGGTTCGCCGAGTAGTTGGAGCAACAGGCGAGGTTACGCTTCGCGGCCGAGTATTGGAAATTGGCGGAGTTAAGGAAAAAGTGATAGCGGCGCACCGCGCAGGGCTTAAAACTATAATTTTGCCAAAAGATAATAAAAAAGATCTAATTGACGTACCGAAAGAAGTTATGAGAGATCTGGAATTTAAATTTGTAACGCATATGGATGATGTTTTAGACATTTCTCTTACAAAACAAATTGGTCGCGAAAAAGCTATAGCAGCACATCCTGTTCTTCACGCAGCCTCCCCTACGAAAGCTGACTAATTGGAAGGTATCAAGGGTACCACATGTATCAGAAGTATCACGGGGAGAACTGTTCGAGTGTTGACAAACTTATCAATTTGTGGCATTAATTAGTTAATGGCTAAAAGAAAGGTAAGAAGATCAACTCATCACAAAGTAACTTGGGCCGGATTTTCCACATCCCAGCTCATAATTATATTCACAATCTTTATCCTTTTCGTCATCTTCTACTTGATGTAGATTTGCAGTTTATACCCCTGACCGGATTGAAATCGATGTGCGAAGCTATTCCACATCGGAAGTGGAATAGGTATGCGCATCGGGAAAGTTTAGATTTGTTTTGAGGTTTAATTTGAGGTAAGATAGGCACAGGCCGCCATCGCCCGCCGGCCAAAGCGAGGCCCCATCGTCTAGTGGTTTAGGATATCTGGTTCTCATCCAGAAGATCAGGGGTTCGAATCCCCTTGGGGCTACAGAGGCCAAGCGGGCAGGTCTAGTGGTTCAGGACATCGGGTTCCCCGCCAGCAACGCTTTGCGTAGCAATTTTCGGGCTGGTCATCCCGAAAATCACGGGTTCGACTCCCGTTGGCGGTACGCCTCGTCAAACTCTTCAGGGTGAGCTTCAGATTTAACTCAGCACAAGCAATTTGTTTGCTTTTTTTCTTTCTTGTATAATCCAATTGTGGCTGATAAAGTTTATCTTTCTGTTGTAATTCCCTCTTACAATGAAATGCCAAATCTTCGAAAGGGGGTACTCGACAAGATTGATCACTATCTTTCCCGTCAAAAATATTCTTGGGAAGTAATTATTGTGGATGATGGCTCAGATGACGGGTCATGGGAATTCTTTGATGAATTTGTTAAAGAAAACAGGAACTTCCGCCTTATTAAAGGTTCGCACTTGGGAAAAGCAGGTGCAGTAACAGCGGGAATGCTTGAAGCCAAAGGAGAAGTTCGATTGTTTACAGATATGGACCAGGCAACACCAATTGAGGAGACAGAAAAACTTCTGCCGTTTGCTGGTGAAGGTTTTGATCTAGCTATTGGTTCACGAAGCACCAACCGCAAAGGCTCACCGTTTTCCCGCAGAATTATGTCCCGCGGCATGATTGTTCTTAGGAAATTGATGGTGGGTTTGTATAACATAGAAGATACTCAGTGCGGATTTAAGATATTTACAGAAGAAGCTGCCAATAAGCTTTTTAAAAAAATTTATGATTTTCATCACGGTTTTTCAAAGATTCACGGATCAAATGTAGCTGCAGGATTTGATATAGAGCTCCTATATCTTGCAAATAAGTTTGGTTATAAAATCAAAGAAGTTCCGGTTGAGTGGCTTTATGTTGAGTCAAGACGCGTCAGCCCGATTAATGATTCAATCAATGGAATTGTGGATTTACTCCGAATAAGAGCAAATATTTTTAAAAAAGCTTACACCAATTAAAATGCAGAAATTTTTAATTACTTCCTGGATTTTTTTTGCCGTCCTTCTACTTTTATATTCTTTTACCCAGGTAGATTTAAGCCTAACCCTTTCTCAATTGTCAATTTGGCAGGAAATTCAGCGGTCCTTTCAGCAGATAGGCTATTTCCAAAGACCTTTATCTACTCTTATTTTTCTTCTAATTGCTGTTTTAATGTTTGCTCTTTATGCCCTGACTCTTGTTCAGGTTAAAAAGAAAAAAATAAGCCGCAGATACTTGTTTGGAATAGTCCTCGCTATATCCGGCATATTGTTTTTTTCTTATAACGCATTTTCTTATGACCTGTTTAATTATATTTTTGATGCCAAGATATTCACTTTCTATTTTCAGAATCCTTATTTTCATAAGCCCTTAGATTTTCCGCAAGATCCTATGCTTTCATTTATGCACTGGACTCATAGAGTTTATCCGTATGGCCCTACTTGGCTTTTTTTGACAATTCCTCTTTCTTTTTTTGGTTTTAATATTTTCCTCTTAACTTTTTACCTTTTTAAATTTTTATCAGTTGTCTCCTTTGTTGCTGCCGCACTTCTTATAGAAAAAATTGCCAAAAAAATTGGAGTCAATTCTTTATTTGCGGTTGGGGTATTTTCACTCAATCCTCTGGTGATTATTGAATCTCTTGTTTCTTCCCATAATGATATTGTTATGGTGGCATTCGGACTTTTATCTCTTTTCATGTTTTTTGAAAGAAAATTTTTCGGCTCGCTATTTTGGCTTATGGTCTCAATCGGTGTTAAATTCGCAACAGTCTTTATGCTCCCTGCATATTTTGCAAAAAAGTTTTTTGAGGTTAATAACACAAAATTCTTCCTTATATTGACTCTTTCTATGCTTGTTGCTTTATTTTTGGCAACCCTAAGAACGACATTTCAACCTTGGTATTTTCTTTTTGTTTTACCTTTTTCCGCTTTTATTTCAGAGAAAAAATATATTTTAATTCCTACTTTTGTAATTTCCCTGTCTTCACTTATTTTTTACGCCCCTTTTTTATATTTTGGCAATTGGGATCCGCCAATACCAACATACCTAAACGCATTAATGATATCATCAATCGTTGTTTCAATATTGATAGTTATTGTTGTCAAGATATCAAACGTTAAACATTAAATAGTAAATATTTTCAGAACACTCAGATGATTACTCAGATTACCGGAAAGGTCAGGCAATCAGAAAGTCAGAGGACCGGAATTCCGAAACGCTGATCTTCTGAGAACATCTGGTTCACTGAGTATTCCGAGTTTTCCGAAAGCGGTGTATAATTCTTTTATGGATATAATTTCAAAGCATTCAAAATTAATTTTGTTTTTTGTTGGCTTGTCTGTCCTCTATTTCATAACACGTCTTTATAACATAACGGAGCTACCCCTTTTTACTGATGAGGCAATTTACACACGCTGGTCTCAGATTGCCAGATTTGATGCAGCCTGGCGCTTCATTTCTTTAACTGACGGAAAGCAGCCCTCTTTTGTCTGGCTTGACATGGCTCTTATGAGGTTTGTTTCGGACCCTCTTCTTGCAGGACGCTTAGTCTCGGTAGCTTCAGGATTTTTGGGAATGGTAGGAATCTTTTTTTTGGCCAAAGGAATCTTTAAGAGCAAAAAAACAGGATTACTCACTTCATTTATTTACGCAGTTTTTCCTTTTACTTTGGTATACGATAGGATGGCGCTTTATGAATCTTTAGTTGCCACAACTATAATTTGGGGGATTCTTTTTCACGTGCTTTTAGTCAGGAAAATAAGACTTGATATAGCGCTAATCTTAGGGTTTATAATAGGATTTGGGGTTTTAACAAAAAGCTCAGCTTTTTTTCTAATATACCTGTTTCCGTTGTCTCTTCTTCTTTTTGATTTTAAACAAAAAAATAGAGTCCTGCAGCTTGCTAAATGGGCCGGACTTGCAGCTCTTTCAACCGCAATAGGATATGGATTTTACTCAGTTCTTAGACTTTCTCCCTTCTTCCATATAATTGAAGAAAAAAATGGACTATTTGTATATCCATTTAATGAGTGGATTAATCATCCCTTTGAATTTTTCCAAGGAAACTGGAATGGTCTTATGGATTGGCTAATTGGATATTCTACTATCCCTTTTCTAATCATTGTCATTTTATCTTTTGTTATAGGACGAAAAAAATTATTAAAAGAAAAGCTTTTTTTACTTCTCTGGTTTTTTGTACCATTCGTAGCTCTTGCTCTTTTTGGAAGAATACTTTATCCAAGATTTATATTATTTATGACAATACCACTGCTAGTTTTAGGGGCATACTCAATAATATATATGATAGACAAGGTAGCGAAAAATTATCAAAAAGTCATAATTTTACTGTTTGCTTTTGGACTCATGTTGCGGTCTGATTATTACATTCTTACCGATTTTGCCAGGGCTCCAATTCCAAAAGCAGATACTGATCAGTTTATAAACGCCTGGCCGGCAGGTGGTGGTGTCAGGGAAATTGTGGCATTTCTTGATCAAGAATCAAAAAAAGGCAAAATATATGTTGCAACGGAGGGAACTTTTGGATCGCTCCCAACATATGCAACAGAAATTTATCTAGATATGAATAAAAACATAGAAAAAAGAGGAATTTGGCCAACAACCCCACAAATTCCCGAGGATCTAGTTGAAAAAGCCGAAACCATGAGAGTGTTTTACGTTTTCAATGACTCCCAAAGCCCTCCTCCTGCGTATCCAGTAAAACTAATTGCAAAATATCAAAAAGGGATAGGTGACTCCTACATGAGCCTTTATGAAGTTCTTCCAAATCGTTAAAGAAAAAATATGGCTTATTTTTTTAGTTGTAATTCCTCTGTTATTTTTTTATCAGACGATTTTTTTTGGCAGAATTCCTTTTCCGGGAGATCTTCTTGTAGGTGAATATAACCCTTATAACTCTTATCCTTTTTTGGGCTACGTCCCCGGGAGTTATCCAAATAAAGCACAAAACTTTGACGTTATAGAATTATTATATCCAGCTAAATTTTTAAGCATAGAATCGTTTAAAAATTTTCAGCTTCCACTTTGGAATCCATATAATTTTTCAGGAAGTCCTCACCTAGCAAGCCTTCAGTCCGGCTCTTTATATCCTTTAAATTTGATCTTTTTTATCTTGCCATTTGTTTATGCGTGGAGTTTTTATATATGGTTGCAATTTATTTTGGCGGGAATTTTCACATACATATTACTTCGTGAACTTCGAATAGGATCTGTGGGCAGCTTTTTTGGAGCTCTAAGCTTTACATTCTCTTCATTTTTTGTGGTCTGGATAGAATACGGGAATATAGGACATTCTATCCTTTGGCTGCCTCTATTGATATGGTTATCTTTGAGATTTGTCAAAAAGCCAACTTTAGGAACATATTTTATTATGATAGCCGGGCTTACCTCATCTATCCTAGCGGGGTATATTCAGACATCTTTTTATCTCTTTATTTTTCTCATGTTTTTCACCTTGTTTAACATCATATTTTTAAACGAGAAAGATAGATTGAGAAAAATAGTAATAATGCTTCCTATTTTTGTTTTTCCTGTATTTTTGTCTGCAGCCCAGCTGATTCCTATGCTAGAGCTATTTAATAGTTCAAGTAGATCATCTTATATGATTTCTTCTATGATTAATTCACTTATTCCGAAGTTTCATATAATCACTCTTTTTGTGCCAGATTTCTTTGGCAATCCCGCTACGAGGAATTATTGGCTGGAAGGCACATATATAGAAAGAGTGTCTTATATTGGAATACTGCCTTTGCTATTTGCTATTTATTCTGTATTGAAAAGACAAAAACCTACTGTGTTATTTTTCGCATCCTCTTCGTTAGTTATCTTATTATTAACTTTTGACAACATAATTAGCAGAACCTTTTATTCACTAAATCTACCTTTTGTTTCTACTGCTGTTCCAACAAGGATAATGTATTTATTTTGTTTTTCGACGAGCATTTTAGCTGCGTTTGGTTTTGACCTTTTTGAGAAAAATAAAAAAAGAGATAACACTTTTATTATATCATTATTTGCCTCAGGATTAATTTTCATTTCACTTTGGCTATATGTATTGCTTGCTCCCGATTTTTTCAAAAACGAGTCCTTAACTACGAATCTAGCTATTTCTAAAAGAAATTTAATTTTACCTACCATGATTTTGGGCGTAGGATCAGTATTGGCGCTGGGCCTTTATAAGTTAAAAAATTTTAAAAAATACATATTACTTGCTCTACTTCTCTTAACAGTATTTGATCTCTTTTATTTCTTTCAAAAGATTACCCCATTTTCTCCAAGTCAATCAGTTTATCCAACAACAGAAGTCATGTCCTATCTAAAGAGTGTTCAGGGAATTGATCGATCGTGGGGATATGGGAGCGGATATATAGAATCAAATATCCAGACTTACGAAAAAATTTATTCATCTGACGGATATGATGCCCTTCACCTAAAAAGATATGGAGAGCTTTTATCTACTTCAGATGATGGAAATATCTCAGAAAATATTGCAAGATCGGAAGCTGAATTAAAAAGAGGTTACGGCCAAAACGACCTTAGAGATAATTCATTCCGTCAAAGATTAATGAACTTATTAGGAGTTAAGTATATTTTACATAAAGTTGATTCGGAAGTCAGTAGCCACGATTTCCAAACATTTGATAAAGAAATCTATAGGTTAATTTGGAATAAAGATAAATGGCATCTTTATGAAAATAAAGAAGTACTAGAGAGAATCTCATTGTTTGGAGACTATATTGTTGAAAAAGAGGACAAAAATATTATTAGAAAAATTCATGACCCGAATTTTAATTTAAGTGAAACCCTAATTTTAGAGGAAAATTTGCCCGAGGCCTTTAATATTGTTAAGGATAAAAACGCAACTGTTAAAGTAAAAAGATATGCCAATAACAATATTTTAGTTGATACTAGATCATTTGAAGATTCGTTACTTTTCATTTCTGATAGTTATTTTCCCGGATGGAAAGTAAAGATAGATAACAATGAAAGTAAAATTTATAGAGCCAATTATACATTTAGAGCTGTTCCTGTACCAATGGGGGAACATAATGTCTCTTTTTATTATAGTCCAGACTCTTTTGATTTGGGTCTTAAAGTAAGCGGTATTACTCTTTTAATTTTATTATTAATTATGGTTTTAGTATTCTTAAAAACAAAAGCATTAAATAAAAAATAATTATTTCTATGCCAAAATTAACAGCTCATAAAATGACAATAGTATTTTTATTCATTCTAGTGCTAGCTATGATTCCTTCCATCTATTCTCTTTTTCCGCCAGGATTTTTTGAAAGCGATGATGGAGAGTGGATGGTCATCCGGTTTTCTGCATTTTATCAAGCACTTTTGGATGGTCAATTTCCGGTAAGATTTTTGGGCAGACTCAATTACGGTTACGGATATCCCGTAGCAAATTTCTTATATCCCGGATTTATGTATTTAGCAACTCCTTTCCAAATCTTAGGATTGGGCTTTGTTAATTCGGTAAAGTTAATGCTCATTGCCTCAATGCTTGGTGGGGGATTATTTACCTACCTTTGGCTATCAAAACTTTTTGACAGGGTAAGTTCGCTTATTGGCGCGATAGCTTATACCTATACCCCTTATCATCTGTTTGATCTTTACAAAAGAGGATCAGTTGGCGAAATTCTTTCTCTTTCAGTACTCCCGTTTATTTTATGGCAGTTGGAAAGACGAAGCATTTTCTTTACTTCAGTGGGAATTTTTTTCCTTATACTTGCCCACAACACTCTTGCTATTTTGTTTTTACTGTTTGTTATTTCTTATATGAGTCTTAATATTTATGTCTCAAAAAAGAAAAAGAGTCTTATTTTTGATTATCTGGTTTCTCTTTTATTGGGAATAGGTATGGCATCATTTTTTTGGATTCCGGCAATTTTAGAACTAAGATTTACTGTTTTTTCAAGCACTAAAGTTTCGCAGTGGCAGAATTATTTCGCGGATATCAATCTGATTGGTTTGTCAACGTTTGTTATTTTTGTAACTATTCTAATTTTAATATTTTCAAAAAAAATAAGAGTAAAAGAGCATAGGCTTACACTCTTGCTTTTATTTATTGGATTACTTTCAGTATTCTTATCAAGCCCGAGTAGCTCTATTGTCTGGAAGGCTCTTCCAGTTTCTTTTGTCCAGTTTCCATTCAGATTTCTATCTCTCATTGTTCCTTCTTCGGCGTTTTTAGCGGCATGCGCTGTTTCAGTATCCCATGGTAAAAGTAAAACAGTCCTCATAGGCATTTTAATTACTTCGATTTTCCTTTCCTCAATTGGGTTTTTAACCCAAGTTTTGCGGACAGATAAGACTGATCCCTTTTATTCAACAAATGAAGCAACAACTACAGTTGCCGACGAATATATGCCGCCCTGGGTTGAGGAAAAGCCAGTTTCCAGGTTTGGTAGTAAGATAGAGCTTGGGAGTGAAGAGGAAATAATTAGTCTAGTTTATAATTCAAAAAGAATTTATTTCGAAACTTCAAACCAAACAGAGGCTATAGCACGAATTAATACTATTTACTATCCTGGATGGGAAGCAAAAATTAACCGAGTGAAAACGGATATTAGATTTGATAACCCTAAAGGAGTAATGGAAATAAGTTTGCCTGAGGGAAAAAGTAGTGTAGAATTAAATTTTAAAGAAACACCCGTGCGGCTTTTATCGGATTTGATTTCCGCTTCAGCTTTTTTTGTTTTAATTATCTTAAGTAGAAAAAAATGGAAACTTTAAAAAATAATTTAATTCTAATTTCTCTTTTTGTTTTTTCTGCTCTCCTGGTTCTTCCTCTGCTTCAGCCGGGTTTTTTTAATATCCACGACGATACACAGGTTCAACGTGTCTTTGAAATGAAGACAGCCCTAACAGACGGAACGTTTCCTGTGCGCTGGGTTCCCAATCTTGGGTACGGCCACGGATATCCGATTTTTAATTTTTACGCTCCACTAGCCTATTACATAGGTGCATTTTTTATGTTTTTTGGGCTAAATGCATTGAGTGCGACAAAGCTGATGATTGGGATTGGGGCCATGAGCGCAGGGATCTCAATGTATTTCCTGGGAAAAGAGTTCTGGGGAAAGCTTGGTGGTTTGCTTTCAGCTCTCTTGTATTTGTATGCTCCTTATCACGCTCTTGATATTTATGTTAGGGGAGATATTGGGGAGATTTATGCATATGCGTTTATTCCCTCTATTTTCTACGGACTCTGGAAATATTATAAAACACAAAAATTTTTATATTTGGCAATTGGAAGCGTGTCTTATGCAGGAGTAATTGCGTCCCACAACCTGACTGCTTTAATGATTAGTCCCTTCATATTGTTTGTAAGTTTAGTTTTGTTGTCCAAAACAAGAAGCCTCCAAATTCTATTTATTCCTGTTGTTGGAGTCCTACTTGCCTCATTTTACTGGCTCCCGGCACTCTTGGAGATGAATTACACAAATGTACTTTCGACAATCGGTGGAAAAGCGGATTTTAGAGACCACTTTGTATGTCTTAGGCAGTTGTGGGATAGCCCTTGGATGTTTGGTGGATCAGCCCCCGGATGCACTGACGGGTTGTCCTTCAGACTCGGTAAGCTCCACGTTCTATTAGCCAGTATAGCTGTTCTTGTTTTTCTTGCTATTTTTAAAAAAGAGAAAGAAAAAAGTCTTGCGATTGGAATTTCAATTGCACTGCTATTGTTTTCAATATTTTTGATGCTTGATGCCTCAAAATTTATCTGGGAGAAGACTCCTTACATGAATTTTTTCCAATATCCGTGGAGATTTTTGCTTGCTTCTTCTTTTTTTGCATCTTTTATAGGAGGATCGATTATTTATTTCCTGTCCAGGTTTGAAAGCAAAAAAAATAAATTGTTAATGATTGGAATTTACTTGGTATTAATAATCCTTCCGATTGCTCTCTATTTAAAACTCTTTGTTCCCCAAAGTTATTTACTCAAAATATCAGATGATTATACCAGTCAAAGAAGTCTAAAATGGACTACATCAAAAATTTCTGATGAGTATTTGCCCAGATCTTTTAAAGCACCAGAGGCAGAAGAAGAAATTATTGGAGATAAAATTAGCGGAGAAAATATTAATGTAACTGACCAAGCTTTAAAAACAAATAAACTTTCGGCAATGATTGAATCCCCAGAAGATACAAGGATAACTATCCATACACCTTATTTTCCAGCTTGGAAATATTATATAAACGGAAAAAAAGTAGATGTTGTAGAAGAGGACAACGGTGTTTCACTCTCGATGCCCAAAGGGTCTAATATTGTTACTGCTAGGTTTGAAGAAACACCAGTAGAAAAAACCGGAAACCTTCTTTCTCTTTCTGGTGTTTTAGGCCTCCTTGTTGGTATAATTTATGCCAAGCAAAAAGGGAGCTTGAGATGAAAAAAGTTGAGATAACAGTTCCTGTTTATAATGAGGAAAAAGAACTTGAAGCAAATATAAATAAACTTGCCAATTTTTGTTCAAAAAATCTTAAAAAATACAGCTGGAAAATTACAATTGCCGATAATGCTTCAGCGGATAACACACCGATAATTGCAGCCAACTTATCTAAAAATAATCCAAATATTACTCTTTTTAGACTTGAGGAAAAAGGCAGGGGCAGAGCGGTAAAAAGAGCCTGGAGTAGCTTCGAGGCAGACTACTTTGCTTATATGGATCTTGATTTGTCAACAGACTTAAAACATTTGCCAAATCTTATAAAAGCGCTTGAGGGTGGTTATGATATTGCTATTGGCTCGCGTCTTGCAAAAGGATCAAACGTTGAAGGAAGGACCATGCTTCGCGAACTGACTTCAAGAACTCTGAACTTTTTTTTCATACAATTCTGGTTTCGAACGCATTTTACTGACGCACAGTGTGGCTTTAAAGCCGTGACAAAGGAAGTTGTCCAAAAGCTACTTCCCAAAATTAAAGATAATGACTGGTTTTTTGATGGAGAGCTATTAATTGTTGGAGAAAAAAGTGGCTATAAAATTTACGAAGAGCCAGTCCATTGGGTAGATAACCCAGGCTCAACTGTCAGACTTGTTTCTACGATCTGGGGAGATTTAAAAGTAATGCTTAGGCTTTTTATAACCCAACCTTGGAAAAACAAAAAATAAAAATGGACACTCAAGAACTTCGAAGCTTTTCTAAAAAAACGGTCCATGGAATATTTGCCCTGGCAAGCAGAAGTTTAATTCTTCAGCTTATCAACTTTACGGCTTTTTTTATAATTTCTGTAATTCTAACTGCCCGAGATTTGGGGATTTATACCGCTGTTGTTGCAGCCTCACGAATTATAAGTTTTTTTACTGACTTTGGACTTGGTGCAGCACTAATTCAAAAAAAAGAAAGTCTTAAGAGGGAAGATTTGGCAACGATTTTTACTATTCAATTTGCCGCAACACTTGCAATTTTTTTAATTTTTGTTGTCGCAATCGGACAGATAGGATCCTTTTTTAACCTCAATAGTGAAGGAAGCAATCTTCTCCTTGCACTAGTTTTTACTGTTTTTCTCTCTTCCTTTAAGATGATTCCCTCAATACTCCTTGAAAGAAGTATTAATTTTGGTAAATTAGTGATTCCACAGATCGGAGAGTCTTTAATATTTAATTTTTTATTAATCGCACTTGTTATCAACAACTTTGGGCTAAACAGTTTTACACTTGCATTTATCGTATCAAGTCTTGCGGGAATACCGCTTTATTACTTCGTGTCGCCATGGAGACCAAGCATTGGAATTTACAGAACATCAATAAAAGAGTTAAAGTTTGGAGCACAGTTTCAGGCAAAAAATATCCTGGCAACGGTAAAAGACGATTTTCTAACAGTAATATTAACCCGCTTTTTACCATTTACTCAGATTGGCTACATTGGATTTTCCCAAAGGATTGCATTCTTCGTTTACCGCTACATTGTTGATAGTGTTACAAAGGTCACATTTTCATCTTATTCAAGGATTCAGGATAACAGGCAGTTTTTGCGAAAGGCGATTGAAAAATCACTCTTCTTCACAGGACTTGTTTTGTTTCCATTGCTTTTTGGCCTCATAGTTACCTCTCCACTGCTCATAAAATTCATTCCAGGGTGGGCAAATAAATGGGAGCCAGCACTAATAAGCCTTATATTCTTTTCTCTTAATGCAATTGTTTCTTCAATGTCCGCAGTGTTGGTGAATGTTCTGGATGCAACCGGCAGAGTGAAAACTACATTAAAACTGATGCTTCTTTGGACAATTATGACTTGGACTCTTACGCCAGTTCTCATTTATATCCTAGGATATAACGGAGTTGCAATCAGCTCGTTTATTATTACTCTTACAATATTTATAACAATTTATCTTGTTAAAAAAGTTGTTGATTTCAACTTTATAAAAAGTATTTATAAACCACTTCTGGCGTCTTTCCTAATGGTAGCCTTAACCTTTGTGCTCGCAAATTTTCTGGTTGGGAGTCTTGCAACGCTTATCTTTGTTATAATTTTAAGTGGAGCAGTTTATGTCTTTTTTATTTATATCTTAGCAGGGAAACAAATATTTGAAGACATAAAAAAGCTTTATTTATAAATATGCAAAAAATTTCGGCAGTTGTCTCTGCATACAACGAAGAAATAAAAATAGAGAAATGTCTCAAATCTCTACTTTGGGCAGATGAAGTGATTGTTGTTGACAATTCATCAACTGATAAAACTTCGGAGATTTCAAAAAAACTAGGAGCTTTGGTATTAACTCAACCTAATAACCCCCTTCTTATAGATCTTCAAAAAAACACAGGATTTAAGAAAGCGAAAAATGAATGGATACTTTGTATTGATGCGGATGAGGCTGCTTCCCCGGAACTTAAAAAAGAAATACAAAGCTTGTTAAAAGGCAAGAATTTTAAAGACGGTTACTTTATTCCTCGAAAAAATATTATTTTTGGAAAACAAATAGAATACTGCGGCTGGTATCCAGACCACCAACTCAGACTCTTTAGAAAAGGAAAAGGAGAGTTTAGATCAGACCATGTTCATGAAGGTATTCAAATTGATGGGCAGGTAGAATACTTAAAAGAGCATATTGTGCATTATAATTACGAGACTGTTATTCAGTTTATTCACAAAAATATGATTATTTATGCTCAAAACGAAGCTAACAATTTGATTAATAAAAACTTTGTTCTCAAACCAAGGGATCTAATTAAAATTCCGTCTGAAGAATTTCTAAGCAGATTTTTTGCGAGGAAAGGCTATAAGGATGGAATCCACGGACTTTTTCTCTCACTTCTTATGGCTGCAAGTCAGCTTATAGTTCTTGCTCTTATCTGGGAAAAAAGCGGATTTAAAAAAGCCGAAACTAAAAATTTAATTGAGGACGTTGGGGAAGAGTTTAAGAATTTAAACAAGAAAGTTGAACATTGGACTACCCAGATTAAAATTGAGGATTCCAAAAACCCTATCAACAAGTTTTACCAAAAGATTAGAAGAAAGCTGTAAATGAAAAAAGTATCTGTAGTTATTCTCAGCTACAAAGGACATAAAGACAGCCTTGAGCTTCTCAATTCTCTTCGCAGAATAAATAAGGGAAATCTTAAACTGAATATCTTGATCGTTGATAACTTTCCAAAGGATCCGATTAAGGCAGACATCAAAGATTTTAGAGATCTTAATCTTGAGGTAATTTACAACAAAAAAAATCTTGGTTTTTCCGGAGGAAATAATGTGGGGATTGATTATTGCCTAAGAAACGGAGCAGACTATGTTGTAATTCTCAATAACGATACTATCGTAGATCCATTTTTCATTGCGGAGTTAGTGAAAACCGCAGAAGAGGAAAATGCCGGGATTGTTGTTCCTAAAATTTATTTTGCCAAAGGATTTGAATTTCACAAAGATAGATACAAAGAAAGAGACTTAGGTAAAGTCTTGTGGTATGCAGGAGGTGCAATTGATTGGAAAAATATCATTGGCAATCATCGGGGGTTGGATGAAGTGGATAGGGGACAATTTGATGAAGACGGCGAAACACAAATGGCAACCGGTTGTTGTTTTCTCGTAAAAAAAGAGGTTTTTGAAAAGGTGGGCCAGTATGATAAAAGATATTTTTTGTATTTTGAAGATGCTGATTTTAGTGAGCGTGTAAAAAGAGCAGGATATAAAATATTTTATAATCCTAAGTCAATAGTTTGGCATAAAAATGCTCAATCAACAGGGGTAGGATCGGATCTTCAAACTTATTTTCAGACCAGGAACCGCCTTTTGTTTGGCCTAACTTATGCACCTATGAGAGTAAAGCTTGCATTAATTCGTGAGAGTTTGAGTTTGCTAATTTCTGGGAAGCATTGGCAAAGAAGAGGAATTATAGATTTTTATTTAGGTAGATTTGGGAAAGGTAGTTATCCTTCGGAAAAATGAAAAATCTAGGCTCCGTTCTTTTATTGTTTTTAATCTCGCTTTTACCCCTCGTTACTTTATTTCAACTAGGCCTTCCAATCACTCATGATGGGCAGGATCACGTGGCTAGAATTGCAAATTTTTATGCTTCGTTATCCGAGGGGAACATAATTCCGAGATGGGCAAATAACCTAAACTGGGGATATGGACACCCAATTCTTATGTTTCTTTATCCACTGCCATCGTATTTTGCCTCAGTATTCCATTTTTTAGGATTCTCATTGGTAGATTCTGTAAAGGCGGTTTTTGGCATTTCTTATATCTTAAGCGGACTTTTTATGTTCCTTTGGTTAAAGAACTTCCTGGGGAAATTTCCCTCCCTTGTTGGAGCAGTTATTTATCTTTATGCGCCGTACAGATTTGTTGATTTATATGTGAGAGGAGCAATTGGTGAGCACACTGCTTTTATCTTCATGCCAGCAATTTGCTATTTTTTGTTAAAACAAAGTCTTGAAAAGAAGTTTAATTTAATTTATTTTTTGGGACTTGGTTTTTCAACCGCGGGCTTAATACTCTCGCATAATGCCATAAGCCTTATGTTCTTCCCGTTTGTTTTTGTTTACATAATATATCTTTTCTGGTTAAGTAAGAAGAAGCTACAACTGACCACATCAATTTTTGGAATCTTTTGGGGATTTGCACTTCCCGCTTTTTTTTGGGTTCCGGCGTTTTTTGAAGGGAAATATACGCTCAGAGATATTGTGACAAAAAATGAAGCTCTCACAAGATTTGTTGATCCCCAAAGTCTTATTTATGGTCCCTGGAATTTCGGCGGGACTGGAGTTTTTAGTGCTCAAGTTGGAATTATCCCATGGATTTTTATTTTACTTCTGCCAGTCTGTTTTTATTTTCTACTCAAGAAAAGAACCGAGAGAAGTAATTTAATTTTTTTGATTATTGCATCAATTTTTTTCTTTTCAAGCATCTTCTTAATGCTTGAGATTTCTAAACCAGTGTGGTTGACAATCACTACTCTTCAAAAATTCCAATTCCCCTGGAGATTTCTTACAATCAGCGTTTTTTCTTCCTCTCTCATAGGAGCATATATTGTTTACTCAATAAGAAATCAAAAATTTCAGAAATTATTATTCGTTTTTGTTTTAGTCACCTCACTCATCCTTACAAAAGACTACTGGAGAGCAAATGATTTTTTATATAAGGATGAGAGTTATTATTCGGGAATATACAATAGCACTACCGATACCGGTGAAAGCTCTCCTATCTGGTCTGTGAGGTTCATGGAAAAAAGACCGGAAAAAGAGATTGAAATTATCCAAGGTTATGCCAAGATAGTAAAGCTGTTAAGATCAACAACTTCAAGATCGTACAAAATAGAATCTTTGGAAGCTGTCAGAATAAGAGAAAACACGCTTTATTTTCCGGGATGGAAAGTTTATGTGGATGGATCTGAGGAAAAAAATATTGAATTTCAAGACCCCAATAATAGAGGTTTAATTACGTTTGGACTCGCCCCGGGAAAGCACAAAGTAGATATTATCTTCGAAAATACAAAACTTCGAAAATTTGCTGATGCTGTCTCGGCAGTATCAGTCTTAGGTTTGATACTATTAATTATTGTATATAGAGTGAAATGGCAAAATCGCTAGTTAAATACTTTCCGATACTTATTATTATTTTTGTCTGGTTAATTTTTTCCAGTCAATATTTTTTAAAGGGCGCGGCTCCATTCCCCTCAACGTATTTATTAAACAATTTTGACCCCTGGAATGAATACGATATAATTGTCGGTCCTGTAAAAAATGGAGCAACGCCGGATGTTATTACCCAGATCTATCCTTGGAAATGGCTTGTAATTGACAGTTTTAAAAGCGGCAACTTTCCTCTTTGGAATCCTTACGCTTTCTCTGGAACCCCTCTTTTGGCTAATTATCAATCCGCAGTCCTGAGTCCTTTAAATCTTTTATATTTTACTTTTCCCTTTAATGATGCCTGGAGCATTTCAATTTTACTCCAGCCGCTTTTAGCCTCGCTTTTCATGTTTTTATATTTAAAGTCAATCAAAAGATCAGAGTTTGCAAGCACAGTTGCTGCTATTGCCTTTGGATTCTGCGGTTTTATTGCCTCCTGGATGATGTACGGAACTTTAGGATTTGCAATTTTATATCTTCCCGCAAGCCTATTTGCAATCGAAAAATTTTATGCAACAAAAAAATGGCAATACTTAGCACTTCTTAGCATAAGCCTCCCCCTTTCTTTTTTTAGCGGTCATTTTCAAACAAGTTTGTATTTTTTAATTTTTGTTTTTTTATATTCATTTTTTAAATTTTTGACAAAGAAAGATAAAAGACTATTTGGTTTTACATTTTTCTCAATGATTCTTGGTTTAATGATGGCATCCTTACAACTTCTTCCCTCAATCGAGTTTTACCTTAATTCCCCAAGGCAAACAATTTATTCAATAAGTGAAATAATTCCATGGGCATACATCGCAACATTTTTTGCTCCGGATTTTTTTGGCAATCCAGTGACACGTAATGACTGGTTTGGACACTACATTGAGTGGAATGCCTATATTGGTCTTATACCACTTTTACTTGGATTTTATGCGTTTAGGAAAAAAGATACTTACGTTTATTTCTTTGGCTTAATGTCTCTTGTGGTCTTGTTTTTTGCTTTTAAGAGTCCGATTCAAGATTTATTACTTGCCCTTAAGGTACCTGTGCTTTCCACAAGTGCAGCGGGAAGAATTATAGTTCTTTTTAGTTTTTCGGCTGCGGCACTTTCTTCCTTTGGGGTGGACCATCTTTTAGAGGACATCAAACAAAGAAAATTTAAATTAATATTCTTATGGGTTGGACTAATGCTTTTGATTTTTGGGTTACTTTGGTCTTTGATTCTCTTTAAAATCTATCTTCCACCTGAAAATATTCATATTGCTTTTTCTAATCTAAGGCTGCCAACCGCAATTCTCGGAGCATTTTTACTTCTATTATTTTTTTCAATGGCTTTCAAATCAAAAAAAATAGCATTACTTCTGCCTCTGGGTCTTATTGCTCTTGTCTCTTTTGACATGCTCAGGTTTTCCTTAAAATGGATGCCATTTGAAGATAAAAAATTAATATTTCCAAGTGTTACTTTATCAGAAGGCGTGAAACGGGTAGCGCCACAGGACAGAATCATTGCTACGTTTGGAAATGAGGGTTCAGGAATTTTAAAAATTGCATCAACCGAGGGATATGACCCCCTATATATTGAAAGCTATGGCGAGTTTGTCAGAAGTGCTGAAGAAGGGGGATATAAAGCACCTGAAAGATCTGTCGTGAGATTTCCAAGAGTCTCACGAAATTCTGAAAAACTTCTTAATTTTTTAGGCGTCAGATACTTAGTTCACAAAAAAGCGGACAGTTTCACCCCCTGGACATATCCGTATTGGGATTATCCGCAAAAAGATTTCAAATTAATTTATGAAGATGAAAAATATCAAGTTTTTGATAATTTAGCTGCGCTGCCACGAACTTTTGCAGTTGGCAGATATAAAGTTATTTCTGATAAAGAAAAAGCAATAGAGGAAATTTATAAAGAGGAAACTGATCTGTCAGAGGAAGTAATTCTTTCAGGAGAACCAATTAACACTATTGAAGAAGATGAAAATCCTCAAATCTCTATCGTTGCCTATTCTCCAAATCTCGTAAGGATTCAAACCCAAACAAACAAAGATTCGATTCTTGTTTTAACTGACCCATATTATCCCGGATGGAAGGCTTTTATTGATAATAAGAAGACGAGAATACTTGTAGCAGACCACGCATTTAGAGCAATTGAGTTACCCAAAGGAGAGCATATTGTCAATTTTATCTATTCACCGGAAAGTGTTAAAGTTGGTTTTATCTTATTTATTTTTGGAATTTTTGGAGTATTAGGATTAAGATATTTAGTAAGGAAGCCATGATATCAGTGCTTATCATTACAAAAAACGAAGAAGATATAATTTCGGACTGCATAAAATCTGTTAAAGAGTTGGCAGATGAAGTAGTGGTGGTGGATGATTCAACCGATAGCACTTCGGAAATTGCAGAAAAATTAGGGGCAAAAGTTATAAAAAATGAGTTTAAGAATTTTTCAGATCAAAGAAATTATGCCTTGAAACTTGTCCAAAATGAATGGATTTTTTACTTGGATGCGGACGAGCGAGCAACCCCAAAGTTCATAGAAGAAGTAAAAGGGAAGATGAAAGAAGAGGGAGACATCGTTTCGGGCTTTTTTGTGAGAAGAAAAACGTTTTACTTTGGAAAAGACTGGAATTTCATAGATAAAGTTGAGCGAATATTTAAAAAATCAAAACTTTTAGGCTGGAGGGGAGTGGTACATGAAACTCCAGTTTTTGATGGGGAACTTGGAATCATTAATGAGCCAATTGTCCACCAAACTCATAGAAATCTCTCTCAAATGCTTGAAAAAACAAATAACTGGTCAGAATATGAGGCAAGACTTAGGCTTGATGCCAATCACCCGCAAATGAATATTCTTCGATTCATGCGAGTCATCGTAACAGGTTTTGTTAGATCTTATATAAAAGAGAAAGGTTTTAAGAATGGAACAGCAGGGTTAATTGAGTCTATTTATCAGGCATACTCGATGTTTATTACCTACGCCAAGCTCTGGGAAATGCAAAAGAAGTCTTAGGGGAGGAAGTTGCCGGAACGAAGGTCCGCAAGCGTTAACTTGTTTTTAGCAAATCTAAATAGATAAACAATCTCCAAAATTCCAAAAGTATTTAATAGAAGAAGCGCAATAAACCAATATTTCTGATCTCCTTTTGAGGCTCTCCAAAGTGCTAATATTTTCCAAAACATTGACCAGATAAGAAGAGCCATAAGAATAAGCGGATTCAGCTGCGGGACAGGACTTAGAAAGTTCATAGATTCAATATTAGCAAAACTTTAAATGAAAATCAAAAGTTGTTAGAATCATTATATGAGAATAGGGATATATGACCCTTACCTTGATACTTTAGGTGGGGGGGAAAGATATATTTTTTCTATTGCCAGATCTTTGGTTAAGAATAATGAAATAGATATCTTTTGGAATGAAAATCTAAAGCAAGAAGCTGAAAAGAAGTTTGGTTTTTCCCTAAGCGGGATAAATTTTGAGAAAAATATATTTTCGAAAGAATTTGGATTTATTGACAGAATTTTAAAAACATTAAGATATGACATTATATTTTTTGTAAGCGATGGAAGTATACCAGTGCTTCTTTCTAAAAAGAATTTCTTGGTTGTTCAATATCCTCTAAAATCTTTTAATAAGGGTTTGATTAATAGAATAAAATTTTTAAAAATTTCAGGAACAATTTGTTATTCAAACTTTATAAAGAGATATCTTGATAAAATGCTTCCGGGAGAAGTTTTTGTTTTAAATCCCACTACATCTTCAATTAAGGTTAAGAAAGGCAAAGAAAATATTATTTTAAACGTTGGACGTTTTACCAAAGGCACTAATAACAAAAAGCAAGATTTCCTAATCGAATTTTTTAAAAGGCTTTACAATCAGGGTGCAAAGGATTGGAAATTGATTTTGTGTGGATCAGTTTTGGACGCCGACATAGAATTTGTTAAAAATCTCAGAAGTAAAAAAGGAAAATATCCAATTGAAATTATTATTTCCCCAACTTTTGATGATCTTGCAAATTTTTATTCTAGAGCAAAAATTTATTGGCATGCGACAGGACTTGGGGAAGATATAGGTTTATACCCAGAAAAAGCCGAACATTTTGGGATTTCTACAGTTGAAGCGATGAGTGCAGGTTGTGTCCCAGTAGTAATCAACGCAGGAGGACAAAAAGAAATAGTTGAAGATGGGAAAAATGGATTTCTTTGGGATAACCCAGATGAATTAATAAAACTTACAATGAAAATAATTAATGATAAGGATTTATTTGAAAAAATATCAAGAAATGCAATAAATCGAGCAAAATTCTTCACTGAAGACCGATTTGATAGACAGTTGCAAGAGAATATTAAATAGTGAAAAAATATTTACCATTTTTATTTTTATTTTTTTTATCTTTAGTATTTTTTTGGAAATTCTTTATTAATGGATTGATTCCAGTTCCCTCGGACACAATTGTTGGGCTTTATCATCCATACAGAGATTTATATGCCAAAGATTATCCAAGAGGGATCCCTTTTAAGAATTTTTTAATCACTGATCCGGTAAGACAAATCTATCCATGGAAAGAATTGGCGATTTCCCAGTTTAAAAATTATTCAATTCCCATTTGGAATCCATATGAAATGGCTGGAAGACCACTTTTAGCAAATTTCCAGTCCGCAGTATTTTATCCATTCAACATTTTATTTTTTATTGTCCCTTTTTGGTTATCGTGGTCATTTTTAATAATGATCCAGCCCCTTTTAGGAAGCATATTCATGTTTCTCTTTCTTCGAAATCTAAAGCTTGATATTTTTTCTAGTTTTTTTGGAGGAGTGGTATTTGCATTTTCTGGCTTTTTTGTTACCTGGCTCGAATGGGGAAATGTTCTCCATACCGCACTGTGGCTGCCTTTAATATTGCTGTCGATAGACAAGATATTCCAACATTCAAAAGAAATATCAAATATAAAAAATAAAAAATTTTTCGTATGGTTTGGTATTCTTTTGTTTTCTTCGCTTGCATCATTTTTCGGAGGGCACCTGCAGATATTTTTTTATGTTTCAATTGTAACAGCTCTATATTTTATATTTCGATTATACAAACAGTCCAAAAAATTTAATATTTTATTTGTATTTTTAATATTTTCTATTTTATTTTTAATATTAACATCTATTCAGTGGATTCCAACTTTGCAGTTTGTTCTTCTCTCAGCGCGAGGACTGGATCAGGGTTTTCTAGATGTCGAAGGTTGGTTTATTCCATGGCAGCATCTAGTTCAATTTATTGCTCCAGATTTTTTTGGAAATCCAACAACCCTTAACTATTGGGGAACTTGGAACTACGGTGAGCTAACTGGTTATTTTGGAATTATACCGCTTCTTTTTGCAATCTTTGCCATATTTATTAAAAAAAATAAAGAAGTTTTATTTTTTGCTTTTGTTGCCATACTTGCTTTAATTTTTGCACTACCAACTCCCCTTGCAAAAATACCATTTCTTCTAAATTTACCTCTTATTTCAACATCACAGCCAACGCGGCTACTCTTTCTTGTAAATTTTTCATTGGCCGTCCTTTCGGCTTTTGGGCTTAACTATTATTCTAATATTCTTAAGAATATTAGAATTGGGGAAAAGAAGTTAGTTTTGTTTTCTTTAGGGCTAGTTGGTATTGGAATAGCAGCGCTTTATGTTTTTACAATTGTTGGAATAAAGTCCGGAATTGACCCAACAAATTTAGCGGTTGCAAAAAGAAATTCGATTTTACCCTTGGCGATTTTCATAGCTTCACTAGTTTTAATTCTCGGCTCGATGAGAATTAATAAAAAGTTTACAAACGTTATTCTAGCTCTTCTTATTTTAATAACAATTTTTGATCTTTTCAGATTCTCCTGGAAATTTAACACATTTTCAAAAA
>JACPLG010000008.1 GCA_016186625.1 Candidatus Levyibacteriota bacterium
AAAAACAGAAAGCTGTTAAAGATAGTTATTCCAAATAGAAAATCAGAATCTTCATTGCTCAATCCGTTTCAGGAATATAAGATGTTTTTGATCCGGGATAAAGATAAAGTCGAAAAAAAACCATAAAAAACGGGAGGCGTAGCAAATAGACACATAGTCTATTGGTCGTATTCTCCCTCGTGATTAATAATATATTATCGAATTAGTACGATTTTGTCAACAACCCCCTTGACACAAACCCTGTGATAAAATAATAAGGAAAGATTAATAATATGAAAATTCGTTACGATTCAAAGGTAGATGCGATGTATATTAAATTAGCAGAGGGTAAATATGATAGTACCCGAAAAGTTAGCGATGTGATTTTAGTGGATGAAGACAAGAACGGGAAAGTTTTAGGAATTGAAATTTTAGATGCAACAGAGAATATCCCGGCCTTTAATCCTAAAAATATTTCTATCCAAACCTCATAACTATCCCCAGCCTTGACATGAAGTTTGAATAAATGATACCTTGCTGGTGTATATGGCACTGATTCCTGAAACGCTGATTGGATTAACGCCTCCTCTTAGAGATCACCTTGATCAGTGCACAGCTTTAGTTGATTCTTTACCAGTACCACAAGCAACAAATGTAAGATTCCTCCTTGCCTCTCTTTACAAACTGAACAGACTGTACTCCGGGCATGGAGTGAGGTTTAGTTTAATCGGAGAAAGAATTTTAGGAGGAGTTGAATTCACAATTCTTAATAGTGCTAAAAGCGGAACGGAGGAAAGAGGATCTGCAGTAGATTTTATGATGACTCATTTAGGTGGAGAAGAGGTAGAAGTAAGAACAGTTTCCAGATCTCAGGAGTCTAATGCCTTAGAGATAAATTGCGGTCAAGAACCTTTGCAGTTTTTCGTTTCAGGTAGCGGAGCCGATGATTCCCCCCGGTTCCAGAGGGCTTCTGATTTAAATCAAGATCAAGCAGTAATCCTAAGTCCCATGAGATCTTACGACCAGTATTAATAAAGAAAAATTCTGCTTTTTGGAATTCGGGGTTGACTTTTGTGAAGTAGCTTCCCACTTGACAAGTGGGAACGTGGTTTGGACACCGGATAATAAATCCCGGGCTTCTTGGAGGTTAGTATTATAAAGTACTACTTTTTGGAATTGGAGATAGAGGTCTGAATGTCTGAAGCATTGAGTCAACAACTGCTTGTTGTTCTTTTGATTCAAGCTTCAGCGTTGGGTAAATCGGACATAGCTGTATGCAAACCCCGCTTAATTTTCCGATAGTTCTATTTTCAGGTCTTACGGCAATTCCTCCTTTAAGCGGATGCTCGGTAATAATTGCCAAGTTAATATCCGGATAGTATGCTGCCGGCCGCTGGAGAATTGGTACGGTTGGATCACCTTCCTCAAATCCCTTAGGACGGAAAATAAAGGGCACTTCGTCATGATAGGGTTCAAATGTTAAGAACCGCAGAAGTTGAGGAGGATAATCCGATAGATTGATATGATCCAGATTCACGCTCGATAGACAGGCTCCTTTAAGGTATGCTGCAATTCTGTTAAAATTTCTTTGATAGCCCTCAGGAGGAATTCCATGTTTTGCGTAAAATCTATTTCCCAATGCCTGAAGCTGTACATCTCTTTGCCCGTAGCTTCTCATCTTATCGAATAGCTGTTTGGGAGAGTATGAGAGTCTTCCCTCAAGTCTGCTTCCCACAAGGCCAACTGCGATTGGGGGACTTTGCTCGGCGATTACATGTTCAATATCATAAATTTCTTCTGGATTTCTGAAATGAGTTCCAACGCTTTCTGGGCCCAAAACAATCGGCTCTCTTTCAATCGCCGATTTAACCTCTTCAGTAAAATATGTTAGCCTTGATTCCGGTCTAATCATGATAGGACAAAATTATACACCTTTTTGTAAAGTATTAATTCTGACTAGATTGAGCTAAGTAAATCTTGGGCTGCGCGGAGATTTGAGTTATAAAAAACTGCTTTTTGGAATTCCCCGCGGGCTAGGTCAATTTGCCCTCTTTCGAGGTAAATTTTCCCTCGGAGTATATAGAGCTCGGAAAAGGCACGATTATAATTATTTAAAACCCGATCAGTAATTTGGAAAACTCTGTCATAATTTCCAAGTTCATAGTATGCAAGAATCGGCTCAATCTGGTACCAGAGAGTTCGGAAGGGAAGCTGGCTCTCTATTTTCTCAAATTCATCGACAGCACTTTGATACTGTACTGTATTAAAGTAGGCGACTGAGAGATTAAATCTTGCGGTTATATCTGTGGGGTTCTGAGCTACCTCTTGTTCCGCGTTTTTCCGCGCTCGTTGCCAAGCAGTTTTCTCATCTGCATTTTCCCCTAAAATCGCATTTGCAATTTCAACTTTTTCTTTTGGCACTAACACCAAGTACTCGTAATTAAACTTTTTCCAGATTTGATTAAAATCTGCATAAGTGTAAGTCAGATTTTTGTTTTGCAAAGAATCATCCTGAAGAAATGTTTCCGCCACTTCATCATAACCCTTGATTATTCGGTAATGGCCAATATCCTCACCGGGTTTGGTCCAAGTCCTGGCAATAACCGGCATATCCTGAGCTATGAAATGTTTGACAATTTCCGGATTTCCCATTGGCCGGTGATAGGGTATAAATCCATATTCACGGGATTTTTCCGCAAGCTCTTCCAGTGTCACCGACTTGTCATCATTGTCTCCGCCCGGAATCTGATATGGACGGAGTGCAAGACCTAGTTCGGCTTGTCCCACATTTATTCCATAAAACCTTAAAGCCATTGATAATGCGGCTGGTCCGCAGTTATTGAAAGATTGGAAAATGTGATAACCGCCATTGGATAAAACTTTACTTGAGGGGATAGGGGGTAGGGCGTAGGGAGTAGGTGTTGGGGAGGTTAGGGCCGTTTGGGCTGTTGGGGAATTCTGATAAACAATAACTGGCGTTTGCTTTAGTAATACTAACGAGACTACACCTGTAGTCAAAACTAATAAAATTAAAACAACTAAAAATGAATTTTTTTTGCTAAAATACCTCATATGAAAAGGAAATTAATACTTCTAATTATACTTTTGATTCCTCTTGCCGGTTTGTATGCAATCGATTTTCCCAAACAGCAAGGCCGAGGGGAAATTCCCGCTCCCAAAAAATCCCATTGGCTTGTCTTACACAGAAAATCGGGTAATGAATTCCTATATTACGGGATAGTGGGAGACGTTAATAATAGCAAAATTATGCGTAAATTTCAAGTTAAGGCGGGAATCCCGGGTCAGTCTCCTACCCCATTGCCAAGCTTGCTCGGCAGAGACTATTGGCTGATTACTAAAAAAGAAAGTTCGGCAAATAATCTCGAGACCGCGCCTTATTTCTTGACTCTTGATGTGCCTGTGACCGAAGACTGGCCTTACGGACCGGTCCCATACGAGGAATGTTTGGATTTCACCACAGGCGAAGCAAAGCAGTGCGACTGGATTCTGCCCGGATATTTTGGCCTGCATGGCATTAACAGAAACTTATCGAAACTTTCGGATGAGGATTTGGGAAGCTTCGGCTGTGTTCGTCATTCCGATTCAGACATCACCTATCTGTTTAACTTACTAAATCCGGAGGCCGAGGAAATCCGCTACTACATTGAAGACATATAATAGAAAAATAAAATATAAAAAAGAAAAAATAAAATAGAGGGAATTTATGGAAGAAAAAAGTTTACAGGATAGTTATTACGAGCAAACGGTAATTACAAAAGCCCAGAAAAGGAAAAAGATTTTACTTCTTTTGGTAGGACTTTTGGGGTTTAATATTTTTGTATGGGGGACACTTTATTTAGCCCTTTCAAACAATAAGACAAATACAGCAAATCCGGGGAACATTGTTTCGAGCAAAATAAACGCAACGCCAACCCCGTTTCCATTTGCGGAAATAACAATTCCATACCTTCGCTCACGAACATACAAAAGTTCGCTTGGAGAACTTTCGCAAGTTTCCACCAATTCGGAATATACTTCTTATTTAACAAGTTATGATTCGGACGGATTTAAGGTCAATGGTTTATTAACTATTCCAACGGGAGAGGAGGCTTCCGGAGGTTGGCCGGCAATTATTCTTGTCCACGGATACATTCCGCCACAAAATTATCAGACGCTGACAAGTTACGCCCAATACGTTGATTATCTTGCAAGGCGGGGATTTGTTGTTTTTAAAATTGATTTAAGAGGCCACGGGAATTCACAGGGAGAGCCAGGCGGCTCTTATTATTCCTCGGATTACATAATCGACGTCTTAAATGCAAAGGCTGCACTTGCAAGTTCGAAAGATCCAACGAATCGCTCAGGACGATTTGTTGAACCAAATCGAATCGGACTTTGGGGACATTCTATGGCGGGAAATGTGGTTGTCCGCGCGCTTGCTGCCAGACCCGATATTCCTGCAGTTGTAATTTTTGCAGGAGCTGTTTATACATATTCTGACTTTTCGCAGTTCAGAATCCAGGATTCAAGTTATCAATCCCCAAGCGAGGATTCGCCGGCAAGAAAAAGAAGGAACGAAATGTTTGAGATCTATGGACAGTTTGATCCCACATCGTCCTTTTGGAAGCAAGTTCCAATGACGAATTATTTAGATGAAATAAAAGGAGCAGTATCTATTAATCATGCAGTAAATGATAGCGTAGTCTCAATTGAATACAGTAGAAATCTGAAAAGAATTTTGGATAGTACAGATATTGTCCACGAGCTAAACGAGTATCCCTCAGGCGGACACAATTTTGAAGGAGTAGCATTTAATCAAGCTATGCAAAACAGCGTAGAGTTTTTCGACAAATATTTAAAATAAAGGAGGTTATTCTTCTGCTGTTAGAGTCCCGGTCATCCCAAGCTCTTCATGATTGCTAACGCTGCAAATGAATCCAAATTCTCCAGACTCCTGTGCTATAAACTCAATAGTCTCCTCTTGTCCGGGGTTGATTCTTTTTGTTGATACACCCAAGTCAGCTACTACGAAATCGTGTTGAACACTTCCGGTATTTTTATACGTTAGCCTGACTTTTTCACCCTTTTTGACAGTTATAGTTGAGGGGGTAAATCTGAATTCGCTGCCTTCGACTATTATTTCTGTTTCACTCATTGCCTCAGGCGTTGCTTCCTCCTCAGACTGCGGAGTGGACGTTTGGGTGGATTCTTCGGTTGGGATAGGTGTAGTAGTGGGTTTTCCTGCATTCATAAAATAAAATCCACCTACTGCAACTGCTAGTACTACGATGATTGCTAATCCGACCAAAATGAGCTTATTATTCATGTTTTTAATAATACACTACAAAATTCAAATGTCAATATATATAATAGATTACATGTTCCAAAAGATAGTTCGCACAATCGAAGACTTTCTCAACGGGGTGACAATGTACAGACTTATGCTGTACTTTTTAATTTCCCTGTGGCTTTTAGTTTTGGTTTTAATTTTCCTTGATTTTCTCCCATTCGATTTTCCAGAATTTTTAATATCCTCAGCAATTATTCTGTCTGCATGTTACCTTACCAATAAATTTTTCTCTTTAGTTTTTAAAATTCCAACCAATTTAGAGTCTCCCTATATAACTGCATTAATCCTTATTTTTATTGTCCCTCCCGCAAAGGAATTCTCAGAATATCTTTTTCTTATCCTCGCAGGAATAGTCGCCATGACCTCAAAATATGTCTTGGCACTTCATGGAAAGCACATTTTTAATCCTGCTGCTGCGGCAGTTTTTATTACATCAATCCTTGCAATTGGTTATGCTAACTGGTGGATAGGAAATCAGTGGACCCTGCTCCCGATTTTAATTGGTGGTTTTTTGGTTATTAAAAAGATTAAAAGATTTAGTATGACTTCTTCTTTTTTGATAACTTTTTTTGCAGCGACTCTACTTTTTGGTTTCCTCAACGAATCTGACCTAATAAAAACGATCCAGAGGATTCTTATTGATTCTCCAATTCTTTTTTTCGCGTCCGTTATGCTGGTTGAGCCACTTACGTCCCCTACTAGAAAAAAGATGCAGATCATTTATGGTTTGCTCGTTGGCATTTTAGCAGGATCACAATTTAGTATTGGACCTGTCTATTCAACATATGAGACAGCTCTAATTATTGGAAACATCTTTGCTTATATTGTTAGTTTTAAACATAGACTAATACTTACTTTTGTAGAAAAAATAAAACTTGCACCAAATATTTTTGAGTTGGTTTTTTCTCCGAGTAAAAAATTTGCCTATCTTCCGGGACAATATTTTGAATGGACACTTTCACACAACCGTCCTGACAGCAGGGGAGTAAGACGTTATTTCACAATTGCCTCTTCTCCAACAGAAGGAAATGTTAGGCTAGGTATAAAAATTGATCCCCAAAAAGGAAGTAGCTTTAAAAAAAAGCTTTTGGCTTTAGAAAAAAGTAATAAAATTTACGCTGGGCAGCTCTCCGGAGATTTTGTTTTGCCCAAAAATAAAAGCGAAAAGGCAGTTTTTATTGCCGGCGGAATTGGAATAACTCCCTTTAGAAGCATCATAAAATTTTTAATTGATAAGAAAGAAAAAAGGGATATTGTTTTATTTTACTCATGTTCTGATCCGGCGGAGTTTGTCTACAAAGATATTTTTGAAAAAGCAAAAAGTATTGGTTTAAAAACAGTTTATGTTTGCTCACATCCTACACCTGATTGGAAGGGAAGAATTGGTAGAATTGATGAGAAAATGATTAAGGAAGAGGTCGGGGATTTTAAAAACCGGATATACTATCTCTCGGGCCCAAGTTCTATGGTAAATTCCTATAAGAGTCTAATTCGCAAAATGGATATAAAACCACACAGAATCGTAACTGACTATTTCCCAGGCTACTAATTTTCCTTCATTGTTTTTTAAAAGCAAATCAGCTAAATTAGGGGTATCAAAAATAATCCTACACTTACTAATGATCTTAATTTGTTTAAAGAAATTTCCGATTCGGTTCCGGCTGAAATATGTTGACACTTAAAATCATTTTACCTTGGATTTCTAGTTTTGGTTAGGGACACACACAGCCTCAGCCACCTAATTGCGCCGGGAATTGTTAACAAAGATTTGTCAAAATAATTCTTAGCCGAAGCACCCATCTTGGAATAAAGAGAGTCATTTGTTAAAAGATCAAACATATTTTTTGCTACTTGATCTGTATTTCCTGCGTCCACTACAAAACCATTTATCCCTTCCATTACTTGAAGCGGCATTGCTCCTGTTCGGTATACTATTACAGGCTTTCCTTTCATTAGTGCCTCAGTTACTTTTATTTCAAATCCTTCCTTTGTTGAGAGCTGAAGGACAATTTTACTTCTTCTAAGAAGTGTGTTTAAAAGCTGATCCATGTGCGGAAGTCTGACAATCTTAATATCATTTCTAATATCTTTATAAACGGGAGAACTTAGCCTATCTACTGTTTGATCAAAAATCGGCGCTCTGTCTGGATCATCTATTGACCCGTTACCGGTAAGGACCAATTGCGGAGCCTTATGCCTCTTTGCTTTAAGGAGTATGGTTAACTTTAAATACGATTCAAGAACATCTGGTATTCCTTTTGATGGATCAAATCTTGAAATCTGAATAATGTAGGGTCTTCTTAGGTCCAAAGGAGTCTGCCCCTCAACTTTGAGAAATTTGTTAAAAAGTCTAAGATAGTAATTAAGGTGATGATCGCTTAGGGGCTTGTTGAGTCCATCCAAAAGATCGGTTGTGGCGGGGAAAAAAACAACTTTTTTCCTACCCAATTCTTTAGGTACAAAATCAGCGACAGGGTGAGAAACAAAAGTATCCGAAAGTTTTATATTTTTCCACAAAAACTGCCAAGATTTGCGCTGGGGCGTCCCTTTTTTGTTAGCGAGCCCGGCTTCAAGCTGAATATGAGACCTATAGATTACTTTTGCTTTTGGATTAACCTTTTTAATATAGGGAATTAGTCCGCTTGGTTGAGGATCATCTATTACAATTATATGAGATTGCCTAAACATTTTTTCAAAAATTGCTGCATTTTCTTTTATCCAAAGGTTATATAATTCTTCTTCATTTTCTGTTAGCTCTTCAATATGATCTGAAACAGCCTGAAGGATGTTATGGAACTTTCTTTTTGTAATATTAAAAACTTCAACGTTTGGCTTAAGAACATACCAGTGTGCATCAACTCCCAAAAGATTAAAAAGTCTGATCAAAGCGTGGCGCATCAGGGCGACTCCGCCTCCTTGGGGAGTAGCGCTTATAAATGTTAATCTTTTACTTTTAAATTCCGAAGCTAAAGATTTAAGGATTGAAAATTCTTCCTCAGAGCAGGTCTTTTTATAATCGTCAAGTGTAACCAGATCTTTTGCTTTTACTTCATAATCTTTTGTAATATGAACCTTTGCAGTACTATCCCCACCAAAATTTGAGGATACTAATCTTAGGTCTTCCTCGACTCGGATGTTTTCATTTTTTGATTTACTTTCTAAAAGAAATGAAACTATATCCTCATCCAGCCAAAGCCTGGGAGCTAAAGACTTATAGGTTTCTTGTTCGCTGAAGCCTGTTGCAACCAGCTTATGGCGCGATTGAAATAGTTTTTGGACCTCTTTTTTGACCTGATCTTCAATGTTTGCTGCGTTGTCTAGATTTATTCGTCTTGTATGAACGGTCCCGTTTTTTGTATGACTTATAATTATCTGACTTCCAATTGACTCAACTGAGCCATACTCCTGTGTATGAGAAACTGAAAGTGTGGGATGATAAAATCTTCGTAAAATACCTTCGAGCAACATAGGGCAGTACAATTTAAGCTAATCACCAAACATAGAGCTTGTCAAATAGTAAATTCAAGAATTAGTATTCTGCTATAATTAGCCTCATGGCAAAAAGAAAAGGGAGTAAAATATGAGCGCAAATAATATGATAACAATTAATAAAAAGACTTTTGTTGTTCGAGAAGCTGATGTTGAAACAGGCTATGGGCATGTATTGGGAAAAGGCAGGAATTTGGAAGAAGCGGTCGAGATAGCAGAAAACGCAATGAAAAATGAAGAAGTTGAATATGGAATTCACTTCGTAAACAAATGAAAAATAAACTTTATAAATATCAAGGATAAAGGGAAAACTGGGGTATGAATCTATCAGTTGGGATTGTAGGACTTCCTAACGTTGGAAAGTCGACTTTATTTAACGCGCTACTTAAGCGCCAGCAAGCGCTTGTTGCAAATTATCCTTTTGCAACAATAGAGCCAAATATTGGAATCGTTCCAGTCCCGGATGATCGACTAGCTCAGCTTGCTCAAATTACTCAAAACGAACATAAGATGGATAGTTTGCCTCCAATAAAACCGGCTACGGTAAACTTTGTAGATATTGCGGGATTAGTTAAAGGCGCTAACCAGGGAGCAGGATTGGGAAATAAATTCTTATCCCATATTAGAGAAGTATCCGTTATTGCTCACGTTATAAGAACATTTGAGGATCCGGATGTAATTCGATATCAAGATGAAAAAGAGGCCCGCCTGCCAGCGCCTGAGCGCAGCGATGGCGGGCAGGGAAGTGTTGATCCACTTAACGATTACAAGGTAGTCAGAATAGAATTGGAACTTGCAGATCTTGAAAAAGGAGGGGAAATTTCAAAAAAACCCGAGATTGTCGTACTTAATGTTTCGGAGGAAACTCTGAACCAAGCAGAACAAATATCGCAGAACTACGCGGATCTCTTAGGAATTAGTAGCCAGAAGTTAGTGGTTATATCGGCAAAGATTGAAGCAGAGTTGGCGAGTTTATCAGATACCGAACAGAAAGAGTATTTGAAGGACTTAGGTTTGGAATTTTCCGGTTTGGAAAGGCTAATCCAAAAAGCATATCAGACTCTAGGGCTTATTTCCTTTTTAACAACAACGGGCGGAAAAGAAGTACGCGCGTGGACAGTTCGTAAAGGTTCAACAGCTCTTGAAGCAGCAGGAGAAGTTCACACAGATTTTATGAAAAAATTCATAAAAGCAGAAGTTGTTCAGTTTTCCGATTTTGTAGAGTTCGGTGGCTGGAAAAATTGCCGCGAACAAGGAAAAACAAGACTTGAGGGGCGGGATTACATAGTTTCGGACGGGGATGTAATTGAGTTTAAAATTGGAACCTAACGAGTCCTAGACTTTTTTGTTAACGTGGAAATAAAGTCAGCAGCAAACGGCAATCTCTGAATAGTATAAACAATTCTTTCCTTTCTCTCTTCTTTTTTGTAAAGCTCTGATTCTGTATAATTCTTAACAAATTTCGGACGCCTGTGAGATAAGATTTTTTCAGAAGCAAATAATTTTGGCCTTAATCTCATACGCCTGAAAAGAAGTCCTGCTCTTCGAAGGTGAAAACCAACGGTCATTAAATTAACCCCATTTCTAGCGCTTACTATATCCTCATCAACTAATTTTCTCGTTTCCTTTGCATCAGTGTTTGTGTCCCAAGAGTTTGTTTGTGTTGATACCCGATTTGCTAGTCTTGGAAAAATTCTCCTAAACTGCGCAGCCATTAATTCTGCTTCAGGAGGTAAGGGTAGTCCTTCACCTTTCGGATCACGGCTTTTTTCTGCATCTTCTTTTGAAAGTGGCTCGCTTCCGGCTGTATTTGTAATTGTGAACATAACTTTATCCGCTAAACCTTCTTTTAAAGCTACCCCTGCAGCTAAAACACTAACTCTACTATGCGGACTTAAATGATGATGAGTCTGTCTGATGCGTTCTGCTGTCCAATCTTCACCGATATTTTTACCTAAAACAACTAAAGTTGTTTTAGGAACCTCTTTAAAAGTAGGAACTTCTAAATTCATGGGGGAATAATAGCACTGCAATCTATAACTGTCAAGCCTATAGCTTGAAAATATTAATTATTTTGTATCTAGGAATTGAGTTTAAAATTGGAACCTGAGTAGTTATAAAAGACTGACCTTCTGAAGAGTGATGTTCTCAAGCATTCTTCGATACCTTATAAAATTTAGCACCGTTTCTTTAATTAGTTCCGTAACAACGTGGCTCGAGCTTTTAAGTGACTTCGCAATTCTTCTATCGTTTAAAACTTCATCAGGAGAAATTGTGGTTATGGAGAGCCCAACGTTATCAAAAACAGATTGCCCTTTAAAGCTCTCCCCAGCGCTTATTATTCCTAATTCTCTTAACTGCGAATGTTTTCTAATAACCCGTTTAATATCTTCTGCGCCTTGAGATTTATCTGACTTTTCTTCAAAAATTATAGCTTTTTCTGAAATGTTGGGAAAAATATCAAGCAAATATTTCCTCATAAGTGTTATTTGCGGAGGAGTTGAAAGTAAAACAATCTTGTCTGAAAAACCCGCGTTATGAAGGAGACCCGCTGCCAATAAGCTAATCCTTGTAGGCTGAGCAAGCTCTGAGTTTTGGCGTGAGGAAGTATCCCCGACAATAAGAAGCCCATCAACCATCTTTGGCAGAGATGATTTAGTATGATTTCTCTTGATTTTCTTTAGCATTAATAAAATTATACTATAAAAGTAAGGATCATTTATCGTATTGTCTGCAGCCTCTTATTATGTTAATATTAACGGGAATAAATGGTATACCAGCTAATTTTAGTTCTTAAATCAACTCTTAAAGAGGCAGAGCAGAAAAAGCTTTTAGAGAATATAAAATCATTACTCGGAAAAGCAAAAATAACTGAAAAAACATGGGGACAAAAAGCACTCGCATACCCAATCAAAAGAGAGGTTTCAGGTCTTTTTCTCAACTGGAGAATCGATTCTGAGAACATTATTCCCAATGGCTTTGAGAAAAAACTTTTAGGAAATGATAATATATTAAGGCATTTGTTACTTAGAAAATAGATGATAGAAGGAAGAAGATAGATTTATGGCTCGCTCACTTAATAGAGTTCAACTTATTGGGAATTTAACAAGAGACCCGGAACTTAGATATACTCCTGCGGGGACGGCGGTGTGTTCTTTTGGCATTGCAACAAACAGGTCTTGGACTACTGAGACAGGAGAAAAAAGAGACGAAGCGGAATTTCACAGAATTGTTGCATGGAATAAATTAGCAGAACTTTGCAGCCAATTTCTTACAAAAGGAAAGAAAGTTTATTTAGAGGGAAGACTCTCAACTAGAAATTGGAATGCCCAAGACGGTACTCAGAAAACCACAACTGAGATTATAATTTCCGATATGATACTTCTTGATAGTTTGGGAAGAAGATTTGAAAGCAGTGACGAACCAGAACCAAGAAGAGAAGAGGGGATAAGCGAAAAACCAAGCGAGGTAAAATCCTCTCCCGGCACTAAAAAATCAAAGAAATCCATAAACGAATCAACCAAGCAGGATAAGAACAAAAAGGAGGAAGAAGAAGTAGTTGCCTCTTCGGAGGAAGTTTCCCCAGATGATATACCCTTCTAAAATACCGAAGCACGAAACTCGAAGCTCGAAACAAATAGTAATAACATAGGTTCAAAAAGTTTTGGATTTCGAAATTTGGATTTCGAATTTTTATTTAAGATATGGCTAAAAAGAAATTTATAAGAAAAAGAGTTATTAAAGGTGTTCCAAAGAACTGTTTTTTCTGTGAAGAGAAGAAAGAGCCAACATTTGAAGATATTTCGCAACTTCATAGATTTTTGACAGAAAGAGGGAAAATAATTCCAAGAAGCCGAGGGGGACTTTGCGCAAGACATCAAAAAAAACTCACCAAAAATATTAAATTTGCAAGACATCTAGCCCTGCTGCCATTTGTTGCAAGAGGGTAGAGATTTTATGCTTAAGATCCCACGAATCCAACTAATTCTTGTGATTTTGATTTCACTTCTTGTGGGTTATTATTTTGGTGTAAATAAGATCAATCTCGATTGGAAAAACTATCGACCAAAAATAACTGTTTCTAGTAGGGAGCCTCCTGCAAATATCTCAAACATTGATTTCTCCCAGTTCTGGACAGTTTGGCAAAAACTCGAAAGTAATTATTACGACAAAACAAAACTCGACCCCCAAAAAATGCTAAATGGTGCAATTTCAGGAATGGTCCAATCGCTTGATGATCCCTTCACAGTTTATCTTCCCCCGGTACAAAACGAGAATTTCAAACAGGGACTAGCCGGACAATTCCAGGGGATAGGGGCAGAGCTTGGTATTAAGGATCAAAAAATTGTCGTAATCTCACCACTAAATGGAAGCCCTGCCCAAAAAGCTGGGGTAAGAGCAGGGGATTTTATATTGGCAGTGGATAGTCAGACAACAGCCAACATGACTCTGTCGCAGGCTGTTGAGAAAATAAGAGGCCCAAAAGGAACTACAGTTACTCTTACTGTTTCTCATAAAGAAGAAAACGATCCAAAGGAAATAGAAATCGTAAGAGATACTATTACAATAAAAAGCGTTGAGGGGTGGATTAAAAAAGTTGGGGATATAGACTCGATAAACTTAGATAAAAAATATGCAAATTCCACGATTGTCTATGCACGATTATCTCAATTTGGAGATAACACAAATTCAGAATGGCTCTCTATCATAAATGACTTGAATTTAAAACTTAGTAATGAAAAAAATGTCAAGGGTATGATTCTGGATTTGAGAAATAATCCGGGTGGGTATTTAAGTGATGCCGTATTTATCTCATCAGAATTTCTTTCGGAAGGAACAATCGTTGTAGGTGAGGAGGATGTCTCGGGAAAAAATGTTCTTAAAGCCAACAGACGAGGTCTTTTTACAGAAATTCCTTTGATAGTACTTATAAATAAAGGTTCGGCCTCAGCCTCAGAGATTGTTGCGGGAGCGCTTAGAGACCACGACCGGGCAAAACTTGCAGGCGAAACCTCATTTGGTAAAGGTACTATTCAGCAAGCAGAAGACCTGGGGGCTGGCGCAGGGTTGCATATAACTATTGCCAAATGGCTCACTCCCAATGGAGTGTGGGTGAACGGATCCGGAATTAAGCCTGATATTGAAATTGCTCTGGACACTAAAAATCCGGAAAGAGATCTTCAACTTGAAAAAGCTGTTTTGGAATTGGTAAAATAAGTCTCCAATGAGAAGACTTATTGCTCTTACCGTAATCTTGGTTTTGATTCTTTTTGTATTTTCCAACGTAGGAGATAGATTTAATCTTCAAATTTCACCAGAAACCCAAGAGCAAAAAATAGAGAAAGACAGAGTTAGAGTTCAAAGCGAAGAGTCAGTAGTAATTGATACGGTAAAAAAAGTCGGCCCCTCAGTTGTAACAATTGTTGAGGATTTGCCCCTACAGCAAAGATCCCCATTTAGTTTTGGTCCTTTTTCAATTTTCGGACTTGAAGAGCCCACAACTACGGATCCAGAGCCAAGAAATATTGGCTCAGGTTTTATTGTGTCAGCAGATGGGCTTGTTGTTACAAACAAACACGTAGTATCAGACACTTCTGCAAAATACCAGGTATTAACAAGCGAGGGAAAGTCCAACAATGTTGAGAGAATCTATAGAGATCCACTTAATGATAAGTGACAACTGGTGTTATATCTGGACTTGGTAGGGGAATTACTGCAGGAAGTCCATTTGAAGGGTTTGTAGAAAAACTAGATAATGTAATCCAAACCGACGCAGCAATTAATCCGGGAAATTCCGGGGGACCACTTCTTAATTCTTCTGGTCAAGTTATTGGAATAAATACTGCTGTTGCAAGCAGTGCGCAAAATATCGGATTTGCGATTCCAGCGGACGTTATTAAGTCCTCTCTTGATAATTTTAATAAAGGCGGACAGTTTGAAAGAGCATTTCTTGGTGTTTCCTATAGAATGCTCGATCCCAGGATTGCGTCCTTAAACGATTTACCGGCGGGAGCTTATGTTGAGTCTGTAGTTAATGATTCCCCTGCGCAAAAGGTAGGAATACAGGGCCAGGATATAATAACTCACTATAATAATAAGAGGCTGGAAAAAGACAAATTTGAATTATCAGGGGCAATATCGCAAAATAAGATAGGGGAGGCTGTTACACTTAAAATTTGGAGAGATGGGAAAACCATGGATATAAAAGTGACGCTTGGGCCGTCCCCTTCCCAATAATTAATGCTTTCGCAAAATATTCCTCTAAAAAAATATAGTAGTATTAAAATAGGCGGTCCCGCCTCATATTTTTGTGAAGTAAATTCTGTAAGTCAGCTTAAGCAAGTTATCAAGCAGTGGCGGGAAATTGATGGAGATTTGAATAAAATTTTTGTACTGGGAGAAGGAACAAATATTTTGTTCAGTGACAGTGGGTATGACGGGCTTGTAATAAAAAACAATATAAATTTATTAGAAAGAAAGGGCACGCAAGTTTTAGCTGGAGGAGGGATGCTGATGCCTACACTAATAAATTTTTGCAGTCAAAACGCGCTTTCTGGATTTGAATGGGCAGGAGGGCTCCCCGGAACTGTTGGAGGAGGAATTAGGGGAAATGCAGGAGCTTTTTTGGGAGAAATAGGAGATAGTATTTTGGAGGTCGAAAGCCTTGATCTTAGAACTTTTAAAATCAAAAAAAGAAATAGAAAGGAGTGTCAATTTGGCTATAGGCAAAGCGTATTTAAGACCGAAGAAGGAAAGAAAGAAGTAATTCTATACGCAAAATTTAAATTAAAAAAAGGCGATAGAGAAGAAATTAAAACAAAAACTCAGGAAAAAGTAGATTATAGAATCGAGCGGCATCCTTTGGATCTTCCAAATGTTGGAAGCGCTTTTAAAAATGTTCCTACATCTTCGGTATCTTCTTCTGTAAAAAAAGAGTTTGAAAAATCGATTAAGCCTGATCCGTTTCCTGTTATTCCAACAGCCAAACTTCTGATCGGAGCAGGACTGAAGGGCAAATCAATAGGAGGAGCAAAATTCTCAGAAAAACACCCCAATTTTATTGTCAATTTTAACAGAGCAAAAGCAGAGGATGTTTTAGCTTTAATATCAATTGCCAAAAAGAGCGTAAAGGAGAAATACGGCGTAGATCTTGAAGAAGAAATAATGTTTGTATAAAGCCGCCAGGTGTCCACAAATGCTTTGTCCGCTCTCAAGGTTTGGCGCTGAGGTCGCTAGTAAAATTTTCTTGGACTCGGCTTGCCTGCATCAATTGCCGATCCTCATGAAAATTTCACAAGCTCCCCGCGCCTATTTTTACTATTTACTATTTACTATTTACTATTTACTATGAATATGTGGGTAGTTTCTACATTGATTTAACTATTGTTATCAGCTTGGCTGCATTTACCACAATAGTTTTTAGGTTTTTAAAACAGCCTCCAATTCTTGCATATATTTTAACAGGTGTGGTTTTGGGACCGCTTGCCCTAATTCACATCAACGACGCTGAGGCTATGAGATCGTTAGCGGAAATTGGAATAACTTTGCTTCTTTTTATGCTGGGATTGGAGCTGCGGTTTTCGGAATTAAAATCTGTAGGAAAGATCTCTATCATTACAGGAATTGGGCAAATCGTTTTTACTACCATTATTGGGTTTTTGATCGCAACTTTTCTTGGATTTTCCCAAATAGCATCATTTTACATTGCAATAGCTCTCACTTTTTCAAGCACAATTATTATAGTTAAGCTTTTGTCGGACAAGAGGGACCTAAACAGCCTTTATGGAAAAATTTCAGTAGGGTTTTTACTTGTACAGGATTTCGTTGCCATAATTGCTCTTATTTTTCTTTCCGGATTTAGCGCAGAAAGCAATGTTTCGTACAATGACTTTCTTATTATAATACTTAAGGCTGTGGTTCTTTTTGGATGGGTAATTCTCCTTTCAAAAAAATTACTGCCGTATCTCATAAATAAGATTGCCCATTCCTCAGAAACCCTCTTTTTATTCTCTCTTGCGTGGGCTTTTGGAATTGCGGCAGTTGTTAGCTCTCCCTCAATCGGTTTCTCTATTGAAATTGGCGGATTTTTAGCAGGGCTTGCACTTGCAAATTCTTATGAAAGTTATCAAATTATCACTAAAATAAGACCTCTAAGGGATTTTTTTATAACAATATTCTTCGTGACACTTGGGATGGGACTTCTCTTATCTGATTTTTCAACGATTCTTGTCCCAGGCATTATATTGTCTCTTTTCGTACTAATCGGAAACCCGATAATTGTAATGGTACTTATGGGATTTTTGGGCTATAAAAAAAGAACAGGTTTTCTTGCAGGGCTAACAGTTGCCCAGATATCCGAATTTTCGCTAATCGTTATGTTTATGGGGAATAGGATTGGGCATGTTTCGGACCAACACGTGGCATTAATCACTTTTGTGGGAGCCGTAACATTTGTTATGTCAACATACATGATTCTTAACGGAAATCTGCTTTATAAAATTTTCTCACCATATCTAGATATTTTTGAACGAGAGGACGTTAGGGAGAAAAACTTAAAAACTAAAGATTTTAAAAACCACGTCATTTTAGTCGGAGTAAGACGTATGGGGGAGGGAATACTTGAGGCGCTTCTTAAGAATAAAGAAGATTTCGTAGCGGTTGATTTTGACCCAGATGTTATTGAGAAGCTCAAAGAGAAGGGAATCGACTCATTCTTTGGAGATATTGCAGATTCAGAAATCCAGGAACTAGTATCATTAGATAAGGCAAGACTTGTTATTTCTACGGTGTCAGACATTGAGGACAATCTTATTCTTCTTCAGAATATTAGAAAACTTACCAAAAAGCCAAAAACAGTAATGCTTGCTCTTGAAAAGCATGAAGCGCAAGAACTCTATTCCCAAGGGGCTGACTATGTTGTTGTTCCTCATATTGCAGGCGGTCACCATCTGGCAAAGATTTTAGTTGATGAAGACCACATGGAACTAATTGAAAAATATGCAGCCAGGGAGAAAGAATACATAAATTAATTAAAAATTAAAAGTTAAAAATTAAAATTTATTGTTCGGTTGTTTTCAGTAGTTCTTGGGTTCGATTTACAACTTCGTCTAGCTCTCCATCGAGAATTGCCTCTAAATTGTGCCAGGATTTATTAATCCTGTGATCCGTAAGTCTGTCCTGCGGGAAATTATAAGTTCTAATTTTCTCCGCTCTCATACCTCTTCCTACTTGAGTAGATTTTAGCGATGAGATTTCTTTGTGTTGTTTCTCAACTTCCATTTCCCAGAGCTTGGCACGAAGCATATTCATTGCAATTTCTCTATTTTGCGCCTGAAATCTTTCGGTTTGAGCGGTAACAACAATACCGGTTGGAATATGCCTAAGACGCACTGCAGTTGAAACTTTATTTACATTTTGCCCTCCGTGCCCACCTGATCTAAAAGCCTCAAACTCAACATCGTCGGGCGCTATATGAAGATCAATATCCTCAAGCTCAGGAAGTACTGAGACTGTTGCGGTTGAAGTATGGACTCTCCCTCTTTTTTCTGTTTCTGGAATTCGTTGGACTCTATGTACGCCTGCTTCGTATTTGAAAATACCGAAAGGGTTTTTATTTTTTAGACTTCCTGAGATTCTCAAAACCCTCTCGTCAACTTGTTCTGTTTTTAAGCCAACTTTTTCAGTGTAACGTTTGTACATCCTGAGTAAGTCCTCGGCCCAAAGCTTAGCTTCTTCTCCTCCTGCGGCGCCTGAAACTTGAAGAATAATGTTTCGTTCATCAAGAGAGGCTTCTTCAGTATTTTTTTCATTATTAAAATTACCCAATATCAACTCTTTTTGTTTATTTAACTCGGCAAGCTCAATCTCTGCCATTTCTTTGAGGTCCGGGTCCGTCAGAAGCTCTGAAGTCTGTTCAATTTTCCTATCAAGATCATCGATTAACGCTTTTCTGTAATTATCCATGAGGAAGTCTAGCTAACTTACTTGCGAGAGCATTTCGCGGAGTGTTTTTGGAGCCTCTGAAAGCCCTGCCTCTTTTTCTTTTTTCTGTTTTTTTACAACCTGGTATTTCTTGGCAGCTTCCGTTCTGTTTTGGAATTTTTGAATTCGACTCGCAGAATCTACAAACTTTTGCTCACCAGTATAGAATGGGTGGCAGTTGCTACAAAGCTCCACGTGAATTACTTCTCGGGTTGAGCCGGTTGTAAATCTGTTTCCGCAGTTACAAATAACCTGAGCATTTTCAAAATATTGTGGGTGAACTCCTTGTTTCATATTCTGATTATAGCTTAATCCGAGCCTAAAAACAAGGAGCGTGGTATAATTTTTGAGTGAACGAGCAGGACGTCATCGATTTAATCAGAAAAGATAAATGGATGATGGATGTTTTGAGGGCTGTAGAGAAATTAAATCTTCCTGACTGGTGGATTGGTGCAGGATTTGTCCGCTCAAAAGTTTGGGACTACTCTCACAAATATAAAAAAAGAACACCGCTTCCGGATGTTGATTTAATTTATTTTGATCCAAATGATTTTTCAGAAAAAGAAGCAAATTCTTTTAGCACAAAGGCTGAGAATAGATTTCAAAAAATTTTAAATAAACAAAAAGAGCTTTGTGTAAAATGGTCAGTTACAAATCAAGCCAGAATGCACCTTTATCATCACCGGCTGCCTTACAAAAACTCTCAGGAGGCGCTTTCAGAATGGGCAGAGACAGCAACCTGTATTGGAGTTCGATTAAAGAATGGGAAACTAGAGCTTGCGGCCCCACATGGTATAGGAGATTTAGTGAATTTAAAAGTCAGACGAATTCCTAATTATAAAAACAAATATAGATTTGATCCAATGGTTTTTGAGAGACGAGTTAAAGAAAAGAGATGGCTTGAAAAATGGCCAAGGTTAAAGATTGCTTTTTAATTTTTGCAGTGGGTGATAGGGAATTCTTCCCTCCGCTATGAAAATTCCAAAAAACACGAGTATTGTTGCTGCAATATAGACAGGAGTTATTGATTCGCCAAGAAGAGGGACTGCAACAACAATTGTTGCCACAGGATCAACATAGCTAAAAATTCCAACCTCGGAGGCTTTAATATATTTGACTCCATAAGTCCATAAATAGTGAGCAAGAACTGCTGCAAAAATTACTCCATAAAAAAGGCCAATAAATCCTTGGATATTAATATCTTGAACAAAATTAAATGTTTGGGCTTCAATAAGTACCAAGGGAATAATTGGTATGACCCCTATTAAAAACATCCAAAAAGTAATAGTTAAGGGATCATTATTGACAGTAATTTTTTTAAGAAGAAGAGCTTGAGCAACACTGCAGAGAGTTGCCCCAAAAATTAAAAAATTCCCCAAAACTCCCCCTGTGAGCCCACCCGTTTCGATTATTGGTCTAAGAATAATTGCCAAAACACCAATAAGACTAATAAGTGTTCCTGCTAAAACTTTTAATCTTAGTTTTTCATTAAGAAAAATAATAGATGCAATAATAAGAATTATAGGGCCAGATGCTATGATAATTGGTGCATTAATACTAGGGGAGAGCTTAAGCCCAAAAAATATAAGAGGAATTTGAATTGTGACGCCAATTATTGAGACTAAGATTAATTTTGGAATATCAGTCTTCGTAATTTTTAGAGATTTAAATATGAATGGAAGAATAAGCAGTGCTCCTCCAAAAAATCTAATAAATACAAATGTAAAAGTAGGGATAACTTCAAGGGTCCATTTAAAAATAGGAAATGCCGCGCCCCAAATAATATTGGCAAGAATTAAGGCAAGAATTGAAAGCTGGATTTTACCTAAAGACCCAAACATAGTTTGAATGGTTGCATGGTTCAATTGTTAGGCCAGTTAGCTATTTAACCATTTCAGCTATTTCATCTATTTCGCCCTTTTTTTGTTCTCCTGTTGTCATGTCTTTTAATTCTAGTTTATCACCCTTCACAATTAAAACAAACGGGATTTTCCTTTTGTCAGCATATCGGAGCTGCCTGTCCAGCGGTTTTTCGTCAACAAAGAGTTCTACATTTAGATCTTTGGCTCTTAGTTCGATTGCAACTTGAGCCGATCGAGGACTGGTGTTTGTTACTAAGACTTTTGTACCACCTAGATTTTCTGGGAACAAATCTAGTTCTGCCATTGCCTCAATAACTCGATCAAATCCGAAAGAGAAGCCGACTGCAGGAATCTTGTTTCCTGAAAAAATTCCGATTAAATCATCATATCTTCCTCCGCCACCCAAAGAACCGGCAGGATAATCCTCGCTTGCTATTTCGAAAATTAAACCAGTGTAGTAGTCCAATCCTCTTGCCAGTTTCGGATCGAACTCTAAATAATCTTCATTTATACCAAACTTACTTATATAAGAAGCGACTTTAAAGAAAGATTCTGTTTTTTTCTGACTGTTAATCTTTTGTAAGACATTGTTGGCTGCTTTCATTCCCATGACGGTAGAAAGCTCATCTAAAACTTTTTCTTCGCCAACTTTTTCAATTTTGTCAATAGCGCGAGCAATAACTTTTCCTTCCTTATCTGAAAATAAATTGGAAAACACTGACCGATCATTTATTTTTACATTAAAATTCTTGAATCCTAATTTTTCAAAAGACTTAACAGCAACTGCAATTATTTCTGCATCGGCAAGTAGGGAAGGGGAGCCGACGGTGTCGATATCAACTTGGAGGAATTCTCTGAAACGGCCTTTTTGAGTATTTTCTGCGCGGTAGACGTTTTGGATTTGATAGCGTTTGAAGGGAAGAGGGAGGTCGTTTGCATACTGGGCAACAACTCGGGCCAAAGGAACTGTTTGATCGTAGCGCATTGCAACTTTTCTTCCGCCATTATCGGTAAAGCGATACATTAATTTATCGCCTTCATCCCCATATTTCCCCGCGAGGATATCCTCGTATTCTAAAACAGGAGTTTCAAGTGGCTCAAAGCCATAGGACTCAAACACTTTTTTCAAAGTGTCCAAAACATAATTTCTTTTCCGCGCTTCTTTTGGTAAAAAATCACGAAAACCTTTTAGTGTTTTAGGTTGAATAGTTGACATATATCATCTTCTTTGTTATATTATATATAACGAACTTCCCCCCGAGCAATCGGGGGTGATTTTTATTAGGCCTCTTTTTTTACTTCTTCCTTGATTTTCTCCAAGGGTAAATACCTGCTCGCACATTTTATTAATTCTTGAGCTACGTGGCCGCGCGCAGATACAATAATTATCTTTTTTTGTTCGGATTTCAAATATTCTACCGCCGGTTCAAAATCACTATCTCCACTGGCCAAGACCGCGACATCAAACTCTTTTACTTTCAGAACAATATCAATTGCCAACTTTACGTCAAAATTTCCTTTATGAACTGTAGTTTTATTTCTTTTATCGTGAATAACTTTCACTTCACGAGTTATCACATCATAACCTATTTTCTTTAAGGCTTTGAAAAAATCCAGCTGCTTTTTATTAGTTGAGATAACTGCTGTGTAAAAATAAGCACCCGTTATTATGCCCTGATTGCCCCAGTAATCAAGAAATTTCTTATAATCTAATCTCCAGCCAAGTGATTTTTGAGAATAGAAAATATTTGCCGCGTCAATAAAAATCGCTATCCTCTTTCTCCTCGTTCGTTTTTTAGTCTTCGTCGAACTTCTCATCTTGGCAAAAAGTCTCGAAAACCTTTTAGTGTTTTTGGCTCAATTTTCATATTCTTAATCATAGCATATATTTTTTGCACAAAAAAAACCGCCTTGCGGCGGTTGCTTACTTGTTTGAAAGCTAAATACTAAGCACAAGAATCACATCCGCCTTTGAGACGAACATGATACCAATATGTTGAAATTAAAGTTTTCATTCGCTTATTATCTCAAAAGCCTCAGCTTTTGTCAAAAATTTTGAGAATTATATTGGTTTAGCTTGCTAAATACAAATTTCCAAACAAAATTAATATATCCAGAATATCGTAACCTCAGAACTCTCTGATGGATTTGGCGTTGGACGGCTTGCCCGTTGACGATTCAAATCCTCCCACTCAGCAAGAGCCCAAGCCGACAAAATAAGAGATAATCCCAATACTACAGTAGCTGCAGCAATTTCCCTTCGAGATGGATTTGGATTTACGAATGTTAATTTTTCTTCCCCTATTTTCTGAGAACCCGTTCCGATCTCTCCAGATATGTCAACAATTTGCTCTATTACTTCATTATTAATTCGTTCTGTTCCTGATGACATTATTCCCACCTCCTTTCAAAATCTCTCTAACAGTAGCTTCTTCAAGGATTTGAGTTGTGTCTAAAACTCTTAGTTTGCTGTGTTTCTGAATAAGAAGCTGTAGATCAGTACATGCAAGTAATATGAAATCTGAAGGAAGCTTTTTTATGATTTTCTCCAAATCTTTTTTATCCTTTCGACCATGTGTTCTTTGAAGAATTCTGTTTATTATTTCCCCAATCTTATCTTGATCTTTCTTATCTGGGGTTCTTACTTTAATCCCAATTTCTTTAAGCTTAGAATCAAAAAGCTTATTTTTAATGGTGAAAGGCGTAGCCAAAAGACCAACATTTTTTGCCCTTTTCCTTTTAAGAAACATAACAGTTTCCTCAACAATACTTAAAACGGGAATATTAACGGCTTTTCTTATCTCATCAATAAAAATATGCACGCTATTGCATGGGATAACTATAAAATCCGCTCCTCCTTTCTCTAAAACCTTAGCTGATTCAATAAGCCAGGAAAGGTATTTTTCCTTTCCTTTTGAATGCTTTATGAACTTTTCCTCTACTTCAAGCTCAACGGGAACATTTGTTATTAAGATTGATGGTCTACTTTTTTTATTTATTTTTGCACACGATGATATAACTTCCATGTAGAAGTTAGCAGTAGTTTCTGGACCAAGCCCTCCAATAATTCCAAGCGTTTTCATATTATTTAGCTCTTCCATCAAGTAAAGATCCGAAAGTAACTTCTGAAAGCACGCCTGAATCTTCTGCTAGAAGTAACATTAATCTTTCCAGATCTCTTCTGGCCCTTTTTAAATTCTCATCAGTAAAAGAATCTGCTCCTTTCCGCCTTGCATCCAGATCTACTAGCAGCTCTCTACACATAATTCCCAGACTTTGATCAAGAGTCGGTTCTTGAACTTCTCCCGCTGGCACATATTGATAAATAAATTGGCTTGAGCACTTACTGTCGCTAAGCCCGATCCGCCATCTAAAGCTTCTTTAACTAAGCCTCTCACAGCTGAAAATTTTCTTTCAGAAGGAGGCATGGAATTTATTACAACTTCTGGAGGAGTTGTTAGAAATATAGAAGGATGATGTAAATCTGACCATCCAAAAGGATGATGTGCTGCATAAATCAGCGCATTTCTGGCTCCTTCCTCTCCGCCTCTTCGTCTTCCGCTTCCCGTTAATTTTTTTAATAGTTCCGGGTTGCAGTGGTCTGAAATTAAGCCAGATATTCCAGATAGAATTTCTAGAGCCTCATCTGTTATCTGCCCATCATCCTCAACAAAAAATGGAATTTCCGGAAAATGATTTTTAGCAAATAAGGCTAGGATTTCGCTTCCCCTAGTTATCTGCCATTGTGAGGCTTCCTCAGAAACCCCGTTTATATGTCGACTTATATTGATTGGTCTGAAAATTCTTACAGTAGGAACTATAGCTCCTTCGGTTCTTTCTGCTATTAATTTAGCCAGCGAAAAAGTTGAAATGAAACCACTCAAAAATCGGGCAGGAAGTTGCCCTTCTTTATTTATTCCAAATACATTACTTACCCATAGCTCCTGGGTAGAATCTGGAATAACAATTTTCTCAGGATTTTTAAAATCCAAAAGTTCTGACTGTTCAATTTCAATATCTCTCATATATTTCCTCCAACAAAAAACCTCGCCCCAATCCCGATTTAATCGGGACAAGGGCGAGGATTCTCGCGGTACCACCTTGTTTTACTAATTTGCCACTAAAAAATCCCCGTCGGGGGATTATTACTTGATAGCTAAAATAGCCTTATTCAAGTGCTCCGTTTCCGACACACTCTTTCTGCTGTAACGGGCTTACCCGTAAACCTTAATTGTCTCCTTTAGGGTTTCAGCTCCGGAGGGTAATTCAAAGTTTTAAGTTCGGGGAGTCTTTCATCAGCCGCTCCCTTTCTTTTGTCACCTTAAAACTTCTACTGCGTCTCCATCAAAGCCTTTTGTTAAATTGTTAAAGTTATAATACCACATCATTTGACTCTTGTCAAACTATGAGCCTAGCAGTTTTGTTAGCCTCATTAATCCCTATGTGTCTACCTAACACGATCCTGGTGTGTGAGCTTGGTTATTTAGGACTCGCGTTCTTTGAAGTAATGATTATAGTATTCGCGGCCTACTATTAGAATAACACTTACCACCGGGATTGCAAAGACAGCTCCTGTTGCTCCTGCAACTTTAATCCCAATCAAAAGAGAAAGTATGACTATTACTGGATTTAGGTCAAAAGCCTTGCCAATGATTTTTGGCCCTGTTACGTTAAAGATAAATTGTTGAATGACAAAAATAATTAAAAATATAATGATTGCCTGGTCTGGCTTATCGATGAGAGATACAAGAAGGGGAGGTAGCACCCCAATAATAGGCCCAATGACTGGAACTGCGGTTAGAATTCCGGCAATGATAGAAGTTGACGCCGCAAATGAAACTCCAAAAATTGTCAAGACTACCCAGGTAATTACGCCCCCAACAACACCCCACAAAACCTGGATTCTTACAAATGACGCAAATGATTGATCAATCACTTTTTGGACAAAAGCAATATCATCATGATACTTTTTGGGGGTTAGGGCAAAAATTCTTCTGTTTAAATTTTGCTTATCCAAAACCAGATAAAAAGATAAAACAAGAACTATTACTAGATTCACAACAAATGCGGTGATAGAAGGAACAATATTTGTATAATTGCCAAGTGAATTTATAAAGCTGTCCACTCCTCTTTGTAAGAGGGCAGGTGAAGACTGCATAAATGCCGGGACTACTTTTTGCAGTGTTTTAAATTGAGAGATAATATCTGGTATAAAAATAAGAAATGCAAGAATGATAAAAATCGCACTAAGAACAAATACCAAAATAGTTGAAATTACGCGGGGGATCTTTAAGTAATTAGTAAAAACATCAACAAAAGGCTCCAGAATAAAACTAACCAGCCAGCCGAAAAATAAAATTAAAATAATGTCAGAGAAGTTTCTTAAAAATTCTAGAAAAAACTGAAGAAGGTAAATCCCAACCGCAATTATTGCCAGAGTTGTTAAAAGCTTAAGTGAAGAAAGCTCTTTTTTTATCTCATCAAACATAAAGTTTTTATAACTCTATTATTTCTCTATTTGAGTGGGAAATCAACTCTACCTTATTATTTGAAATAAAAACTAGATCCTCAATCCTAACTCCGCCAAAGCCAGGTATATAAATTCCCGGCTCAACAGAAAAAACCATGCCCGGCTTGATAATGTCTTTTGAAGTTGGGGAAAGGTGAGGTGGCTCATGCACTTCAATTCCAACACCATGACCAACGCTATGGATTATGTTTGGATAGCCCTGTTTAATAATATATTGCCGGGCGATCTTGTCGATATCTTTTGCAAACAATTGACCATTGACCATTGACAATTGACCATTGATATATTCAATTGCTTTTGTTTGTGCTTCAAGGACCGTTTTGTATATGCGTTTGAATTCTGCCGATGCAGAACCAAAAAACACTGTGCGACTCATATCCGAGCAATAATTATTTATTTTAACTCCAAAATCCAAAAGAACTATTTGGTTTGTCCTAAGCCTGTCTCTTTCAGTCATATGATGGGGAATAGAAGAGTTTTTTCCAAATGCAATAATGGGTTTAAAAGAAACGTCAGCACCTTTGGAATTGATAAAGGTTTCTAGTTTATCGACAACCTCGCGCTCAGTTATTCCTAATTTTAACTGCTGGATTATATAATCAAAAGCATCGTCACCAATTTTACAAGCCTTTCTAATATTTTCAATTTCTTTTTTTTGTTTGATTGCTCTAAAATTTCTTAGGTCAATGGGATTGGTTTTAACAATCTTTTCTAATTTTGAATACTCAGAAACAGTTAAATCATAATCTTCAAATCCAATTGTTTTTATTTTTTCTTTTTTGAAAAAGTTTTTAGCGTCTTTTGTTATAAAATTTAATGCACCGGTGTCAATTATTTCAAAATCTTTTGCAATTTCCTCTAGAGCCAGCGAATATCTTTTATCAGTAATCAAATACTGTTTACCTGCCTTGCCGGCAGGCAGGCTTCTTGTTAAAAGCAGAAAACACTCTCTTTCTGTTTCTGAAAAATTTGGATAAGTTGTTAAATAGATGATATTTGGACGCGAAGAAATAAGTAGCGCGTCAGATTTTTTAAGTAAATTTTTTAGAATTAGGTTCATTCTTGGATTTGTACTTTTTTGGTGGGAGTGGGTGTTGACTTTATATCATCATCAATAATCGGGACGTTAGGGTTGCTGGGAATGTCAGGAAATGTAATAATTCTTGTTGCTGATATTCTATTTTTTTCTTTTGCATCCGCAAAGCCTAAAACAGTTGCGTTTTCTCGAATTTCTATTTTTGAAAAGCCGGATGAAGCAAGTCCATCTTCATCATAGGAAAAAGTTTTTGTGATCCTCTCAACGTCTACTGTATAATCCACTCCCTCCTCGGTTGTGAGAGTTATTGTGAAATCTTTCTCATTTTTTTGCGTGATTACTCCTACAACAGAGGTAGGAATTTCTATCTCATTTACAAAACGGGCAAGAAGACGTCTAGAGTCTTTGTTATAAAGACCAAGGGCTGATAAGGTTGAGCCTTTTTTAATATCTGAAATTCCGAATGATTTGCTACTTTCTTTGGAAAATTTTGTGAGCTCATCAACGTCAATTATTCTTAAATTACCGTTATGATCAGTGATAGTAATTTCGGTATCTGAAACTCTCTCAACAGTTCCTACAATTCCTCTTCTTTCGACTAGCTTTAACTGCGCTACACGTGAGGCAACCTTTTCCTTCAATTCATCAATCTTGTCACTTATTTCTTGTGCCTCAGAGCTTGTTGGGATCTTTTGAGGAGTTTTTGTTTGGGCAAAAGAAAAGTTAGGAAAGAAAATAATAAATATTATTAAAATTGACAGAATTTTCATCACGTTAGAAATTTCCTGTATAAATATTTTTTTCTTAAAATCAATGAAATTATTTCTAACGTGATTCATAATCAAAAACTTTCTGTAGTATATGTTACAATTCTTTTTACTTTCGCAATTTCTCCGTTTGGAGCAACAGCTATAACCTCAATTATATTTTCAGAAGCTTCAAGCGTTATTTCTGTTGAGAAATTTCCGTTTGAGGCAGCAATTGCCGCCTCCTCAGTTATTTGCGTCTGGACAACTATTTTTGCATTTGGAATTGTTTTTCCTGAAACTGTAATGATTCTCTCATCAACTACCTCTTCATCCCGTGGTCTATCCAAGGTAATAAAGATAGAAGAAGCCGGAGTAGGTGAAGGAGAATTTATGGCAATTTTCTTAACTTCGTCCGGGTTAATTTTTTTTGTTGACTGGTAAAAAAAGAAGCCCGCAACAGCGACTAAGATTCCAATTAGAGCAGCAGAAGCGGAAAGAATAATTTTCTCTTTTCTCATAAAAACGGGGATTTTCCCTTCTTAAGACCATTGATACCAACAATGACAACAGAGCGATTTTTGGTAAAGAAAATGATACTACGCAGTCTATTCTCTTGTCAAGAAAGCCAACACCTGCTAGGATGTTTTGTATGGATATTCAACTTATTGGGAAGAATTCATTAAAAATAAAAGGAAGAAATGCCTCTTTTTTAATAGATCCTGATAAAACGTTAGGAAAGACCCAAGCAGATGCAATAATTTTATTAAGTCTTAGCACCAATCAAATTTCCTCAAAAATAGAAGGAAGCAGAATCACCATAACAGGGCCAGGGGAGTATGAAGTTGGAGGAGTGAAAGTCTCAGCTACCAGAGTGGATGACAGACTAGTAATAAGTGCAGATGTTGATGCGGTAAAACTTTTATTAGGAAGCGGAAAATCAATTGAAAAAATTCATGACAATATTCCGGAATGTGATATTGCCTTGGTAAATGCGACTGATGACTTTAACCAGGCTGTTTTGACTGCAATTGAGCCGAAAGTTTTGATCCTATTTGGAGAAAATAAAAAAAGTGTTACAAAAATGCTTGGAAAAGAAGATGCTCCCAAGGCATCCAAGTATTCAGCGACTCCGGGAAAACTTCCCGCGGAAATGGAAATAGTGTTGCTTGGGTAAGAATCTTTTCTTGCTATTGTTTGAGGCATTGAATTTTTTTTTATCATAGACTATTATTCTAAAACTATTTATGCCATATCTTAAAATACCCCCTCATAATGAAGAAGCAGAGCAAAGCATTTTAGGAGCAATTCTAATTGACAAGAACTCTATTAGTTTGGTTGCAGAAAAAATAGGACCGAATGATTTTTATAATCAAATAAATGCACAGATTTTTGAAGCAATGCTTAGTCTTTTTGAAGAAGGAAAGCCGATTGACATCCTGACACTTACAAAAAAACTAAAAAAACAGAAAGCAAATAGCATTGACCCAGCGTATATCACAGAAATTTTAAATGTAGTCCCAACAGCAGCAAATATAGAACACTACGCAGATATAGTTGCAGAAGAGTCTGTAAAACGTTCCCTCATAACTCTTGGATCGGATATTGTGGAGATGGGCTTCATGGATGAAAAAAGCGCAGAAGAACTGTTGGATAAGACTGAAGCATCAGTTTTTAGTATTACACAAGGACGCGCCATTAGAGGATTCGTTCCTATTAAGGAAAGTCTTGCGGAAAGCTTTGACAGAATAGATGAGTTGCACAAATCAGGCTCGGGTCTTAGAGGTGTGAAAACAGGTTTTTCGGATTTAGACAATATATTATCCGGGATGCAGGCATCAAACCTTCTAATTCTTGCAGCCCGTCCCGGTCAAGGAAAAACCGCTTTTGTAGTGAATATTGCCCAACATATTGCGGTAAATGAAAAAAAACCGGTTGGAATTTTTTCTTTGGAAATGAGTCAAGAAGAGCTCGTGGATCGACTTCTTGTAGGCCAAGCCGATGTAGACGCATGGAGGCTGAAAACCGGAAGACTAACAGAAACCGATTTTGCAAAACTTTCTGAGGCTATGGGGGTTTTGGCAGATGCACCAATTTTTATAGATGATACTCCCGGAATTTCAGTTTCCCAGATTAGGACAAAGGCACGGCGTCTTCAGCTTGAATATAATGTCTCTATTATAATAGTTGACTATCTTCAGCTGGCTGATCCTGGCAAGCATTATGACAATAGAGTTCAGGAAGTCTCCATTGTTTCGCAGGCTTTGAAAAATTTAGCCCGGGAGCTTAAAATCCCGGTTCTTGCTGTCTCACAGCTTTCTCGGGCAGTAGAACACCGGGGAGAAAGAAAGCCTCAACTTGCAGATCTTAGAGAATCAGGAGCTATTGAGCAAGACTCAGATGTAGTCATGTTTCTTTATAGGCCAGATACTGAGTTATCTAATGTAATGCAGACAAAGTTACTTATTGCCAAACACAGAAATGGCCCGATGGGGGAGATTGACCTCTTATTTAGGGGAGATAGAATTAAATTTTATAGTGTGGAGAGGAAAAGAGAAGAGAAAGAACCAAGTCCAACAATGCCTCCGATTGTCTAAGATTAATCAGTACCTTCTTGGTTGACAGCTGCTTTTATTTTTTAGTTAGGCGAATGGTATGGATTGATATCTTTACATTTTTTTATAAGATCGCTATGATAAAAAGATCTATACAATCCGCCTTTGCATAAAGCTTCGGCGGACAAGAAGGAGGTGAATTGAATGGACGATCCAACTAATCCAACACCAGCAACAGACCAGCCGGGTACACCAGCAGGAGGTGGATGGACTCCACCGCCAGCAGGACCAACTGCGCCGTCTGAGCCAGCACAAACACCAGGTTGGACACCTCCAGCTCCACCTACGGAGCCTCCGCCGACAACACCAACAAGTCCTCCTCCAGGAGGAGGAGAAATACCAGGGGGAACACCTGCACCCGATCCGGGAACAGGTACGCCGTCAGGGGGATCAACTTGGGATCCAAATAAGGGTACTGGAACATCAGGAGGAGTTTAACTTTTCTTGGTACGATTTCGAAACTACAAAATTAGACTAGCGCCATTTGGAAGCTAGTCTAATTTTCATGATCCAGACTGAGGATTTTCAGCTGGTTTTGTCCGCGCAGCAACAACGTGACGAGGAAACTGTGTTTCGAAGCGAATGAAACCCTCATAAGCGAAAAAATTATCTTGTAGTTTTTTTGTAGCAGGATCAACAATAGTTCCGCTCCAAACATCAGCTCTTTCTGGGTCCCAGACCAAAAATAATCCATTTCCCCTTATTTTTGTTGATGGCCGTAAATATTCCCTTAATACCCCATCTGGTAGTAGCCATGGGCCTTTTGTGGGAATATCTACCACTTCGAATCCATCTCTTTCAAGGGTCGGTTCACGATCAGGAATAGGAGTGGCGGTTTCTGTCATGGGCAAATTATAACTTGTTTAATCAAAAAATTAAAGTGGGCGAGGAGGGAGTCGAACCCACACAGCCTTGCGACTAGTAGTTTTTGAGACTACCGCGTATACCATTCCGCCACTCGCCCTCGTCGCGCACTATGCTTGAATTTCCATTGCTCGCTTTGTTCGCAATTTCAACTTCCCGCTTGGCGCTCCTCTTCAATCTCGCCCAATGCTCGATTGAGATTTAAAAACATGAGCATATTATACCATGAATCTTTATTTTTCGAGCGTATGATGTTAAAATAATCAGATGCAATTTGAATTCACAGGTAATCCGATATCAAATATTTCTTCGGATGTAGTGGCTGTTTTTGCATTTCAGAGCGAAAAAGATAAAAAAGAGAAATATACGCCACTTGAAGATTTCAAAAAAATTGATAAAGATTTAAATAAAAAAATTTCAAAAGCCTTAGAGGTTTCAGGATTTAGCGGAAAAAGAGGGGAGTTTTTAGATTATTTTCCGGAAGGAAAAATTTTATCAAAATGGATTGTTGTAATAGGGCTTGGTAAAAAATCGGAGTTTGACCCAAATGACTTAAGACGAGTTTTAGGGAAATCAGTAAGTCACTTAAAAGGGAAAGTTGACTCCCTTGCCCTTTCTATTCCTTCAAAGGAATTAAGACTAGAGCCGGATTTTGCAGCCCAGCTTATTGCCGAAGGTTTGCTTTTGGGTTACTACCAGTTTAATAAATACAAAACTGAAAAAGACAAAAAGAGAGAGTTATCTTCTGTCATCTTTTCCAATAAAGGAGACGCAAAAAAAGAAAAAGTAGGAGTTGAAAAAGCAAAGGTAGCAACGGATGCAACTATTATGGCTCGGGATCTTGTGAATGAACAATCGGCTGTTGCAACGCCGACTTTTTTAGCAGATTTAGCACTTTCTATTGCCAAAAAAGACCCAAAACATATTACATGTAAGGTATTTAGTAGGGATGAAGCAAAAAAAATGGGAATGGATGCTTTTTTAGGTATAGCAAGAGCTGCCCAGACACCGCCAAAATTTATTTTTCTGCAATACAGGCCTGATAAGATCAAAAAGAAAGAAAAGCTTGCATTGGTGGGGAAGGGAATAACATTTGACAGTGGGGGAATAAACGTAAAAACAGGAGACCATATGTCAGATATGAAAATGGACATGTCTGGCGCTGCCGTTGTGCTTTCTGTTTTCTCAGTAATAACAAGGATTAAACCAGATTATCCAGTTATTGGTTTAATTGCCGCAACAGCCAATATGATTTCGGGAAACTCTTTAGTTCCCGGAGACGTTGTAAAAGCAATGAACGGAAAAACAATTGAAATCTTAAATACCGATGCAGAGGGAAGGGTAACATTGGCGGATAGTCTTTCATTTGCAGTGAAGGAGGGTGCGACAAAAATAATTGACCTGGCAACATTAACAGGGGCTGTTTTAGTTGCGCTGGGCACTGATATAAGCGCTCTTTTCTCAAATGATAGGAAGCTTGCCGAGCAGATCAAAGAGTCAGCCAAACGCGCAGGAGAAAAAGTCTGGGAAATGCCGCTTGAAAAAGACTACAGGGAGATGAATAAAAGTGAAGTCGCAGATGTTGCAAATATTCCAAGCTCAAGATATGGCGGAACAATCACAGCTGCACTTTTTTTGCAAGAATTTATAGGAAAAAAGAAATGGGCGCATTTAGATATTGCGGGGCCTGCATTTTCATCCAAGGCATCTGATATTGGCCCAAAAGGAGGCACCGGGCATGGTGTAAGGACTATACTTAATTTATTGTCCCTATGATTGGAGTAACTGAGCTTAGAAGCGGAACTATATTTGAAGAAAGCGGGAATTTATATCAAGTTTTATTCTACGAACACATTAAGATGGGCAGAGGCTCAGCCAATATAAAAGTAAAAGTCAAGAATCTCAAAAACGGTGCTACAACCGAAAAAAGTTTTATAAACGGCGCTAAGGTAAATGATGTTTCGGTCTTTAAAAGAGATGTGCAGTATTTATATAAAGATTCTTCCAAAGCCTACTTCATGGATACTAAAAGTTTTGAGCAAATTAAAATACCACTTACTACAATTGGAAATGATGCTATCTTTCTAAAGGAAGGAGAGAGCTTTAATTTATCGTTTTTAGATAAAGAGCCACTTACTCTTAATCTATCGCCAAAAATGGACTTTGTAGTTTCTGAAACTGGCCCCGGAATTAAAGGCAATTCAGCAACTAACGTTTACAAAGACGCAACACTTTCAAACGGGCTAAAAGTAAAGGTTCCATTATTTATCAAAACAGGAGACAAGGTTCGGATAGACACTAGAACCGGTGAGTACTCACAAAAGATTAGCTAATTTATGCAAAATCCCTTAATTTCTGCTCTCAAAGTTCCTTCCTTTTCATTTCTTTTAATCTCCGAATTTTTTTCCCAATTTGCCATGAATCTCTTAAACTTCATTCTTTTAATTGTTGTTTTCCAGTTGTCGAGTTCGAACCTGGCAGTAGCAGGAGTAATTCTTGCATTTACTCTTCCTTCAATACTTTTTGGAATTTTAGCAGGCGTTCTTGTTGACAGATGGAATAAGAAAAGAGTGCTTGTTTACACGAATATACTTCGAGCCGCTGCGGCATTTCCGCTAATTCTTATTTCAAATGAACTTTTCTTTATTTATTTTTTGACTTTTTTGGTCTCTCTTATTACACAGTTTTTTGTACCGGCAGAAACTCCTATTATCCCGCAACTTGTCCCAAAATATTTGCTTCTTCCTGCAAATGCACTTTTTAGTATGGGAATTTTTGGATCTATAATTGTGGCATATGCTCTGTCCGGTCCTTTTCTCCTAATTTTTGGTTCAACCAACATTTTTATTTTTGTTACATTTCTTTTTATTGCTGCCTCAGTTTTTGCACTGCTCATAAAATTCAAAAATCCAAACAACGGATCAAATCAAGGAAGAATAGAAATTTTTAAAGAGGTAAGAGATGCATTTACGCTTATGGCAAAAAAAGAGAAAATTTATCATTCTCTTTTTATTCTTACACTTCTTCAAACACTGATTTTAGTTATTGCAGTAATTGGACCTGGTTATGCCACTAATATATTAAAGATTCAAGTAGAGAAATTCCCGCTACTTTTTGTTACTCCGGCTGTTGTTGGCATGGGTATTGGTGCTATAATAATTGGAAATTTCCTGCATCAAAAGTCCAAGCAAACTTTGGTGAAGTTTGGTCTTTTAATAACAGGACTTATGGTACTGGCTTTCCCGCACGGAGGCTTGATCACCTCCAGGGAATTCATTCATCAGGTCAATCAAAACCTTCCAAATGTGTTGAGCATAAATGATGTTCATATAATGATGATTATAGCCATCATAGTAGGATTTGCATTCTCGCTTGTTTTTGTACCATCAAATACAATGATTCAGGAAGAAACAACAGACCGCCAAAGAGGTAAAATATACGGAACTCTTAATACATTTGTTGGAGCAGTTTCAATTGCACCGGTTTTAGGAGTTGGAATTGTTGCGGATTTATTTGGAGTGGGAAGAGTATTAACGCTTATTGGAATGATAATAATTCTGGCATCAGTTCTTCTTTTTTGGAAATATAAATAATTATGCAGTTTTTAATATTAGTTTTATTTGCTTCCTTGGTTTTATTCCTATTTAGACTCTACCATTTAGCCTTTGATGATTACATTCTTGTTAAAAAGAATATAGAGCTTGATGATGTTTTTAACGTTGCTTTTGCTTGCTCTCTTCTGGCACTTTTATTTTCAAGAATATTTTATGTAGTTATAAATCCTGAGAGGGTATTTTCGAGTCCCTTGGGATTTTTGCTATTTCCTTATTTCCCGGGTCTTTCTCTGACAGGGGGACTCTTTGGAGGAATCGTGGCTTTATTTTTCCTTAGCAGAAAGAAAAAGTTTCCAATAGGAAGAATTTTTGATTTTTTTTCAATTTCATTTATTTTTAGCCTGCCATTTGGTTTTGTTGGATATCTTCTTCTTTCCCAGGAGTTTACTTCGGGAAATCTGGTAAAGCTTATCTTATATGGTTTAATCCTTACTGCTTCAAATATTTATTTATATCCTAAAGCTAGCTTGTTTGAGATAAAAGACGGGACTATAAGCGCTTTGTTCTTAGTATTTTTTTCTTTAATCTCCCTGCTAACAAGGGCAATTGATCACCCGGGAACAATGAATTTTATAACTTATCGGGAAAACTTCGTTCTCCTTTTAATTTTAATTTCCGGAGTCTTATTTATTTTAAAACAGGAAATAATTGGGAGAATTTCAATTAAAGATGGGAAATAAGTCCAGCACCTTTTCCGGTAATATTAATTCAAAAAGCAAAAACCCACTTAGAGGTAAAAAAGTGCTGGGTAAGCTCAAAATTATATTTGAAAATAAAGACTATTTGGTTATAGATAAACAATCAGCAGTTACGGTTAACAGATCTGACACAACCGGTGGGGAAGTGACTCTACAAGATTTGATAGATGAGTATGTTCAGAATACTCAGATAATCGGAAAATCGGAATCTCAGTTTGTTAGAAACGATTCAGATGTTGAATTTCGGAAAAGATCGGGGATTGTTCATAGGCTTGATAGAGAAACCTCAGGCATTTTGATAGTTGCCAAAAATCCTGCGTCTTTTAAGATTCTCCAATCTCAATTTAAAGAAAGAAAAGTTGAAAAAAGTTATATCGCTCTTGTTCACGGGAAACTTAGTCCTTCCCAGGGTGAGATAAATGTGCCGATAGGAAGACTTCCTTGGAATAGAAAAAGATTCGGCGTTCTGGCAGGGGGCAGAAACGCTGAAACTGCCTATCGGGTAATTTCAAATTTAAAATTTAAAATTTCAAATGGGAGGCTAAGTCTAGTTCGTTTATTTCCAAAAACAGGAAGAACACATCAAATTAGGGTCCATCTCAAATACATAAACCATCCAATTTTCGCAGACCCACTTTACGCAGGGAGAAAAACTTCAAGAGAAGATCGAAAACTTCTTCCAAGAATATTCTTGCATGCTGAAGGGTTGAGCTTTTTCGAACCTTCGGGAGGGGAGAAAAAAACTTTTAGAAGCGAACTTCCTTCGGAACTTAAGAGATTTCTTGATAGTTTAGAAAAGGTTGTCAACTAATGACTTTTTCGATAGGATAGATATATAAATCCTAATCTCAAAACTCTAAATCCTAAACAATACCAAAATACAAATAACAAATGTTTAAAAGAATTGGATTTTGAGATTTGAATTTATTTAGAATTTGAAAGGGGTGATAATATGCCAGGATTTGGTGGATATTATAAAGGAGAGAAGAAAAAAGCGAAAAAAGGCAAAGAAGTAAAAGGGAATGTTTATAGCTCCACCCCTACTTACGTAATGCCAGAAATTATCTCAAAAAAAAAGCCCGCTTAAGCGGTTGAAAAAATTGGTAATGAGAGCAAAAAAGAAAGAAAAACCAAAGAGTCTTAACTTAGCTTTATATTTTGGATTTTTTGTTTTTTTAATTGTTGCAGCATCATTTATCTTTAAGGTAATTGAGGAGATAGGGAAAAGTAAGTTTGATGGAGATAATAGGTTCACTGTGGCTGTACTTGGGGAGGATGGCGCCAATATCATTTCTATTTCTCCAAAAGATAATTCGCTAACCAGAGTCCATGTTTTGGGCACTGTTTCTCCTGCAACGCTTAGAAATCTGTCAATCCCAATTTATTCCTATGTAAAACCTGAATCTGAAATTTCCGGCTCTGCGAAACTCTATTTTGTAAAAATGCTTTTTAATAAAAGAAGCCTGGAAACAGATCTAGGCATATTTGATTTGTTAAAACTTTCTTTTTACTCTTTAAGAACACCCCAGGAAAAATTAAAAGAGGAAGTGTTATCGGTTGAGGAAATTGATCAGTACTTTTTATCCTCGAGTCTATTCGTAGATGATAGGATTTCTTCTGAAAAAGTAAAAATTCAGATTACAAACGCAACCAATGTCTCAGGCCTTGGAAATAAAATTGCAAAAATTCTTACCAATATGGGAGCAAACGTCGTTTTGGTAAATTCATCGAAAGAAACAGAAAGTAAAAGTAAAATAATTTATCGGGAGGAAAGCTACAGTCTTGAAAAAACTTCACAAATTCTTGGAATAAGTACGCAAAAAGGGGAGACCGGTTCTATATCTGATATCATAATAATTGTCGGAGAAGATAAAGAGGATTTTTAATGCTTTTTTTCTGGGTTATAATTATTGCTTTAATTTCGGTTGTCTGGGCTTTTATTGCCCTAAATCGGGAAAGGAATAAAAAAGAAATGGAGAAGGCAAAAGAGGATATTGCAAAAGACAGAGTGGTATTTCACTCCTCAGACGTATCAGACTCCTCATCCTCGTAATTTGTATTTGGCTTTATTTTTGCCCTACCGTTTTTCTTAAGACTTAACTTCTTTTCAACCAGGTGCAGGAAAGAAGGTTGATCCCTGAATTTAGCAGAGCGTTTTAGTTCTCGAATAAAGATAGTGACGTTTTGATGGCTAGCGGATTTTACAAAAGCCTCATATTTATTTCCGCCTTTTATAAACTTAATAAGCCTTTTACCAATATCATCAGGAAGTGCTCCAATATATTTTTTTCCTTGAGAAATAAATATTTTGAGTCTTTTTGCAGATAATTCAACTGACTGTCCTGTTCTAAGCGTGAGCAAAACTTCAGCTTGTGCCAGATTTATTAGATCAATCACTTTTGTTTTCCCTGTTTCTTCAAGAAAAATATTATTTACCTGAATAATTATATTGTCACTTAAGTTTTCCACTGAATCACTTTTAATTTTTTTTAAATTTTTGAGCGCAATTGAGTTCAGAGGATCAATCTCAAGAACTTTTTGATAAGTATTTTTTGCAGATTTTGTTTTGCCAAGAATAGTATAAGCAAGACCCATTCTGTTTAAGGCTTCGACATCCTGCGGGTTGTCAAGTAGAATCGATTTATTTAATTTAACTGCTTCTTCCCAATTTCCCCCTAGTGCGGTCTTAATGGCAAGATCTGAAGTTGCTTTCATGAGGATTTAGATTGAAAGATTTTACATTTTACTTTTGCAAAAGTCAATAATCAAATGATAGAATACTCATGCAATACTACCAATAAATACCAATACTACCAATAAACCAATATTGAAATATTTGTAGTATTTGAAATTGGTAGTATTTATTCTATGAGTGGACATTCAAAATGGTCGACAATTAAGAGACAAAAAGGGGCAGCGGACGCGCGGCGCGGAGCCATCTTCACCAAAATTTCAAACGCAATAACCATAGCTGTTAAACAAGGGGGAGGGATAGGGGATCCCGCTCAGAACTCAAAATTACGTCTTGCAATTGAAATGGCAAGAGACGCTAACATGCCAAAAGAAAATATTGAGCGCGCAATTAAAAGAGCAAGGGAGCGTGGAGAAGGGGAGTTATCAGAGCTCACATATGAAGGTTTTGCGCCAGGCGGAATTTCCGTTTTGGTAGAGGCTATAACAGATAATGCAAATAGGACAACCTCTGAAGTTAAAAACTTGTTTAACAAATGGGGAGGAAGGCTTGCTGAGCCAAGATCTGTCGCTTACCAATTTGAACAAATAGGTGAAATTACGGTTGCCAAAAATGAAAAATCAATTGATGATATTTTTTTAACAGCTGCTGATTTGGGAGCGCTGGATGTGGAGGATAGGGTAGATGCGGCAGCAGTTTTCACCGATATTTCTTCACTCTCTAAAATAAAAGATGGGCTCGCCACAGCCGGATTTAGGGTGTTAAGCTCGGAAATTTCCTTAAGGCCCAAAACAAAGATAAAAACGTCTCAAGAGACAAAAGACAAAACGATAAATTTTCTTTCCTCGCTTGAAGATATAGATGATGTCCAAAAAGTATATTCTAATATTGCGCTTTAAATGAAAATTAAAATCCCTACACTTTTTAAGAAAAATTTTTTCACAAAAAGACAGAGATTTACAGCTGGAGTTATAATTTTGTCCGCAAGTTTATTTCTGGTCGAGCATTTCTTATCGAGGTCTGCGCTATACGCTGTATTGCTGTTAGCAATTCTTACAGATATTTTTCTTTATTGGGCTCTTCACAAAGATCTTAAAGACAATTTTTCACCTCAGGTATTTATTTTACCCTTCCTGTACACTCTGGCATTTGGTCTTTTTTATTTTTCACTGCCGCAAAGATTACTCGTAGAGATATTTCTTACAATTCTTTATGCTGTCGGGCTTTATTCTGCTTATTTATCCCAGAATATTTTCACAATATCATCTATTAGAACTATTGCACTTCTTTCTAGTGCGAGAACTGTATCTTTTGTGCTAAGTATCTTCATATATGCTTTTTTCACAAATACGGTCTTTAGCTCACAGCTTAGTTTTTTTATAATTTTACCTCTAGTTTTTACTTACTCATTACTTTTGATAATCCATTTGTTATGGACCTATACTTTAGAGAAAAAACTAAGGACCGAGTTTTTGTGGGGGATATTATTAAGTGTCTGTCTTTCGCAAATGTCACTCCTTCTGTGGTTTTGGCCAAGCAAACCTCTTGTAATATCTCTTTTTTTAACAGGATTTTTTTATATCATAGTTGGTCTTTCTCATCTTTGGTTTGAAAAAAGACTTTTTAAATCAGTCCTTTGGGAATACATCTGGGTGGCTGTTTTTGTATTTATAGTACTCGTTGTCTTCACTTCCTGGACATAAAAATAGCAAATAGCAAATAGCAAATAGCAAATAGCAAATAGACAAACGTTAGTAGGGAAGAGAGGTTAGTAGAAGGTATCAAAAGCATCAGAGGTATCAAAAGCATCAGAGGGAGAGCGATTCTAAAATTAATAATTTATTGCGGTTATTAAAAGAATTAAACAGGACCAAAGGTGGGGAAGAGGAGAGGGTGGAATTCTGATGATGCAGTTTGAGATACTGAATGTTGATATAGTTTGATATAGATAATGATTAAAATATTATAGGACTAAAAATTATAATTTTTAGTCTCAGATGGAGGATTTCACGAGATTTTGCGACACTTTTCACAGCCAGGCTGGCTCGTTTGATCGGAAGCTAGAGGCGGAGCGGGTATGAGTAGAATTACATATCGGGAAATGAATGTGTATCTCTCTTATTTTCAGCCTCGAAACTAATCGTTTTCCCTGCAAAGTCAGGCTAAACGCCACTAAAAAAGAAAAAAATACGAATGTCTATTCTTACAATTCTTGAGGCTAAGAACTTACGTTTGGATTGACTAGACAAGCTAAACTCGACCTATGTGGAAAACTCGTTTCCTGGGGAAGAAAACAAGTGATAAACTTATCAAAAAGTATAATAAAATACTCAGGGAATTAAATATCAATGCCTTAAATCGAAGTACAGTGTCTTCCATTTATCTTCCCGAGCCGATCTACATAATTTTGGACATGTGTCAGGCGCTGGGAGAGAGGAAGTGATAATGTCGTAGAATAATACTTTTACGACGTCACGGAGACTAGTCTTTCAGAGAAGACCTCTTTTAACCCCATTTATTTTATCAGTATTTATCTGAAATTTTAAATTCGTTTAATTCCTTGTAGTATTCATCTCCCGATTTTCCTAATCGGTACAATATACCGCTATCCCCCGCTATAGGACATATGTTATTTATTTTTTCGAGGCTAAATGAAGCTAAATTTCAATTACTATCACACTCATCCAGCCTTGGAGAAGTTGTTTAGAGCCTAAGAATATAAGCTTATGAGTTATCTTCTTGTAAACTAGCAATTTCTCTGAGACGGTCAGGATCGACAATGCGATAAACAGTATGTTCTCCTCGCCATTCTTCCTCAGTTTGCTCTGCTTCTATAGCTCCTTCTCTAGCAAGCTGCGCAAGGGATTGGCTTAATGCGCGATAAGCAGGTGAATCTAGTCCTTTTCTCAACTGCCCCTTTGCCGAAAGAATTGTCCGTTTATCAAAAGGGTTTGCATATGGATCAAGTCCTGCGCGGTCTCTTAGGGGATTTCTAGTGATTGTAAGTATATCCTCTGCAATGCGCCTTTGAGTGTAGTCTTGAGGCTTAAAAGGTTTTATAAAAGAAACGTGATCTGCTACAGCTTCTATTAACCTGCGAACTAATGGAGTTTTAGTTGATTGACTACTTTCACTAGAACCTGGAGCTGCGTCTCTACTCGTATTTTTCCCAAGTCCTGGGGTTCTGAATTCCGAAACTCCTACTTCTGGCATAACTAATTTATATCACTTGCTTATATCCCATTCAACTATGAGAAAGGTTTCATCCAGCCCCGAGTGACTCTTTGTGCTTTTCGTTTGCTCTGAAGATTTTGCTCTTCAATTATTTCAACGCCCGGAAGGCCTTTTTCTCCCATAATAAGTTTTGCCCTGACGCAAAGAAAATTCTTTGGCTCTTTCCGGATAATAACAAGAAAATATCCGCCTTCTGTTTTTCGTGCCCATTCCTTGTACTCTGGCGTGTACCACGTCACAAACCACTTCTTCATGAGGCAATTATAGCAGAGTTGTGCTTAGGGTTTTTGGTGTCTGAATGTACCTTCCCACTTGGAATGTGGGAAGCAAGATTCTATCATTCATTGGGGGAATTATAGCAGTATAGCAGAAGAGTTATCTTTGAAGAATTTTAATAGCGATATCTCGCCCCAGAATCTTTGAAAGTTCCACCCAGACAATAACAATTTGCTCCATCAGTATAAATGATTCATTTCCTCCTAGATCATAGATTTTTCCAAAACCAATTTGTTTGGCAAGTTTGGTTGCTATCTTTTTCCCGCGAGTACTGTCTCCCCCAACAAACATATCTATTTTTTCACCTTTGTAAATTGGGTTTTCCATATTTTTAAATCCGGTTGTATTAAAACACCTCACAATATCTTTTGTGTTTGTGTAAGCAAGAAGTGCCTCGGTAGTTGTACCGTAAGGTTTTGGTACTCCTCGAAATGCATTCATTACATCAATTATAACTTTGCCAGAAATATCTCCCATATGCTTGGCAATCTCCTTTGTTGCCCTAGGATCAGCAGCAGTTACAATTACGTCTGCGTTCTTTACTGCTTCAGAAATTGAATGAGCAGAGATATTTTTTGAAAGAAGCCTTTTTACTTTCGGCTTGTTTTCATCCCTAACGCCCAAGAAAACCCTATGCCCAACTTCTTCAAATCTCTTGGCAAGAGTTCCGCCCACATCACCAGCGCCAATAATTGCAATTTTCATAAATTTTTATTGATATTTTTGTAAAAATCGTAGTGAGGGATTTCTTCTTCAGTCGGTGGACCAAATATTTTATGCCATTTTTTAAGATAAGCAAGGCTGACTTTGAAAGGATAGTCTTTTTTGTTCCTCTTTTTAACTCTTTCCCAAAGAACATTAAGTGGTGCATCTAAGAAAAAAAGCTCTATCCTTAGACCAGCTTTTTTGAGTTGGACTTTGTGGTGGTCTCTATCTACTTTTGTCCAAAATCCATTTTCCAGAATTACATTTACGCCAAGATTGGCTAATATTATCGCTTGCTCGAACATGAGTTTTTCAAGTGGAGTCCTTATCCTTTTTGCCTCATCCATGTCAGTTGGGTCTTTTAGAAGGGGAATAATCCACTCATCTGGACAAAACCTAACAGCTTTTCTTTCTTTTTCCAGTTTTTTGGCAAATGTAGTTTTTCCAGCCCCCGGAAGACCACAGACCATAATAACTGTTCCCTTTTTCATGGGGCAATTATAGCAGAAGAATAATTATTTTCTATAGATTTCTCGTCTGTGGCCTACCCTGAGAATTACAATGTTTTGTTTGTCTATATCAAAAACTATTCTGTAGTTTCCAACCCTGTAACGATAAGTGCCAATAGATGAGTTTATGAGTTTTTTAGAAAGTCCTTTCGGGTCCTTTGAAAGTTCTTCCAGCTTCTTTTTTATTCTTTTCTTTGCAATACTGTCAAGTTTTTGGATATCTTTGACTGCGGTTTTAGTATAGAGGAGCTTATAAGCCATTAAACTTCGCCAAAAACTTTGTCGTGTGTTAAAAAGTCACCATTTTCATACTCATTTCTTGCCCTCCTTATACTTGCAAGATATTTTTTGTCTGCAAGAGCAAGTAAATCTTCAAAAAGATCAATATTTACCAAAGCGGAGGTGATTTTACCTTTTCGTGCAACCAAAAGAAAATCTTTCTTTTTATTAACTTCTGAAAGAGTATCTGATAAATTATTTCTAAGGACTGTAGAGTTTACAATATTCATGTTAAATTCAATTATACACTACAAGTGTACATTGTCAACGGGGCAATTATAGCAGAGTAAAATTTAAAGAGAAAACTCTTGCTTGTAAAAATTAATTGTATTTGTTACAGCTTCTGACCAGCCGTTGGGTTGCAGATTATGATCTGCTCCTTGATATTTAAAATAAGCAGCATCTACTCCATTTCCTTCAAGAGTCTCTACCAGTTCATCCGTCCACCAGTATGGTATTTCCTGATCCCCTGTCCCCTGGTGGACTTGAATTGGCGCTTTAATCCAGCGATAATATTTCTCGGGAGAAAACAACTGGGTATCATAAAGCTCTTCAAAATCCGAAAGAGATTTTCGCATGGCCTTTCCCTGGTCATCTAACTCATCTGTGTAATATAAAATGGAATAAGGAAAAGATTTGCTAACCGGTGCCCAAAGAACAGTCGGATATGTCACGCCACTAATTGCAAGTACAGATAATGCAATATGCCCTCCGTTACTATGTCCCCAAAGTCCAACATTCTCTAAATCTGCAGAAATAGTTCCTACGTAATCTGAATCAAGTCCTTTGTTTAAAGTGGGCAAAGATGATAAAAGAGTGAGCGCAGTTGTATATGTTTGAAATCTTCCCTCAAAAGGATTTGCGGATGGGCTGGCTGACTCTCCAAACCCCAAAAAATCAGACGCAAGCGTAATAAAGCCATTTTTTGAAATTTCCTCTGCTGATGGTTGAGTTCCGGCTCCGGGTTTATAAGTGTCCTGCGGGATAAAACCGCGAAACATGACAATCACAGGATACTCCCCTTCTATCTTAGGAATATTTATAAGGCCTGAAACTTTTTCCATTTTTTCACTTCCTGGAGTTTTGGGAGTTGAAAAATAGAAAATTTGAGAAAAAGAGTCTTCGTCCTCGCTGATAACGGACCCAAGTGTTATTTGATTTTGGGGGAATTTGGTATTTTTTAAATTCTCAAAAGTGTACGAAAGAAGTGGTTTTGGAATAATTTTTTCCCTTATGATATCTTTCTTAAAATAAAAGTTTTGGAAAATATAAAAAGATTCAGTGGCAATAATGGCAAACAAAACAATGAATAACAATGCTAAAGCTTTTCTCATTTAGGAAATTAAAGCGGTTATTGCTTCCATGAATTTAGTTGTGGAAAAGTCTGAATCGTGAAGGACTTTATAGCCAAGTGTAATACCGGCGATTTTTTCATATTTTTTTGCTCTTATCGCAAGAAGTTTGGGGTAACATCTTTCCAATGCTTCAAAATCTGTCTCATTTATTTTCTTATTAAATGCGTTTCCCCAAATAACAGGTTTTGGATCTTGAAGATAAAGCCTATACATCTTTTTCTTAACAGAATCTGGTGTTTTAAAATAAATCACTTTCGTAAGACGGGTTAACTTCTTCAATGCACCCTCTCCTATATAAATTACGCTTCCTGTTGTATCTATCACAATATTTTTATTATTAGTAGATTTCTCAATACCGGATAATATTTCTTCCATTACTTTTTCTTCAAGCTGTAAGTATTTTTTGCTTGTAGCGGGATACCTCCTGTCAAACGGTTGACCCATCCATTTAGATACATCTGCTATCCCGGAATACCCCAAATGTTTAAGCTCTCTTTCTAACTTTTCTTCAATTAAATCATCGCAACAATATCTTCTGAAGCCATAAGACCCAAGTTTTTTTGACCAATAAGTCTTGCCGCTACCAGACATGCCAACAAGCGAAATTTTCATCCTGTTAGATATCTTGTTTCTTTTGGTCATTCTTGTCAAACCCGTTAAAATCTAACGGGATTCATGGGGAAATTATAGCAGAAGGAAATTTTAATACCTAAATGTTGTATACTTATTTTGCGAAAGGAGGTGAAGTAAAAATGGCTCTGTTTTTAGGTGTACATAAAATTTCTGCTGGAATGCAAGAATCAGAAATTGTGGAAGGATACAACAAATATAAGGAAAGTGCCAGAGCAAAAGGGTTAAATCCACTTTCTGCTGTATTTTCTTTAGAGAAAGGATTTGCCCATTGTCAAACCGAAGCACAAAGTGCTGATCAGGTACGGGAAGCACATACAGCAGTAGAAATTCCGCTGGAGGATGTAGTTGAAGTCAAACCTATTACTTAATGGCAATATTTGTGCAGACACGAACTTTTGCCTCGGAATTTCCGGCTTCCTGTTCTAAAATCAGTATACCGCCAATAGATTTTGGGCAATTATAGTACCCCACTTCGCACTAGGCTACGAGAGACGAGGGGAATTATTTGTAAATTGTTGAACGATGGCCTGCGGTAAGTATTAAAATTATTTTATCTTTTTTATTTACTTTATAAACTATTCTATAAACCCCAATCTTGTATGAATATTTTCCAGTGAGTTCTCGCGTTAGGGGTTTTCCGATATCAGGATTTTCTTTTATATCCTCAAATATATTTGAGAGTGCAAGACGGTGGCGATAAGATATATTTTTAAGCTCTTTTTTTGCCCTTGTGGTTAGTTTTAGCCGCAACATGCAAACCTAATTCTTTTTTTACATCTTCCCAATCATGAACTTTTCCCAGAGCTTCATCTTTTTCTCCTTGCCGAATTGCCTTCATTAAAGAGGGGTCTGATAAGATTTCCGTGGTTTCTTTCCATGATTCAAATTCAGCATGAGACATAATTACCGCAGCCGGAACCCCGTTTACGGTTATAATATACTCATCAAGCTTATTTTTTGCGTTATCAACGATTTGAGTTAATTCTTCTCTTGCTTTGGTGACAGGTAAAGTTTGTGTCATTAAACCATCTTACAGAATTATGTACAATTTGTCAATGGGGCAATTATAGCAAATAAGGATGGTTTACAATTTTAAGTATCAAGCATATCCCATTCATCTCCTAAAACCCAACGTAAAGTTGATAATTTGCCATTGATCATTCCCCATTCAAAATCTGTGTAAGGTCCCAGATTCTTTTTCCCATATTTCTTTTCTACTTTTTTTGCTGCCGACAAAGCACCTTCGACAATATCCTTAGGAGTGTTTTTACCAAGATGACCACCAGTTTTCATTAGCTGATGGCGGTCGTACCAAATTTTGTCAAAGTATTCCTCTTCTGCTTCTAGAATGATTTTAATACTCCGAATAGGACCCGAAATCAAGTCATATTTTCTAAGCAGCGAAATTTTCTTTCTAGATAACTTTTCAAGCATCGGTCGTTCCCAGACTTTAATTTTAAAAGGTGGATTATTTGTTTTCTTGTAAGTTTCGATATAATCCTTGGCCGGATTAGATAGAAAATTTGAAACTATAAAAATCACGCCATCTGGTCTTTCTGCTTCTGCCCATGTTAGGAGATTTCGAAGTGCTTCAGGCGGTACGCCCTTAGTATGATGCTTGCAGTCTGTGAACCATTTTTCAAAATATTTACTTTCGTCAATATCAATTCTTTCTTCTTGGAAAACGATGTCCCTGCCTCTGTCAGAAGGACTAGTATTGAGACCAGTTCCCTTTCGCCAATCTACATTGAAATATCCTAATTTCTGAAGTAGATCAAAACAAAACTCCTCAAATTCTATTGAAGTTAGGTGTTTAAAAGATGTAGTATTCATAGCTTGGTAGGTTGGGTGCAATAATATTACAAATTGAGCCTATTTGCAAATTTTGTGGTGCAATTATAGCAGAGTTAATGGATAATATTTTGTTTGCCTGAATTACAATACTACGCTATAGCGTAGTATTGTACTGCTATCTAATTATTCTATATTACCGCAGGGCAATTATAGCAGAAGGAGAAAATAACAGATTCCCAAAAAGTAAACGACTAAAAAAAGAATTATTAACAATAAATGAATTTCATGTGTGGTAAAAAATCGTGCAGGTCTAGGCATTCTGTATGGACGATCGATCAGTACTTCTGCTCCTTCCGAATACTTTTTACCCTTTCCATTTAGCAAGTTCCAACTTGAAGGTTCAGATTCTCTTACCTGCGCCATTCGAAATTGAAAATAGTTTGTTCTTTTTTGGTAAGAAAGCAACCAAATAAGACTAACAATAAAACCAATTATACAAAGTATTAGCAAAAACGTATTCGAACCTAAATTTTTGTCCCAAACCACAGCAATAACTGATCCTAAAATTGTGTTAGCAATTAAAAATATATTCGAAGTTTGCCAGAAAAGACTATCTTCATTTTGTTGTATTTTTAAAGCAATTTCATATTGCTTTATTTGCATTTCTTCTTTTGTCATTGGGTAATTATAGCAGAGTTGTGCTTAGGGTTTTTGATGTCAGAATGTACCTTCCCACTTGGAATGTGGGAAGCAAGATTCTATCATTCATTGGGGGCAATTATAGCCCTTCGGCTCTGCTCAGGGCAAGCAGAAATTATTTTCTTTAATTAAAAACTACGGTTGATTCGTTGGAGCAAGTAGTAGTTCCTTCTTCACAAACTTTATAAATATAGGTGCCGCTTCCTCTCTGGTTAATATTATCAGTGTAGAATCCATCATTTGCTGTAGTTGCCACTAAAACGCTGTCTCGATACACATAAACATTAGTTGTATTTGCACCAGACCAGTTAAGATCAGCCTTTTGCAGCCCTTTGACTTTATATCCTGTAGTTGTTAAAGAAATATCAGGTGCTTCAACAACAGTTATTACTACATCATCCGAGGCTGATGCTCCGTCGTTGTCTGTAACCGTTAAAGTGACGGTATGTGTACCTAAGGCGAAATCAACGGTAAGAGTAGCGCCGCTTCCCAGCCATATCCCACCCTCGTACCAATCATAAGAAACAATACTTCCGTCAGGATCATAAGAGCCGGAACCATCCAGAGTGACGGCTTCTGTGCCATTACCGTCATTATCAATAACTGTCTGATCTGCGCCGGCGTCGGCAACCGGCGAATCATTAAAATTGTCTACCACTACGTTCACCTGATCGCTTTTTGTTTGAGATGCAGTATCTGTGGCAACAGCTTTTATCACGTGGCTTCCTTCTGCTGCAGTTGTTGTATCCCAGTTTGCTTCATACGGGATTTGGGTATCAGAGCTAAGCAAAACACCGTCAATATAAAAATCAACGCTAACTACCCCGTTATCATCTGAGGCATCAGCAGTAATAAGAATTGTTCCCGAAACCGTAGCTCCTTCTGACGGACTGGTAATGGAAACAGCAGGGAGTTGATCAACCGGCCCGGGAACACTTGCTGCCGCTGCCGCGTCCACCCTGCCATAACCATAATGCTTGTCCCGGCCCGAACTGCCAAGATCTACGGCCGTACTATTCATTCTACCCCGAACATCGTCAAAACCGGCCTTTATAACTAAGGCCGCGGTACCGGCAACATGCGGACTAGCCATGGATGTTCCGCTATAGTTTCCGTAACCTCCTCCGGGAAGCGTTGACTTGATACTTACCCCGGGACCTGAAATTTCAACCGCAGGACCGGTACTTGACCAGCTTGCCCGCTTATCATCGCTGTTGGTTGCCGCAACTGCCACCAATGAATCCCAACGGGCAGGATAGATGACATTATCTCCGTTTCCGGGTGGGTTGCCGGAGTTGCCTGCCGCCGCAATATGGAGTATTCCCAAAGCCGCAGAATTGTCAAAAGCCGCCTTAACCGTAATTCCCGGGTCTCCGGAGCTCCCATAGCTGTTATTGGTGATCCCAACACCGTCATTTACCGCTTTTTCAAGCGCCGCTATAACATCGCTGTAGCTTCCGCTACCGTTTGACCCCAATACTTTATAAGCATAAACCTTAGCCTCAGGCGCTACCCCAACAACGCCTACGTCATTGTCTTCTGCTGCAATTGTTCCTGAGACATGCGTTCCATGGCCATTATCATCCATTGGATCAGCGTCATCATTATAAAAATCATAACCGCCGGCATAATTTGCATCCAAGTCCGGATGGGTATAATCAATTCCTGAATCAATTACGCCAACCTTAACTCCCGTTCCTTTATTACCGCCGTCATGCACTGTTCCTGAGCCAATCTTTTTTACCCCCCAAGTACCGTCAAGTTCGGCATCTACGGCGTAAACTTTAATATCCGGTTCTATTACCTTAACGTTGGGGTTATTAAGAAGTGCTTCTTGGGCATTTGTCGGAATGTTTGCCGCAATTGCGGGGACTAAATTATATGTGTATTTAATTTCTCCGCCGTGTGCTTTTACCAGTGCCTGTTCATTTTTTCCAGGAGTTTTTGTAAATCCAATAATTACATCCTCCCGTGAAGATGCCTGAGGCGCCCTGGGCGTTTGTGAATTAACTTGTGCCGCAAATGGCGTAAAAACTAAACCAACAGCCAATATTGCAGCAGTTAAAATTTTGCTAAGTCTTTTTAACCACATAGTAAAACTTTCAAAATTGTTCTGTTCAAATGCTATTTTACCACATAATGCAAGTCCTGTGAAATTTAATTGGAATCTGAGACAGTCTTAAGAACAAAGTTTAAAGGGGAAATTCTTCCAAAAATTTATAATTTGCGCCGCTTCTTGAGAGGTGTGACTCCATCAAAACAAAAGAATCAACTCTGTCTTGCCATAAAACTTCCTCGTCTAATTTTTTAACTTCGAACTTAGAAAATGAACCGGGATTGAATCGAATCAAAGTCATATGTATAAGAAATTTTTTGTTTTTGTCGGCATCTCAAAGTAGACAACAGGATTCATCCCAATTCAAATTTTTTCTCCATGTCTTCGGAAGCGATTTATTGCCTCTGAAATTTCCTTTGATTCATTTGTTAAATAGTCAATATTAGCAGTATCATCGCTAATGAAATCGTCAAATCTCCCGCTTCTTGAGGTATAATACGGTTGAATCATGGGGTGATCTGCTTTAAATCCAATTCTTCCTTCCAGATCGTTAGGATCTATCATGTCAAAATAATAAACGGAATATGGATGTTTTTTCCCATCTCTCCCGATTTCAAGAAAAACTTCCCTTCCAAACCTATAGCCGTTCCAATAAATAATTAAATTATGGGAGATTTCTCCACTTGGGCCAATGTATATTGAATCAATAAATGAAGATATAACATCCGAGGCAGAAGTTCCGTGAGGATTGACAGGTTGCTCAATTGCTCCTCTAAATTTTTGCAAAAACCTTCGTCCTGCCTCAATCATAGTCAGCAATTATATTCTCTTTGACTTGACAACACAAATTTCCCGGCCTAGAATAAAACCATAAAGAAGAATTATCGCAGAATTTGCGCTTATTACTGCGACGCGAGCATCGCAGAATGATCGATTCGCCTATGTATAAATCGGAACGCTCTGGTTCGAAAAAATTTCAAATGTGGCACTCGCCTACTCTTTCTGCTAATGGACAATTTTTTGAAGATTTAGCCATTAAATTTAACTTATAGTTTATGGAAACAAAACTGCCCGACCTTATCGATGATTTTTTGGAATACCTTGAGATCGAGAAAAACTGCAGCAAGCTTACAATTAGAGACTACAGGCACTACTTGGAAGTGTTTAACGACTGGTATATTAGAACAATTCCTGACAAATCACTGGAAAAATTAGACCTCTCTGATATAAGACGCTACAGAGTTTTTCTTTCCAACAAGATTGATGAGAAAGGAGTAGGTCTAAAAAGAGTTACCCAAAATTATTACATAATAGCACTTCGTTCATTCCTCCGATTTCTTATAAAAAATGATTACAAAACCCTTGAACCGTCAAAAATCGATTTGCCAAAAACAGAAAGTAGGTCTTTGAAGTTTTTGGAAAGAGAGCATGTGGAGCGTTTGGTCACTGCACCGGATACCACAAAGGAGGAAGGGATTAGGGACAGGGCAATTATTGAATTATTATTTTCAACAGGTCTTCGCGTATCAGAATTAACCAAGTTAAACAGGGACCAAATTAATCTTGAGAGACGTGAGTTTGGTGTAATTGGAAAAGGAGGACGAGGACGAATTGTGTTCGTTTCTGATAGAGCTTCAGAATGGATAAAAAATTACCTCAATAAGAGGAAGGATACTTTTAAGCCAATGTTTATAAGATATTCCGGAAAAGTTATTGAGGAAGATAATGGAGAGAAAATGAGACTCACTCCAAGGTCAATTGAGCGAATAGTTAAAAAATATGTCAGGGCAACTCGCCTGCCGGTGGATGCTACAGTTCACACTCTAAGACATAGTTTTGCAACAGATCTCTTGACAAACGGCGCAGACCTTCGCTCAGTCCAGGAAATGCTTGGCCACAAAAATATTGCTACAACTCAGATCTATACACATATAACAGATAAGCAACTTAGGGAGGTACACAAATCATTCCACAGCGGAAATAAATAATTAATTTCGCTCATCAAGTTTTTTTCTGTAAAAATTTACACGAGCTCGTGCGCGGGTTGCTTCGATGAAATTACCTTTTAGGGTTGCTTTTACTTGAAGTAAAAATGCTTTTTGAAATTTTCGTTCGTCTTTACTCATCACGTTAGAAATTGAAATCTAAGATGTTTTATCGTTAAAATTAATAAGTTAAATCTAGCCCGACTCATATTTAAAGGGTTTCGTATGTAATTATTTTCAAGCCATTTCTGTCTCCCATAGATATATTTATCTTTCTATATCTTGGAGTAATTTGTCAAGCAGGAATGTGATTAGAATTACTACTTGGAAATGTGGGAGCGCAGTTTAAATAATTTTACAATGTGACACAATTAACACTAACCTTATCTTTTTGGTAAAGAGGCTTACTATCATTTTGGGCCTGGATTGATAAATAGTACTTCCCTGTTCCGCAGACTCGTTTTGAAATTTTCCAATAGCTATCGTTGTTAATAACAGTAACGTCTTGTTCAACCGCTTCTTCTACATCTTCTGTCTGGGTGGCTTTAGTGGGCTCTGGTTTTGCTTCAGAAGTGGTGACAATTTTGGTATCAGGCTTTACTTTTAAGCTGTTGATCCCAAAGATGAGTGCTGGAAGAGCGGCGAGTACGGCCATGAACAAAAAAACTATAGCAAGTTTTTTCTTAATGCTTCTTTCACCGGATTTTGGTTCTTGATACAAGCCATTAGAATCTTTACCCCAATACTTTATTTCAAAATTCCCATCTCCATCCATTATGGGGGAAATTCTAACACACTATAAGTTAGAAAGTCAATTATGATTGGATTCTTTTAACAATTTATTTATATATATTGAAGAAGACTATAAGGTTCTAGTTTGTTTATCTGCGGCATTAACAAGATTTTCCATTAGGCAGGCTACATTTAGCGGTCCTACTCCTCCTGGTGTTGGCGAATAATAACTTGTAATCCCTTCAACCTCGCTATCTTCATAGTCTCCTTTTAACTTGCCTTTTTTATCAGTAAAAAGCCCTACCCCTATAAGAATTACATTTTTTTTGATATCTTTTGCAGATAACACGTGTTTTCCGACAGCTGATACTACAATGTCTGAGCGCTTAAGAATTTGATCCCGATTTTTTGTTTTTGAATCTATAATGTTGGGGTTTGCTTCTTGTTTACTTAACAATTCAATTATAGGACGGCCTGCTGTCTGACCTTTCCCAATTGCGGCAACTCTTTTACTATTTAGCCACTTTTTGAAGCCTTGTTTTTGTTTGCTCTGCCTATAAACATACTTAAGCATTATAATTACAGCTTGGGCTACAGGTACAGGATATGCTGGGCGCGAACCAAAGCCATCGACTTCTTTACTAGGAGAAACTAAGTCAGTTAGTCTGTCTACTTCGATATTGCCTGGAGCAGGCCGCTGAAGAATAATTCCGTGGACTTTTGGATTTTTATCAAGTTTTTTAATAAGTTTTTCTAATTCCTCATTCGTGGTTGTTTCTTTAACAGGAAGTACTTTGACTAATGCTCCAATTTCTTTAGCCTTGATCCCCTTTTGCCTTACATAAATATCCGAAGCAACATTGTTTCCCATAAGGATTATTGCCAGAGTTGGGGTGACATTTTTTGATTTAAGACGCCTTACTCTGATTTTTAATTTGGAAAGTTTTTCGGAGGCAAGTTTTTTACCGTCAATTTTCATCCCGTTAAAGATAGCAAGCGTTTTAGTCTAAAACGCTTGCGTAAATCAGTAGTATAACCAGTATACCATTTGTGCTTTTCAAGCTTTGGAGAACTAAAACATAATATAATCGATCTTTAACGGGATTCATTATTCAACACAGGTAATTGCTGCAACACCATCATTTTCTTTTGAAAAACGCATTAGTATTACTCCTTGAGTGGCACGAGAAAGTTGAGGTATAGAGTTAATATCAAGTCTTACCACTAAACCCTTGCGCGAAGTTATTATTACTTCTTTACAGTTATGAGGAATGACTTGGGAAGATGCAACTTTTCCAGTTTTAGCTGTGACTTCTGCAATTTTTACACCCATTCCTCCTCTACTTTGTGCATTAAATTCTAAAACTTTTGTTTTTTTCCCATACCCTTTTTCCATAATTGTCAGAAGCTGCGGATTCTCTCCTTTTCTAACGACATCCATTCCAACCACCAGGTCGTCTTTTGATAATTTTATCCCTCTTACTCCGCGGGTTGCTCTTCCCAAGGGTCTTACAAGTTTTTCAGGAAACCTTATGCATTTTCCGTTTCTGGTATATACAAAAATATCATCGTTTCCTGTTGTTGGATTACTCCAGACTAATTCGTCTCCCCGGTCAAGTTTTATGGCAACAATTCCGGATTTTCTGATATTTTCAAATTCATTTTTATCAGTTTTTTTAACAGTGCCGTTTCTTGTTGCTAGAAAGATATATTTAAATTCATCACCTTTGTTATAAGTAATAAAAGATTCGATTTTCTCATCTGATTCAATATTAATAAGATTTACTGCAGCGGTACCCTTGCTGGCTCTTGAAGATTCATCAATTTCATAAGCTTTTGTTTGATAAACCTTCCCTTTATTGGTAAAAAAAAGTATGTTGTCATGTGTCATGCAATATCTTATATTCTGAATTCCGTCCTCTTCCTTTGTGGTCATTCCTTTAACTCCTTTTCCACCGCGCTGTTGAGTCCGAAACGAAGTCAGGCTTTGTCTTTTTATATATCCAGTTGTTGTAAGCGTAATTACAGTTGGCTCATTTGGTATTAAATCTTCTTCGGAAAATTCGCCAACTTTTCCTTTATAGACTCTTGTCCTTCTCTCATCTGTAAATTTTTCTTTAAGATAATCACACTCATCTTTTATAACTTTTAGAATTTTCGAAGGATTGCCCAGGAGATCTTCTAGATATGCAATTGTTTCTTTTACCATTAGATATTCGTCTTCAATTTTTTGTTGTTCAAGTGCAGCAAGGCGGCGCAGCTGAAGATCTAATATTGCCGTTGCCTGAAGATCTGAGAGCTTAAACTTTTTCATAAGATTTTCCTTTGCATCTTCTTGAGTTTTACTTTGTCTTATCGTTTTAATAACCGCGTCAAGGTTATCAACCGCAATTTTTAATCCCTCTAAAATATGAAGCCTTGCTTTTGCTTGTGCCAGTTCAAATTCAGATCTTTTTTTGACGATCAAATAGCGATGTTTAATATATTCTTCAAGAATTGTTTTAAGATTTAGTGTCAGAGGGGTTGAGTCAACAAGGGCGACTATATTTGCCGGAAAAACAGTTTGAAGGCTTGTGTATTTGAAGAGATTATTAAGAACTCTTTTCGGCGAACTATCTCTTTTAAGCTCGACCACTATTCTTATCCCGTGCCGGTCAGATTCATCACGAAGGTCAGAAATTCCTTCCATTTTTTTTTCTTTGACAAGCTCAGCAATTCGCGCTACCAAAAGAGCCTTGTTAACCTGATATGGCAACTGCGTAATTATAATTGCGGATTTGCCCTGACCTATATCCTCAATTTCTGCTTTCCCGCGGATTAAAATTCTCCCCTTCCCCGTTGCGTAGACGTTTTTTATCTCTGATATGTCATAAATGGCACCAGCTGTCGGGAAATCCGGGCCCTTAATAAATCCTAAAAGCTCATCAATTGTAACGTCCGATACTACGGAAAAAGAAGGCTTCTCAAGTACTTTGATTTTTTTAATCATATAGCTTATTGCATCAATTACTTCTCCGAGGTTATGAGGGGGAATCTTGGTTGCCATTCCCACGGCAATACCCTCACTTCCCATAAGAAGCAGGTTGGGAAGGCGCGCTGGAAGAAAAGTAGGCTCAGTAATTGTTGCGTCAAAATTGGAAATAAATGTGACTGTCTCTTTCTCAATGTCGGTTAACATCTCATCAGAAATTGTGGCCATTCTTGCTTCTGTGTAACGCATTGCCGCGGGAGGATCGCCATCCATTGAGCCAAAATTTCCCTGACCGTCAATTAAGGGATAGCGCATTGAAAAATCCTGGGCAAGGCGAACAAGCGCATCGTAAATTGGCATGTCTCCATGAGGGTGGTATTTTCCCATCACTTCTCCGACAATCTTTGCGCTTTTGGAATATTTAGAAGTGTGCCTGAGATTTAATTCATGCATTGCAAAGAGGATTCGTCTATGGACTGGTTTTAATCCGTCTCTGACATCGGGTAGTGCTCGGGAAACAATAACGCTCATTGCGTAATCCAAATACGCCCGTTTCATCTCCCCTGTTATTTCTGTTTGTTGAAGTTTACCAATTTCAGCCATAAGACTAGTCACTAGTTACTAGATATTAGATATTAGTTTGTTGAGGAATTTTGTTACTTCGAAACTCAACTAATAACTAGTATCTATTATCTAATATCTAGACAATGAAGGAGGCTATTAACAGTGCAACTATATTTAGAACCTTAATCATTGGGTTAATTGCCGGTCCAGCCGTGTCCTTGTAAGGATCCCCTACGGTGTCGCCAGTTACTGCTGCCTGATGGGCAAAACTTCCTTTTCCCCCAAGCTTTCCTTCCTCAATGTATTTTTTCGTATTGTCCCAAGCAGCACCTCCTGTTGTCATTGAAATGGCAACAAAAAGTCCAGTTATGATTGATCCTATTAAAAGTCCTCCCAAAGCTTTTGGACCGAGCAAAAAGCCTACAAGAATAGGCGCCACAACTGGAATTAAGGCCGGAACAATCATTTGCCTAATCGCCGCTCTTGTAACAATATCAACTGCTTTTGCGTACTCGGGTTTTTCACTTCCTTCCGTAATCCCCTTGATTTGTCGGAATTGTCTTCTTACCTCATCTACAACTGCCCCGCTTGCTTTTCCAACCGCCTCCATAGCCAGGGCTCCAAAGAAATAAGGAAGAGCCCCTCCAATAAAAAGCCCGACAATAACTCTTGGGTCTGACAGGCTAAAAACTTGGGCAAGAGCTCCACTTAGACGGGTTAGTTCCTGCGTATAACTTGCAAAAAGAACTAAGGCGGCCAGCCCGGCAGAGCCAATCGCATATGCTTTTGTTACGGCCTTTGTGGTATTGCCTACTGCATCTAAGGGGTCAGTAACCTGCCTTACCTTCTGCGGAAGACCGGTCATCTCAACTATTCCTCCGGCGTTATCTGTAATTGGTCCAAATGCATCAATAGCAACAATAATTCCAGTGAGAGAAAGCATACTCATGGCGGCAATTGCCACTCCATAAAGCCCGGCAAATTGGTGTGCAAGAAGAGTTCCGGCTGAAATTAGAAGTATTGGAGCAAGAGTGGATTTCATTGAAACTGCAAGACCTGCGATTATATTTGTTCCGTGACCTGTTGTTGATGCATTTGCAATAGTTTTAACAGGATTAAATTTTTTTGAAGTAAAATATTCAGTAATTGAGACCATCCCGATTGTAATAATAAGCCCGATTATTGAAGAGTAAAAAAGCGAAAGAGAAGAAATATTTCCAAGTCCTTGCGGAAAGAGAAAGTTTGTTAATGCAAAAAATCCCCCAAGAGACAAAAGCGCTGAGATAGTTAGACCCTGATAAAGCGCAGACATTATACTTTTTCCTCTTACCCTCACAAACCAAGTCCCTACAATACTTGTTAATATAGAAATTGCCCCAATAAGAAGCGGGTATACTAGTACAGTCTGATTTCCTTTGAAAGTAAGATCTCCTAAGAGCATTGCAGCAACTGCTGTGATTACATAAGTTTCAAATAAGTCTGCCGCCATTCCAGCATCATCTCCAACATTGTCTCCAACAAGGTCAGCTATTACTCCCGGATTTCTTGGGTCATCCTCTGGAATTCCCTTTTCAATCTTGCCTACCATATCTGTTCCAACGTCCGCGGACTTTGTGTAAATTCCTCCCCCCAGTCTTGCAAAAACAGAAATAAGCGAGCCCCCAAAGCCCAGTGCTATTAGTGGCTGGAGATTAGGAGTAGCGTCCTGGCTTTGAAGAAAAAAATAGAACCCCGAAACAGAAATAATCGCAAGGCCAACCACCATGAGTCCTGTTACAGCACCGCCTCTAAATGCCATGTTAAATGCAGGAGCAAGGCCACTTTTTGCAGCTTGCGCTGTTCGGATGTTACTTCTTACCGCAACAACCATTCCAACAATTCCAGCAATCGCAGAAAAAATTGCACCTATCCCAAATCCAATTGTTGTAAAAGAACCGAAAACAAAATAGAGAATAGCAGCTATTACTGCCCCAATTACCAAAACAACCGTATATTGCGTGCGAAGAAAAGCCGATGCGCCCTGAGAAATTGCGTCTGCAATTTCATTCATTGCGCTGTCTCCTCTTGGGCTTTTGAGAATTAAAGCACTTAAAAATATTGCGTAAATTATAGATAGAATCCCTACTCCTAAGCAGATTTGAAGTGCATTATTGAGAATGAATGATAAATCCATAAAAAAGTATTATAGCCTCAAGGATATTAAATATCAAATATTAAATAGTAAAAATACATATAAAAAATAAAATATAAAAAGCAGAAACTATTTAATATTTACTATGTATATTTGCTATTTACTTTTTACTATTTGATATAATTTAGACGTCTAAAGTAGCAACCTTCGCATTATTCTGAATAAAGTGCTTTCTTGGTGGGACCTCATCCCCCATAAGCATAGTAAAAGTAGCGTCAGCTTCTTCGGCATCTTCAACAGTAACTTGCTTAAGAATTCTATTGGCAGGGTTCATGGTAGTTTCCCACAATTGATCAGGATTCATTTCTCCTAGGCCTTTATATCGCTGTATTGATACACCTTTTTTTGTCTCTTCAGGTGGACTTTGTTTGGGTTCTTCTCCAATCGCTTTGGCAAGATCATCGGCTTGAGTTTTGTTTGACTTTCCATTGGATCTAATAATCTGATCTTTTTCTGCATCCGAATATGCATAGTGAATGTTTTTCCCAATCTGTACTTTGTAAAGCGGAGGTTGAGCAATATAGAGAAAGCCCTCTTTAATAATGTCCGGTAAATGCCTGTAAAAGAAAGTAAGGATTAAAGTCTCTATGTGTTCCCCGTCAACGTCAGCGTCAGTCATAATTATTATTCGTTGATATCTAAGTTTGTCAAATCTTATGGTTTCCCCAATTCCCATACCAAGAGCAATAATCAAATTCTTAACCTCCTCATGTTCTATTATCTTATCAAGCCTTGCTCTTTCTGTATTTAATATTTTTCCTTTTAATGGGAGAATTGCCTGGAATTTGCGGTCTCTTCCTTGCTTGGCACTGCCTCCGGCTGAATCTCCCTCAACGAGATAAAGTTCCGATAACGCAGGATCTTTTTCCTGACAATCCGCAAGACAGACCTTCTTTCACAATTGTTTGAACAACAGGTTGAATTTCAGCGTTCCCGAGTTTTCCTTTTGTTTGTCCCTCAAACTGAATTCTGTCCTGGGGCATTTTTACAAAGACTACTGCAGTTAAGCCTTCTCTTGTATCATCTCCAACAATCCCTTCCTCGTCCTCTTTGAAGCTTCCAATTTTTTTGCCGTAATCATTAATTGCCCGGGTCAGCGCCATTCTAAACCCTGTAAGATGAGTCCCTCCATTAGTAGTATTGATAACATTAACGTATGACTCAACATTTTCGGCATAACCATCGTTATACTGCAGCGCAACCTCAACTTCTACGTCATCTTGCTCGTGTTTTTTAATAAATATTGTTTTATGGATTGGGCCCTTGTTTTCATTGAGCTTTGCAACAAGTGCAGAAATTCCCCCTTCAAAATAAAAGTTTACTTCTCTTTCTTTTCCCTCGCGTTGGTCTTTAAGATGAAAGAAAAGTCCTGGTACAAGATATGCTCTTTCTCTGATTGCCTTTTTAATAGTGTCAAATTCAAAGTCGGTTGTTGAAAAAATTTCCTTATCCGGCATAAAGGCAATAGTCGTTCCGCTTTTGCGTGTGGCAAGATGATCAAAATCAAGCCGGGATTTAGAGAGGGTTTGAAGTGTGCTTTTCACCTTTCCTCGTGAGTATTCCTGGGTATAAATTTTTCCATCCCGTTTTATTTCAGCCCAAAGCCAGACTGAGAGGGCATTTACAACAGATGCACCAACTCCATGGAGTCCTCCTGATATTTTATAGGCTGAGCCTCCGAATTTTCCTCCTGCGTGGAGTTTGGTCATGACAATTTCCAGAGCAGATTTTTTGTACGCTGGCATTATGTCTGTAGGGATTCCCCGTCCGTCATCGCCAACTGTTGCGCCCCCATCCTTATTAAGGTAAATCCAGACATTTTTAGCATACCCTGCTAAGGCCTCGTCCACCGCATTATCAATAATTTCCCTAAGAGCCTCATGAAGACCGGAAACATCAGTTGAGCCAATATACATTCCGGGTCGCTTTCTAACAGGCTCTAGTCCTTCAAGGACCTGGATGTTTTTTGCTGAATAATCTGAGGATGTTTTCTTTGCCATTTAGTTTGTAGCTATGCTATTTTAGCAGAAAAAACGACAATTTTCTACTGTTAAGGGAATTGGGTTTCAAGAATCTTGTCATAATTATTCTGTACTGAATTTATAAAGTTTATTGAATAAATAATTACAATTCCTGTTGAAATAAAAGTAATAACAATCGCCGCAAGTCCTAGTATTTGGGCTTTTGTGTTATCTTTCAAAAGGTACCTAATGCCGGGAATTAAGCCTAAAGGAGGAAGAAAAATACTTTCCAGAACAATTACAATCGTTTTTCCCCAGGAAAATCTAAAAGGAGGCTCTTTTAACTTCTTCCCGCAATTAGGACAGAAATAAAAAGTATCGGAAATCGGAGCCTTACAATACTTGCATGTAGGATTCATCTACTTTTAGCATACAACTTTTTAAAAGTTTAATCAGTATATTTCCTACCTCTACTACCTATAGCCTTCCAAGGCGTCACCTTGGAAGGCTGGGCCACTATAGGTTGAGAAATAAATTTTCTAATGCCAGGCGAGTATTAACGTTTGTGGTTTTCAAGTCGTAATGGGTAAGTTCCATTTTGTGGATTAATTTCCTAAGCTTTAATGCTTCTTGTTTGTCTTCTAAATTTCGAATCATCTCTTTTCTTGCTGCAAGAATTGTTTGCTCAAGCCACTTAATTGCGCCTCTTTTGTCGCTTGAAATATCCTGGGCGAGTTTTAGTCTCTCCCCAATTTTTAACATTCTCAAATTCTTAAGAAAATCAGAATGCTCGCCTGTATCACTGCCGATCGAAAATAAGAATTCTGTACCAAGATCTATTAATTTACACCTCGATAAAATTGTAGGTAGAAAACTTTGATAATTATCCGTGATCAAAAATATAAGAGTGCTTGGAGGTGGCTCTTCCAAAAGCTTAAGCATTGAATTTTGGGCTTCCGTTGTTGCGCTCTCCCGGATTATTACAATTACTGCCTTTTTCTCACCCCTAAACGGTTTTAGAAAAATCCTTTTCTGGATATTCCTCACCTCGTCAATTCCAAGTGCTTTCTCAAACTCCAAAATTTCAATATCAAATTTATCGATCTTATGTTGATCGATAAGGCTTTGCGCTTCCCCAGTTCCCTTTTCTAAATTCCTTGAAGAAATGATAAAAGTCTGCATATTAGATTGCTCGGAGTCCTGTTCAATCTCGGAAAACTCGGAAAACTCAGCGGACCAGATATCCTCAGGGATATCAGAAATTCAGAACTCCGGATCTCCCGCCTGCCATGCCTGGCACTGGCGGGCAGGCTGATTATCCGATCGTCTGAGTTTTCTGGCAATCTGAGTAATCATCTGAGTATTCTTAAAAATCCTCTTGCAGGTGAACCATCCTAAAGTTCCACCCCTCGCGTATTTTACTACGTATTTTTGCTATTTACTATTTGATATTTAATATTGAATTTCCTACTATTATAGTAATGCCCGCATATCAATCAAGTTCATCAAGTCAGTCTTCACTTCTGGATGCGCTATTAGCCTCGCATTTTATATCACAGTCTCAATATAATGAAGTCAAATTGAGAGCAATTTCTCAGGGGATACCTGAAGAAGATGTACTCGTGTCTATGGGACTGGTGAGTGAAGATAGGCTATCAGAAACTAAAGCGAAGATTCTAGGTGTTCCCTACATTTCACTTGATTCCACCTCATTTTCTCCCCAAGCATTAGGTTTTGTTTCTCAGGCTGTGGTGCAAAGATTTAATTTAATACCGTTCTCATATGATGACAGATCAAAAACTCTTTCAATTGCTATGGCAAATCCGGTGGACTTGGATGCAATTTCTTTTGTCAGGCAAAAAACAGGACTTAACATTAAAACTTTTGCCGCTTCTCCTTCTGCCATAAAACAGGCAATTGATATTCAATACAAACAGGAATTAGTCGGCCAAGTTGGCGAAGCGCTTAAAGAAACCGAGGATGTAACAAAGACAAAAACAGTTGACGTAACCCAAATTGCCCAGATAATCAAAGAAGCTCCAATTGCCAAAATAGTATCAACTATCCTTGAATATGCTGTAAAAAGCAGGGCCTCAGATGTGCACATTGAGCCGCAGGAAGAAAGAGTAAGAGTACGCTACAGGATTGACGGAATTTTATATGACCGTCTAAGTCTTCCTAAAAGCGTACAAGAAGCAGTAGTTTCAAGAATCAAAATTCTGTCTGAAATGAAAATAGATGAACATAGAATTCCTCAGGATGGCCGTTTTAATTTTAAAATAGAAGATAAAGAAGTTGATCTTCGCATCTCTGTGCTTCCTGCTGTGCACGGTGAAAAGGTTGTAATGAGGTTACTCCGAAAAAGCGGAGGAATACCCACTCTTGAGGAGCTTGGCCTAGTGGGCACAGCACTTAGAAGTCTTGAAAATAATATGCTTCGCCCCCACGGAATAATTATTGTTTGTGGGCCTACTGGTTCAGGAAAAACAACTACCCTTTATGCGGTTCTTAGCAAACTCAACAGCCCAAAAGTTAATATTCTAACTCTTGAAGACCCAGTTGAGTATGAGATTCCTAGCGTTAATCAGGTGCAGGTGAACCCCGCGGTAGGGCTTACTTTTGCAACAGGCCTTAGGGCTTTTCTTAGACAAGACCCTAACATAATTCTTGTTGGAGAAATACGCGATAAAGAAACTACAGACTTAGCAATTCAGGCAGCGCTCACTGGTCATTTAGTTTTTTCAACGCTTCATACTTCAAATGCTTCAGGAGCACTACCAAGACTTGTTGATTTAGGTGCTGAAACATTTCTCCTCTCCTCTACCATGAATGCAATTGTAGGGCAGCGAATTGTAAGACGTCTTTGCCAGAACTGTAAAGCCCCCTACCCTCCCCCAGAACAAATTTCTGAGATGATAAAAAAGGACCTGGGCACGCTTATGCCTCCTGGAGAATTCAAGCTTTTTAGGGCTCAGGGATGCTCTGAGTGTGATAATTCAGGCTACATTGGGAGAATCGGAATATTTGAAGTGCTTCCTGTGACAGAAAGAATAGCTGCTATGATATTAAGAAGAGCAGATAGTATCAATTTGGAAAAAGAAGCAATTTTAGAGGGAATGATAACAATGAAACAAGACGGGTACTTTAAAGCTCTAAAAGGAATAACAACGGTTGAGGAAGTTTTGCGAGTAGCGCAGGAATAAATCAGTAAACTAGATACTAGTCACTAGTTACTAGTATCTGAAATGTATGGATATTAAAGAACTATTAAATTTAACAGTAAAAAATAAGGCATCAGACCTTCATCTTTTGGTGGGTATTGCGCCAACTCTTAGAATTGATGGAGTACTGCATCAGCTAGCCAATTATCAGCCACTTAGAAACGAAGAAATCGAAGCAATGGTATTCTCCATAATAAGTCCACACCAAAAGCAACTTCTACTTGCCAATAAAGAACTTGATTTTTCATTTGGTTTTGGAAAAGACGCAAAAGGAAGTGAGGGGCGTTTCAGAGTAAACATTTATTATCAAAGAGGATATTTATCAGGTGCTTTCAGATACCTTGAGCCAACAATAAGAACTGTTGAAGAACTTAGGCTTCCAAAAATCTGCAATTCATTCTCCTCTCTTAAACAGGGGTTCGTTCTAGTAACAGGTCCTACAGGACACGGAAAATCAACAACTCTTGCTGCAATGATAAATCAAATTAATCAGAGCCGAGCAGCCCATATATTAACAATCGAGGATCCTATTGAATATGTTTATCCTCTGGGAAAAAGTATTATATCTCAAAGAGAAATGGGGCTTGATTCCCATTCGTGGAGTTATGCACTCCGATCGGCTCTAAGAGAAGACCCGGACGTAGTTCTTATTGGGGAAATGAGAGATCCAGAAACCATCTCATCAGCCATAACAATTGCCGAAACAGGACATTTGGTATTTTCCACCCTTCACACCAACTCTGCTTCTCAAACAATTGATAGGATCATAGACTCTTTTCCGCCCGGTCAGCAGTCTCAAGTCAGGATTCAGCTTGCAGCGACCCTTAAGGGAATTATTTCCCAGCGCCTCCTCCCGCAAATTAACGGAGGCAGAGTCCCTGCCGCAGAAGTTTTGATTGGGAATAATGCAGTTTCAACTAATATCCGCGACGGTAAGACCCATCTAATAGACTCAATAATTGAAACATCGCAAGAGATTGGAATGATAAGTCTTGAATCCTCGCTTTCCTCACTTGTTATGACCGGATCAATTAGCTTAGAGACTGCCAAAAGTTATGCAACAAGACCTGACGATCTTCTGAGAATGATTGTTTGATTATGAGACTTAGATATAAAGCGGTTTCCCAAGAAGGAAAAAAAATAAGAGGGTTTGTTGAGGCTAAAGAGATTAAAGATGCTGCCTATTACCTGCGACAAAGGAATTTAATTCCAATACAAATTTCAAAAGAAACAGAATTTTTTCTGACTAAAAAAGTTCCGGGAATTGGAAGAGTTAAGTCAAAAGATGTCATTCTTTTTACAAGACAATTGTCTTCTATGCTTTCCTCAGGACTAACACTAATTAGGGCACTTGAGATTTTAAAGGAACAGACTACAAATAAAATTCTTCAAGAAACAATCGGAGGCATTCTTCTGGATTTACAGGAAGGGAAATCTTTCTCAGAGTCCATTGCTAAATATCCGGATATATTTTCTCCAGTTTATATATCCTTGGTAAGAGCCGGTGAATCCTCAGGATTACTAGATAAAATTTTTCTAAGACTTGCGACCAATCTTGAAAAGCAGCGAAGACTAAGAAATACCGTAAAAGGAGCACTTATGTATCCCGCGGTTGTTGTAACGCTCATGTTTGTTGTGATTATGATACTGATGATTTTTGTTGTACCACAACTCAATACCCTTTATGAGAGTCTTAATATAGAGCTTCCTTTTGTAACAAGAGTTGTAGTTGGAATTTCAAGCTCTGTTGGGAAAATCTGGCCGCTAATTATTGGTCTTGGAGGTGTAGTTATATATGCATTTTTAAGATGGAAAAAAACGCCGAAAGGAAAAGAGACATATGATAGCCGCATCATTCAACTTCCGCTTTTTGGGAAAATCATAAAGCAGACTATTCTTACGGAGTTTTCAAGAACCTTTGGGCTTTTGGTGGGGACAGGGACTTTAATAGTTGATGCTCTTTCTCAGAGCTCAAAAGTAACCGGGAATTATGTTTATGAAAAAGCAATTGATGAGGTAGCTGATAGAGTTGAGAAAGGTGTCCCGGTGGGAGAAGCTATGAGTTATCATCCAATATTCCCTACTCTTCTTGTCCAACTTGTAAAATCAGGCGAAGAAACAGGAAAAATGGATGAGAATTTACTTAAGGCTTCTGAATATTTTGAGGAAGAAGTAAATCAGGCTGTAAAAACCTTAACAACTGCCATGGAACCATTTATCATGATAGTTCTAGGAATTGGAGTTGGATTTTTAGTCTTTTCGGTTATTACGCCTCTTTACAGCCTTCTGTCTGCAATTCAGTAGGCCGTACCTTTATCTTATCTAAGGCTAAAATAACACTTGACAAAAGAAAAGTTATGTGCTCATACTGAAGTATAAGTGAAAAAACTAATAGAACTCATTAAGAAACTTCTCGGATTAGGTGGCTCTTCATCAGACTCAAGCGGTTCAAAAGATAGCTCATCAGGCTTTACTCTCGTAGAGCTTTTAATTGTTATTGCAATTATAGGAATCCTTGCATCAGCGCTTCTAGTTGCATTAGACCCCGCTGAAAAAATAAGACTGGCAAATGATACAAGAGCAATTAATGATATAACTCAGACATCTTCCAAAATAGAGCAATACGCAATCCAAACCAGTGATGGGGTTTATCCATCTTCTCTAAGTAGTGCAACAGTTCCATTACCATCAGCACCAACTAATTACAGTTATGTATATACATATACTGCTGCAACAAATACGTTCACCCTCAGAGTAAACACCCTTCGTTCAAAAAAATACACAACAGGATCTTATGCTACCACACCGAGGTTTATATATGACTCGGTTAAAGGCAAAACTTGTCACGCAGGAGCTGCTGCGACTGTCTGTCCTTAACTTGACGTCTTCAAATGAATTCTCTATGCTCACCTAAGTGAGCATTTTTTTTGTAGTTTTTTTCTTTATCCTCGGGCTTTTCTTTGGCAGTTTTCTAAATCTTATTGCCGATAGACTTTCAAGAGGCGAAAAAATAACTGGGCGCTCCTACTGTGAGAATTGCAAAAAGATTCTTTCTTGGAAAGATCTTATTCCCCTACTCTCTTTTGTTTGGCTAAGAGGTAAGTGCAGATATTGCCACTCCCCCTTAACCTTTCAATATTTGTTTTCCGAACTTTTAACTGGGTTTTTGTTTTCGCTAACCTTTCTCTATGTGTTTAGTGTGGGAATTTTCAATTTTCAATTTTCAATTTTCAATGAAATCTTAAATCAGAAATCATTAATCATAAATCTTTTATATTATTTCTTCATTGTCTCATCAATGGTCGTCATCTTCTTTTCTGATCTTAGACATGGAATAATTCCGGATAAGATAGTTTTTCCTGCAATTATTGCTTCACTCCTTTTCCTAACGATTTCTACTTTCTATCTTCCACCTTCAGAGATTCTACCCTCTACCCTCAACCATCTATTGTCTGGTTTTGGCTCGTTTCTTTTTTTCCTTTTTTTATTTCTAATTACAAAAGGAAAAGGGATGGGATTTGGAGATGTTAAACTTTCCTTTTTGATTGGTCTTATCTTGGGATTGCCCGGAACAATTTATAGTATATATCTAGCATTCTTGACAGGCGGGGTCTTTGCAATCATACTTATTTTATGGAAGAAAAACAAGCTGAAATCGCAAGTTCCTTTCGGGCCTTTTTTGGTTGGAAATTTCTTTCTAGTCCTCTTTTTTCAACCCCAGATAAACAGAATAATTTTAAATTTAATAAGGTAAAAAAGCATCGGGGATTTACTTTGGTTGAGTTGCTTCTTGTTGTTGCCATACTTGGTATTTTGGTCTCAGGATTTATCACAATTATGAATCCAGCCAATCAGCTTAAAAATTCAAGAGATGCAAAAAGAAAATCAGATCTTAGACAAATTCAATCAGCTTTAGAGCTTTATAGAGCAGATTGCGGAAGCTATCCAGTAGCTCCTCCGAATCAGCTACCAAGTCCATTTACAAGTACCTGTACGGGGACAGTAGTTACTTATATGCAAAGTGTTCCTAAGGATCCAAAAGGTAATAATTACTACTATCAAAATATAGGCTCAAGTGGATATGAGATTTCTATCTGTGCAGAAAACGCTAAGGCAGGAGAAGAAGGGGTAAAGCCACATGCAGTGTGTGGGTTTGTTTTTTTTGTAAACAATCCTTGATGAGATTGAATCCATAAATCATGATAAATAGATATCAAAAAAATAAAGCCATTGGATTCACTCTAATTGAGGTTCTTCTGGGGATGGCAATAATTCTTATTATTGCAAGCGGCTCATACGTTGGTTTTGTCAAATTCGGCAGACAGCAAAATCTTAATATTTCCAGGGACAATTTAGTCAACACCCTAACTGAGGCAAGAAGTAATGCCATGTCTCAAGTTATTACTACTACGCAATCCCCAAATGGATGCAAACAGCCTGGAACTTTCCGTACTCTTGAAGGCCAACGAGTTAGCTTTGATAGAACAACAGATCCCAACTCATATTTAATTCAGGAAGTTTGTAGGGATGCTTCTGGACCATACGCACCAATTGTTAAAAGAATTAGTCTTCCTTTAGGAACCGAATTCCTTTCTACTCCTCCTTTAGGGTATATTGAGTTTAAAGTTAGGACAGGTGAAGCAATTGCTTCGGAAATAGTTGTTAAAATTAAGGGAAGTACTGACCTTTCCCAAAGAAAAAAAATATGTATAAATTCCACAGGAGTAATTAAGTCAATAGAAGTAACAGAAGCATGTTAATAAAACTCATAAAAAATCAGAATGGGCAAGCCCTGATTGAGGCTCTTCTTGCCCTGGCATTTGCTGTGGTAATTATTACAGCAGTTGTAATAGCAGTAATAAATGCACTAAGTAACACCAATTTTACCAAAAATCAGAATTTGGGTACCCAATATGCCCAGGAAGGCTTGGATTTAGCGCGCAACATGAAAGATTCCGACTATGATGGCTTTAAAGCTCTTGCAAATCCTAGTCCCAGGTATTACTGCATTACGGATGGGGATTTTCTTTATATCCCCCCGGATCAACCATGTATTGTTGGAAATGATTTTTCAAGACACATATATATATTTCACGGGAGTCCGTTATGTGAAGCTAATTCATCTTTTGTTTCCTCAACTGTTTCCTGGACTGATTCAAAGTGCACAGACGGAAGTAATTGTCATAAAATACAGCTGGACTCGTGTTTTAGTGATCCCAATAAGGCTTTCGGTACATAGCAATGAGATTAAAACTAAATCAGCTCGGGTTTTCTTTAATTGAAATTCTGGTTGCAATTGCCATAATTATAACTGCAACAACAGTTGTTGTGGCAATACTCTCCTCATCCTTTAGGGGTATTAGTAAATCAAATGTAGTGGAGGAAGTAAGACAGAACGGCAACCGCGCTATTACCCAAATGTCCCGAACAATTCAATTTGCTGAAAGTTTTCAGGGAGCATTTATTAACGATTCAACTTATGATTTAGCTTGCACTGCAAGCGCTGGCAAAAACTATGAATATATTAAGCTAAATTCAGGAGGAAGGCTGGTAACATTATCTTGTAATAATTTGTCCATGGGTTCAACCACTGTAACACCTCTTATAGATACAACCCGAGTAAGCGTTGTTGAGGGTAGCTGTTCTTTTACTTGCACTCAACAAAGCGTTGACGATTCTCCTATAATCGGAATTAATTTTGAGTTATCTCAGGCTGGAGAAACTGCTCCTGAAAAAAGCGCCAAAATTCCCTTCTCAACAACTGTTAAAATGCGTAATCGCTAGGCCCCGTTAGGGATTTTGCTTGAAAAATTTATAAAGTTTATAGCTTGCAAACATAGCTCTAACGGGGTTGACATTTTACTCGTCTCCTTGTTAGTCTTAAAGTATGGAGATTCTTGATAGTGCCAGTAGTCAAAAAGGCCAGATTCTTCTTATTGTTGTTCTTGCTGCTGTTGTTTCGTTAACAGTTGGTCTTTCTGCAGTTTCGCGGACTATTACCAATACCCGAGTTTCAACAGAGGAAGCAAACTCCCAAAAAGCGCTATCAGCCGCTGAAGCTGGGATTGAAGAGTTGGTAAACAACAGTGCTTTATTAGCCGTAAGAAATGAATCAAATCCCCTTGCGAAAAGTTTCTCAAATAATTCTACATTTACCGCAGCATCTACTCCTATTGCCGGTTCGGAAATTTTGATTAATGATGGAAGCCAAATCCTAAAAGACGACGGAGCAGACATTTGGTTTTCATCGTACCCTAATTTTGAAGGCTCCCCCCGCTGGAGCGGGACTTTGACAGTTTTGTGGGATAACAATGATGGCTGCAGCGCAAGTGAAACCCGGGTAACTGCGGCAGTTGAAATTGTAGTAATTCAGGGAGCTAGCAAAAATGATCCTGACATGACTAGGGCGGTATATGATCCCTGCTCAGTTAGAGCTTCAAGTAATGGTTTTCAAATCCCAACAAGCCTTTCAGCTGCCAGTAAAACAGTGGATAGCCGAGTTTTTGCAAATGGAGTCAATGTAACTGTTGCAAACGGATTTATAGCAAGAGTAATCCCTTTGTACGCCAATGCTGTAATGGGTGCTCGCGTTTCTGCCGGGCCTGCGCTTCCCACCCAAGGATATGCAATAGACTCCGTTGGATCAGCAGGCAGTACTAAGCGAAGCGTTAGAGTATTCAGAGGTTTTCCCAGAGTTCCTATCGAGTACTTTCCTTATAACATTTTCCTTCCATAGCTTATGAATCCCATTAGAAAAAAAGATTTTAATCAGGAATCTAGGCATGTAAATATAATAATTAATCTTATAAGGAGTTTTCTAACGGGATGAACAAAAAGTCCTTTGGTCTGGACATTGGGGTCTCAAGTATTAAGGCGGTTGAGTTGGATGCGGATAAAAATAATTTTAAACTAAAAGCCTGCATAGTGGTCCCATCTCCGCCAAAAGGTATGCTTTCTGAATCTCCGGTTGATGAGGAAGAAATGGCTGAGGCTCTTAAAAAGGCAGTGTATGATGCCGGGATATCTGTTAAAAAAACTAACATCGCACTTCCTGAGAATCAGGTTTATACAAAAGTCGTAGAAATGCCATACCTTTCCGATAGAGAGCTTGCTTCAGCTATTTACTGGGAGGCAGAGCAGTATATTCCAATTCCCCTTTCCTCAGTTTCTCTTTCCTGGAATGTAATAAGAAGATCCCAGAAACCCCAGCCCAATGAAAAAATGGAAGTTCTTATGGTGGGAGCACCCACACTTATTATTAAAAAATACCAAAAAGTTATAGGAATGGCGGGTCTGGGAGTTAGCGCTATGGAAACAGAGATTATATCAACAGTTAGGGCAATAACTGCTTTTAACCCCGTAAATTATACAGCCCCTACAATTATAGTAAATATAGGAGCAATCAGCACCTCTCTTGCAATCGTTTCGGGGAATAACCTTATTTTTACCTATTCTCTTCCAATAGGAGGCGCAGCAATTAATAGAGCAATTTCAGCCGATTTTGGACTTTCAACTCTACAGGCTGAAGAATATAAAAAAACATATGGAATTGCCAAAGGGCCCTTAGGAGCGCGAATTGGTAAAGCGACAGAGCCGATCATTTCATCAATCCTTTCCGAAGTTAAAAAAGCTATTATTTATTTCTCACAAAAATATAAAGATAGTAGAATTGAGCAAATTATTCTATCAGGAGAGTCAGCAAGGCTTCCGGGGATAGATATATATTTTGCCAACAGCACAGGAATTGAGACGGTTATTGCAAATCCGTGGAAGTTTCTTAATCCTTCGGAAGTTCCAAAAGAAATTCTAGATCGAGCTCCTGATTACTCCATAGCGGTAGGACTTGCGCTTCGGGATTATGAGCATTGATATAAATTTAATAAATAAAGCTTCGGAAGGTTTAAAAGAAAATAGGCTTAAAAAGATCAGAACTATCTCGTTTTCCGCTCTTTTTTTAGTCGGATTTTTATCAGTTGTTTTTTTCCTGATAGATTACAGATTCTCTGCAAACTACGCTAAGAAACAACAGGCAGAAATTATTTCTGCCCTATCAGAATACGATGAGACAGCAACTAAAATTTTTTTACTGAACCAGCGGCTTTCAGACATATCGCAAATCTTATCGGATAGAAAAAAGCACCACGAAAGAGCTGGTAAAATAATTGAGAAAATTCCCACCTCTTTGGCTATTTCAGAATTTCAAATTGATGAAGCGGGTATTTCTTTGGAAGTCAGCTCATCCTCGCTTTTGGATTTAAATAATTTTCTGAATGAAATTCTAGCACTTTCTGAAGCTAAGGTTATTAGTAACGTTGTACTTGACGCTCTGTCTAGCTCAGGGTCCGAATTCAGAATGAAAATCAAAGCAGTATAGATGAATTTCAACACAAAACTTTCAAAAGAAGAAGTATTAAGTTTTTACTCAGATAATAAGGAATATGCTTTGCCAGCGCTAAGTATTGTTGCATCATTCTTTTTATTTTTTGTTTTTATTGTCCCCCAGCTAATTTCTTTTCCGTCAAAAAGACAGGAAGCAAATATTGAAAATGCTAAATTAGAAAGAATTAAAGAAGCTGAAAAGGTACTTACCGGAGCAAATGTAGATATTCTTGATTCTCAAATAAAAATTGCCACCAAAGCACTTCCTCCTGGCAAAGCATTCGAGGAAATTCTAAATGGTATTTCCTCTGCTGTATCACTGTCAAATACGCAAATTGAAAGTTATCAATTTGATACTCAGACTATTCTATCGACCGGAAGCATTGCAAGCAAATTCTCTACGCTTCTTTTTGAAATTACAATTATTGGATCCACCCAGGAAGCAATTGAATTTACTAAAGCGCTTTATAAAACTTATCCGGCTTCTGAAGTAACAAGTATACTTACCTCATCAGGCATAACATCCGTTAAAGCGCTCTTTTACTATAAATCTTTTTCTCAGGTAAGTCCTGAAGAAAGAACACAGGTGAGAAGTATTTCTGCAAAAGAGAAAGAAACACTTGATGAAATTTCCAAATGGAATGACACTTCTGCCGTGATTTTCTTTGAGCCGGAAGTTTCTGCTACTGAATCTGCGGAGAATGATTCCTCGCCTTTTTAGAATTTAGGTTTTTTCTGGTTTTTTTGACAGACTCTTTTTCTTTCCACTGCCTAATTTTCTTATGATCACCAGAAAGAAGAATTTGAGGAACACTAAGTTTCCCAAACCTCTTTGGACGGGTGTATTGAGGGTGTTCCAAGAGGCCCTGGGAAAATGATTCAGACTGCGTAACACCCTGCCTTAGGACCCCTTTAACTAGCCTTATGACGCTATCTACAATTGCCATTGCAGGAATCTCGCCTCCTGTTAGTATGAAATTACCAATAGAGACCTCTTCATCAATAAAATTTAATATCCTTTCATCAACTCCCTCATAATGACCACAAATAATTATTAAATGCTTAAGATGTGAAAAATCCTTTGCCATTTCCTGATTGTAAGTTTTCCCACCTGCGCTAAGAAGTATTACTTTTTGTTCTTTTTTTGTGAGCTTCTTATCAACTGAATGTTTAATGGCTCTTTGTAAGACATCTACCTTAAGAATCATACCCGCGCCTCCACCGTATGGCTTATCGTCCACTGTCCTATGCTTTCCTACTCCGAACTCTCTTAGGTCTATAAGATTAATTTCTACTAGTCCCTGAACCTTTGCGCGATTAATAATTGAATAGTTGAATGGGCCAATAAACATTTGGGGGAAAAGAGTGATTACAGAAATCTTCATAAGGCTTGATTTAGAAGATTCAATTTTCTGAAAGTGAAATGTAAATTTTCTTGTTTGCAGAAACTGCGGGAATTCTCATAATATTTCTTATGGCTCTGATTACCTTTCCATCTTTACCAATAACTTTTCCAATCTCATCTTGAGAGACTTTTACAGTGAAGTTAACTATACCCTGATTTTCCTCTTCCAAAATATCAACCTCTTTTTCCTTCTCAACGATGTTTTTGATAATAAAATATAGAGCGTCTTTCATTTTTCAAAAATTCGGGCCACTGTCTCACTTGGTCTTGCCCCAACTGAAAGCCAATAATTATATCTGTCTTTCTTTAAATTTTGTTTGCCACTTTCCTTTCCTTTTTCAAAAGATCCAAGCGTTTCAATGCTATCTCCATCTCTTCGAGATCTTTTTTCCTTAACAACGATTCTAAATTTTCTCTCGCCCCGTTTTCCCATACGGGCAAGTCTAATTACTACTGACATGAGGCTATCTTACCATTTTTTGTTTGTTTTTCCAAGGAATCATTTCTCGAGTCCTTCAAGGGCTTTTTCTGCGGCGTTTTCTTCCGCTTCTTGCTTGCTTCTTCCCTCCCCTTTTCCGATCAACTTTTCCCCAACAAAAACCCCAACTAAAAATTGTCTTTTGTGTGCAGGTCCTTCTTCTGATAAGACTTTGTATAAAGGCGAGTTTTGTTTTCGAGCCTGTACATACTCCTGAAGTATACTTTTAGGATCTTTTAATATATTTTTTTGAATTAAGCCCTCAATTCTGAGGATTATGGTCAATTTTAGAAATTTCTCTACCTCCGAAATTCCCTGATCCAAAAAAAGAGCTCCAATAAATGCTTCAAAAGCATCGGCCAAGAGGCTTTGATTCTTTCTTCCTCCGGAGTCTTCCTCTCCCTTTGACAGTCGAAGTCTTGATCCAAGGTCACATTCATTTGCAGCTTGGGCAAGAGTCTTAGTGTTTACAAGAAGCGAACGTAAATTTGTAAGTTTTCCCTCATTAAACTCCGGATAATTTGTAAAAAGATGAGTTGAGACTATAAAAGAAAGAATACTGTCTCCTAGAAATTCCAGTCTCTCGTTTGATAGGGTCTTTTCCCTAGATTCATTGAGGAATGACCTGTGTGTTAGAGCTTCCTGAAGTAATTTTTTATTTTTAATTTTTGGAAGATTTATCATGATTTATAATTTTTCCCAATGCCCCATTTACAAATGCAGGGCTTGTTTCTCCTCCATATTCTTTTGCTAGTTCTATTGCTTCATCAATTATAACCTTTGGTGGTTCTTTTTTCGAGACTAACAATTCGTAAATTGCTAGCCGAAGTATTGCCAAATCGACTTTATTTATTTTATCAATTGGAAATTCAGGAGCCGCATATTCAATATTTTTGTCTAGCAACTTAACATGTTTTATTATCTCCCGTGTTGAATGGGAGATTGGTTGATTGTGAAATTCTATCTTAAAAAGATCTTCAATTATTTTTTGTCGTCTCTTATGGCGAGGGTCAAGCGCGGTTTTCATTATTTAGCTTGTGGTATCTTTTTTTCCGGTTTTGACAATTGAATATATTCTTTCCCCCTATAAAAACCGCAGTTTTTACAAACCGCATGAGGAAGTGTCATTGCCCCGCAGTTTGGGCAGACAATCGCATTTGGAATTAAAAGCGCAATATTTGCTCTTCTTTTTCCCTTCCTAGCCCTTGAGTGTCTTCTTTTTGGTTCTCCAGGCATAAACGTTAATAGCTAAATAGTTGCATGGTTGAATAGATATTTTAGCAATTGAACCATTTTAGCTATTGGCCTTTATTTTACTTTATTTGAAGCTAGTTCGCAACCTTACGAATGAAATTAATCTGGAGAAATTTCTTTAACAGTTATTTCTTCAATTTTTTGTTTGAGTTTTGGGTATTTAGTTAATTTACTGCCGATTGCCTCCGCTTCTTTTTTTGTTTGTTTAATCAAATTAAGATCCGAGAAGCTGGCAATTTTAAGTAGGTTTCTGCCGGATTGCGCTGTTCCATAGATTTCTCCAGGACCTCTTATTTTTAGGTCCAACTCTGCAAGTTCTGCTCCAAAGTTGGTTTTCTCCATAGCTTTAAGCCTTGTATTTGTTTGCGGACTTCCTGTTTCGGTAAATAACAGGCAGTATGCCTGCCTCTCACTTCTTCCAACCCTTCCTCTTAGTTGGTGTAATTGAGAAAGCCCAAATCTCTCCGATGCTTCAATCAGAATTATGTCTGCGTTTGGAATGTCTATTCCTACTTCAACTACGGGAGTGGCTACAAGAATATCAAATTTTTTATTTTTGAATTCAGAAAGTACTCGTTCTTTTTCCTTTGATTTTAATTTACCGTGAAGAAGGGCTAATTTATAATTTTTGAACACATTTTTTTTGAGATTTTCGAATTCTTTTGTTGCAGCTTTAACTGTAACTATAGATTCAGACTCCTCAATAAAAGGACAAATTATAAATACCTGACTCCCCTTTTCTTTGATTTGTTTTTTAATCCATTCGTAAGCACCATTTCGTTTAGCCGAAGGAACAAGCCAGGTTTTTATTATACGTCTTCCTTTCGGCATCTCATCTAAAATTGAAAGATCCAGATCGCCATACATGGTAAGAGCAATAGTTCTTGGGATTGGAGTTGCAGTCATAGTCAAGACATGGGGATTATCCCCTTTTTTCCTAAGGATTGATCTTTGTTCCACGCCGAATCTTTGTTGTTCATCAATTACCACTAAGCCAAGTTTTTCAAAATTTACGCCTTTGTGAATCACGGCATGAGTACCAATCAGAATATCAAATTTCCAATTCGGGTACCCTTTGGGTGTTTCCAATTTCCAATTTTTTTTGCTTGAGCTGGTTCTAAGTTCGACTCTCAAGCCGAACGATTCAAGCAAGCTTGAGATAGTTTTAAAGTGTTGTTGAGCTAGAATCTCTGTTGGTGCCATCAAAACCGATTGGAATCCATTCAGATAAGCTAGATACATTGCTGCGGCTGCTACCACTGTTTTCCCGCTTCCCACATCTCCTTCTAAAAGCCTATTCATTGGTTTTTCCATTGAAAAATCAGTGAAAATTTCACTAATTGCCTTTTTTTGGGCACTTGTTAACTCAAAAGGAAGTCTTTTGATAAATTCATGAATTTGCCCATTGTATTTTTTAATATCAAAAACAAAGCCTATTAGATTTTTTTCCCACTCACCTCTTCTCTTAAGAGAAGAAAGTTGCATCAAAAATAACTCGTCAAATGACAATCTTTTCTTTGCCACTTCTGCTTCTTCCAAAGAGAGGGGAAAATGAATTTTGTAAATCGCATCAAATAAATTTTGAAGCCCATTTCGGTTTAAAATATCGCTTGGCAGGTATTCTTCGATTTCCTTTTGGTTTTCTTTTAACAACCGAAAAACTTGCCGGCGGATCCACTTTGAAGAAACACCGCGGGTTTCGGGATAGATTGGGACAAGACGCCCGGTATGAATAAACTCGTCTTCACCTAGCTCAAAGTCAGGATTTGAAATCTGGAGTCGACTTCCCTTCTTCTCAATTTTTCCTGAGAGAGAAACTTTGTCACCTTGATTTATGCTTTTAACAATGTATGGCTGGTTAAACCAGACAACATCAATTACTCCGCTTTGGTCTTTTATTTTAGCTTTTTGAATGACAAAATACCTTCTCGTATACTCATTTTTGATTTCCAAAACTTTCCCTCGAATTGTCACAACTTCCCCCGGCTGGACTTGAGAAATTTTTGAAATTAAAGCGTAGTCCTCATACCTAAAAGGAACGTGGTACAAAAAATCCCCTAGTCTTACTATTCCAAGTTTTTCTAAAGAGGAAGCGTATCTTTTATAAACACCACCCAGTGTTTGGATCTTTATTGTGAGAGTTGGCATTTTAGTTTAATAAACTAAAAATGGCAGGACTGTTGTAGCAATAAGCGAAAAAGCTATTAATCCAAAAATAATGATGAAAATTATCCTGTGTTTTTTGCTAAGGTTATACATTATTGTTTGATTGTCATTCTGAACGCAGTGAAGAATCTTTTCAGTTTGTCGTGGGATCCTTCGTTTCACTCAGGATGACGTTATCACGTCACATTTAATTTTACCACTTTTTTCCCAACCGACAAAATTAAGTCTTCTCCAGAATTTGCGGCAAAACCTTCACCAAGCTTTATTCCCGTTCCATTAAGTGAAACTCCATTTTGATCAAATAATCTTTTCGCATCCGATTTTGAACTCGCCAGCCCGTGTTCAACCAAAAAGTCATCATCGATTACACCATCTTCGTTTACAGTAATTTCTGCAACTTTTTCCGGCAACTCTCCTTTCTGAACCACTCTTTCAAATTCTTTTTCTGCTTTTTTAGCATCTCCTTCCGAGTGAAGTTCGGAAACTATCGCAGTGGCTAACCTCTTCTTAATATTCAGCGGATTTTGTTCTATTTCTTCTTCTGTTGGAATTTTATCAATAGGTGTATTTGTTGCAAGATTAAAGTAATTTAATATTTGGTCATCATTTATTGCCATTATTTTTCTGAACATTTCAAACGGTGTGTCATCAAGCCAGATTGCATTTCCCCAACTTTTACTCATTTTTCTTCCATCCGTTCCCATAAGAAATTCGGTTGCCAAAATGAAAGATTCTTTATTTCGAAGTTTTCTTTGAAGTATTCTTCCGGCCTGCATATTAAAGGTTTGGTCTGTGCCACCAATTTGTAGATCTGTATCCATAAAATAACTATCATAACCCTGCATGATCGGATATTCTGTTTCGTCAAGTCTTATGCTTTTTCCATCCTCCAAACGTTTTTTAATTAATTCCCGGCTTATAAAATCATTTAGTGAGAATTGTTGTTTTAACTTAAAAACATCTGCGTAGGTTAATTTAGAAAGCCACTCACTGTTGTAGCGGATATTAACTTTTGAAAAATTCAATAACTTCTGCGCCTGTGATTTATACGTCTTAAAATTTTCCTCGATTTCCTCTTTTGTTAAGATGGGTCTCTCAGAGTCCTTGTCTGAGGTATCTCCAACAAGCGCAGTAAAATCACCAATCAGAAAAGTAACATTATGTCCAAGATCTGCAAATCTTTGGAGTTTGCGAAGCGGAACTGCGTGTCCAAGGTGGATTTTAATAGCTGTTGGGTCAATCCCTAAATATACATTTAACTTTTCACCAGATTTCAACTTTTCCTCGAGCCTGTTTTTGCTAGGGATAATATTTGCAACAGCCCGTGTCAAAAGCTCTTCAATTTGATCCATATGGCTTCGAGTATAGCATAAAAAACGCAAAGTTTGGTATAATTATCTCTACAAAATGGTTGACTATGGCTTTCGTTCGAGAAAGCGTCGAACAAGAATCAGGGCAAGACGAATACCAAGAATTGATAGCAAAATTTTCCTCTACTCCAAGCTTTCCCGCTGGGCCCTGTTTGGTTTAATTGGCGGCGTATTTCTTATATTCGGGATGTTTCTCTGGTTCAGCCGTGATCTTCCTGAGCCGGGAAAATTAATTGAAGCCCAAGTTGAAAATTCCACAAGGATTTACGACAGAAATGATATCCCTCTTTATTCTGTATATGAGGATGTTAACAGAACTTATGTGACTCTTGATGAAATTCCAAAAATACTTCAGGAAGCAACAATTGCAATTGAGGACAAAGATTTTTATGAAAACGAAGGTTTTTCCATAACAGGATACATCCGAGGACTTCTAATTGACCCGATTTTAAGACGCCGAATTAGCGGAGGCTCAACAATTACCCAACAGCTTGTTAAAAATGTACTTTTGACTTCTGAGCGATCAATTCCCCGCAAGATAAAAGAACTGGTGCTGGCAATACAAGTCGATAAAAGATATTCAAAGGATGAAATATTAGAAATGTATCTTAACGATGTTCCGTACGGAGGAACAGCTATAGGCGTTGAAGCAGCAGCAGAAACATATTTTGGGAAAAAGGTAGAAGAGCTAAACCTTGCAGAGTCGGCTCTTCTTGCCGGTCTTCCGCAAAGTCCAAGTCTCTACTCCCCGTTTGCCGGGAATAAATATTACACTGGAAGAACACAGCAGGTTCTTAAGAACATGCGTGAAGAAGATTATATTACCAAAGATGAAGAAAAACGTGCGCTTGAAGAAGTAAAAAAGATGAAATTTTCCCAAAGAGATTCCTTATCAATGAAAGCTCCCCATTTTGTCATCTATGTTAAGCAAATCTTAGCTTCACAGTTTGGTGAAGCCGCGGTTGAGACCGGAGGACTTGCGGTAAAAACGACTCTTGATTACGAGCTTCAAAAAAAAGCGCAAGATATTGTAGCGGAGGAAGTTGAAAAACTTAAAGGCTTTAGGGTTGGAAATGGAGCCGCAGTTGTTCAGGATCCTAAGACCGGCGAAATTCTAGCAATGGTGGGAAGTAAAGATTATTTTGATACCGATGCTGATGGAAATTTTAATGTAGCACTCGCAAACCGCCAGCCCGGGTCGTCTCTTAAGCCTGTTATGTACGCAACAGCTTTTGAGAAAGGATACAGCCCCTCAACGCTTATTATGGATGTTAGAACAGACTTTCCTACAAATGAGGAGGCAAAACCAATTTATACCCCGGTAAATTATGATGGAAAATTTAGGGGGCCGGTGCAGCTTAGGTTTGCTCTTGGGAATTCTTTAAATATCCCCGCAGTTAAAATGCTTGCCCGTGTTGGAGTTGCGGATGTCATGGAAAAAGGATATGAGATGGGGCTTGATAACTGGGAGCCAACGCCCCAAAATCTTCAAAACGTTGGACTCTCTCTTGTTTTGGGAGGACGGGAAGTATCGCTTAGGGATGAAGTTAGTGTTTATAGCGTTTTCGCCAATAAAGGAGAAAGACAGGATCCGATTACTATCCTTGAAGTAAAGGACAACAAGGGAAGAGTATTATTTAAACACAAGGAGAAAAAGGGGCAAAGAGTAGTATCTGAGGAAATTGCTTTTTTAATCTCCCATATCTTACTTGATAATAATGCAAGAAGTGATGCATTTGGCTCCAATTCTCTTTTAAACATCCCCGGAGTGGCTGTAAAAACAGGAACAACAGATGAAAAGAGAGACAACTGGACTGTAGGATACAGCCCGGGAGTGGTTGTTGGGGTGTTGGTCGGAAACAATGATAACTCCCCTATGAATCCTGCGATTGCATCAGGAGTAACAGGCGCAACTCCCATTTGGCGGCGTATCATGCTTGAAGCCCTTAAAGTAAAAAAACTTGAAGAATTTGAAAAACCGGATGGTGTTATCGCTGTCCAGGTTGACTCTTTTGGAGGTGGTATGCCAACAGAGGGACGCAGCACTAGATCGGAATATTTTGTGAAAGGTACAGAGCCAACAAGCGAATCCGGGGTTTATAAGAAAAAGGATGATAAAGTTTACATTTGGCTCCGTGAATCCGATCCCGTCTCAACCGACGGAAAAAATAGATGGCAGGAAGGAATAGACAAATGGATTGAGGAAGTGCATAAAGATGACCCACTATATCATCCGCCCGGAGAAGTTATTAATCCTCCAAGTAGTAGTTCGGAGACTCCAACGCCAAGTCCCACCACTTCCCCCACGCCCGGGGTGTAAAGCTAAAACCACACCCGGGGTGGAATAGGGTGGAATATTTTATTTTACTCTTGCGTTAAACTTTGAGGAAATTGCACTGATTACTTGTTCTCTAATTTCTGAAACTTCTTTGCTTGTTAAATTTCTATCTTCAGCTTGATAAATAATGTGAAAAGTTCTGGCATTTTCAAACTGGTCCTTAAGCTTCACTTCTCTTATCAAAAAACTCTGAAGAGATATCTCCTCAATAACATCTTGAGTTGAAACTGCCTCATCCAAAACAAAAGTAATATCCTCAAAAACTGCCGGAAATTTTGCCAGAGGTTTGTAAACTTTTTTATTGGTTGCGTTTTTAAGCAAGATTTCAAAGTTAATTTCAAAATCTATGAGATTGCTATTTAGAATTTCAATATATCCGACATTTTCGTTTTCAATTGAGATTTCTGCTCCTCCTTCTACTCTATTTTTAACTTTGTAATTTTTTATCTCCAAATCGTCAAATAGGGCTTCGATTAGTCCTTTTACTTCAAAGAAAGAGACTCCCGTTTTTTTAATAAGTCCGGCAAGAGTTAACTTTTCTTTAGGCAGGTTTTGCCCTGAGCCGATTCGGTCTGAGCGGGTTCGACGTCCTGAGCTCACCGTCGAAGGACTCACGGTCGAATGACTTGTCGAACGGGCTTTTTGACTTTTATGATAGGTATTGGCAAGTTCAAAGATTTTGATAATTTCTTTTGCCTTATTGTTCTCAGCTACCTCGAGAAGGCTTGGAACAAGAGTATTTCGAAGATATACCATATCCGAAGTTAATGGATTTTTAAGCTTAATGGCATTATTAATTGGACCGTCAAATAAATCCTCAGAAACCAGGGAATATGTGTAAACCTCAGTGTATCCCCAGTATTTAAGTGCGCTTTTAATTCTATCTTCCCAGTAGAAATTGTTGGCATATGGAATCGTTTTGTCACTTAAGAAAGATGGGATAATACTTGGTATCCTATGGTACCCATAAATTCTTGCTATTTCTTCAATGATGTCTTCTTCTATTTTTATATCATTAATCCGTTCTGATGGAACCTCAACCTTAAAAAAACCTAAATGAGCGCTGACTTTAAAACCAAGTTTTTGAAGAATTTCAGTTGCGATATTTGGATTTATCCCAACTCCAATTATCTTGTTAATCTTCTCAAGAGAAACCTTTACAGTTTGAGTTTTTGGTTTGTTAGGATAAACATCCAGGATTTTTGAGACAACTTTTCCCTGTGCAATTTGCTGATAAAGTTCAATTCCTCTTTTTAGCGCAAGTTCCATAAACTCCGGATCCACTCCCTTTTCGTTAACAATGGCCGCTTCAGTTCTAATTCCAAGACTCATTGAAGTTTGTCTGATACGATCGGGATTATTATTATCAAGAAAAAATAGTATTCTTTTGGTTTTTTCATTAACAACAGAATTTGCTGTTCCCATAATTCCCAAAAGGTCGATTATTTCCCCTTCCCCATTGTCAGCAACTATATCTCCACCCAGTAATCGATACTCTTTCCCATCCAAAGTTGTAATAATTTCTCCTTTTTTTGACCCTCTTATTATCATCTCTTTAGTGTTTAATAAATCGTAGTCAAACACATGAGCGGGGTGGCCAATTTCGCGCATTACATAATTTGTGACATCAACCAGATTATTAAGACTTCTTATTCCGGAAAGTTCCAGACGATTGGCAATTTCTTTTGGGCTTTTGCCAATATTAACTTCCAAGACCACAGCCATAATTCTATTTACCAGTTTTGGGTCATTTTTGATTTCAATCGGGAAAGAAATATCTCCTTCCGCAACTTTTGGTGTTTTTGGCGGAATGTATTTTGCCGCAATTCCATTCCCTGAAAGTGAAGCCGTTGCCTCTTTTGCAATTCCTGCAACAGACATTAAATCCGGCCTGTTGGTTGTAACCTCGATATCATAAGTGTAATCATCTCCAGCTTTCCCGCCTGCAACGCCTGCGCTAGCATAGCGGGCAGGTTCTGTCTGCCCTACCGAAACAGAAGTCAGGGAAAGTTGCCGGGCAATTTCTGAGGCACTTGCTTTTGTTTCCAAAAATTCTCTTAACCAAGAGTCAACGATTTTTATTTGCATACGCTCATGTCATTCTGAGGCTTGCCGAAGAATCTTAAGATCCTTCACTTCGTTCAGGATGACATTAAAATTGCTCGAGAAATTCTAATTTATTTGAATAGAGTAAGCGCAAATCATCAATTTCGATCCCTTCTTTCATCATTAGAACTCGCTCAACCCCCCAACCGAATGCGAATCCGTTGTGTTTTTCCGGATCAATCTTGCAGTTTCTTAGAACTTGAGGATGAACCATCCCCGCTCCTCCCAATTCAAGCCAGCCTTCTTTGCAGAGCTTACAGCCCCGGCCTAAACAAACACCGCATGTTACATCCACTTCAAAAGATGGTTCGGTAAACTCAAAATGATAAGGTCTTATTCTTGATTTTCGTTCTTCTCCAAAATATGTTTTAACAAAATATTCTAGTACTCCCTTAAGGTTTGAGATCGATAAACTAGTATTAACAGCTAATCCTTCAAACTGGTGAAACATTGGGGTATGCGAAACATCAGACTGTCTCCTGTAACACCTAGCGATATTTAGCATTTTAATAGGAAGCTTTCCTTTTTCCATCTCTCTAATTTGACCATTTGATGTGTGTGGAGTTAAAAGCATTGGCCCATATTTTGGATGAGGGGGTGCATCTATGAAAAAGGTTTCCCAGTCATCCCTAGCAGGATGATTTTCCGAAAAGTTGAGAGCTCCGAAGGGGTACCAGTCCCATTCCACTTCAGGATAGCGGACTCGCCCAAATCCTATTTTTTCAAAAATTGATGTTATTTCCCAAATTGCCTGAGTGATGAGATGTAAGTGTCCAAGGGGAGGCCTTATTCCCGGGTCGGTTACATCAATTTTTTTGATTCTTTTCCCTAATTCTTGATTCTTAATTCTTACTTCTTGTTCGATAATGGCACTTTCAATTGATTCCTTAACTTCATTTGCTAAGATTCCCACCTCTCTTCTTTTCTCAGGATTTATTTTTGGAAGGCGTTTTATAACAAGAGTTAACTGGCCGCTTTTTCCCAAAAATTGCAGTTTAATATGTTCAAGTTCGTCCGGGTCCTTAGCGTCCAAAATAAGTGACACCGCATTATTTTTGATATTGATGAGTTCATTTTCCATGATGTTTTAAGGATATCAAATTTAAAGCCAAAATGCAGTCTGCCTGTTTTATAAACATTGTCAGAGCTTGACAAGTGTTTGTGGAAAATGATTAGCTAATATCAGATAAGAATTTATTATGCCCGATAATCAGGAGCAAATTGTTGTAAAAGAAAAATCAGGATTTATAAGAAGGGTTCTTGGACCAATTTTATCCCCCTTTGATAAGCTTTTTAGTATGCTTCCCAAGGATAAACGAAAACTAACACTCCTAATTATTACCCTGGCAATTCCCATAACTGTAATAGCTGCTCTTATTCAGCAGGAGCTAAGGGGAAGAGCTGCTGGAGAAAGACAGCTCATCATGGGAATGTCTAACAGAGGTGGTTATAGTAGTAAGGATGTTAATGTTCAAGGAATTAAAGAAGCAATAGAAACAATCAGGAGAGAAACAGGACGATATCCTGCCATTTATCCATTATGGGTAAATTTTGAAGAAAGTCCAGGAAGTGGTGACCCGAGAGCCTCTTTCCCTAGTAAAGAAATTACAGATTATTTAGATGCCAGAGGTATTGCTGTTGCTATTTTTATGCAGCCCGTTGGCCCTGGGATTGGCAGAAATGACGGAAGGTTTATTTTCTCCTCTAATACCTCTTCGTCAGTACCAAATGGCCAGATTAAGTTTGATTCTTCAAATCCCTCAAGTATAACAAGGATATATGTAAGTAAAACTTCTTCAGGCACTGAAAATCCTGCAGGGCTTGCTAATACCTGGGTTCCTGGCGCAAAGGCTTCTGTGTTCGGCTCTGATTCAAGTGGGAATGTAGCCTATACTGATTCAAATTTTTTTGGTTTCACTGTTAACTCTAAGGCAGACAGCGGGACTTTCTGGACGCTCGGAGTAACTGTAAATAGAGCTGGTAGTTTGTCCGGTATTTTTTCAAACGGAAGGCCTGTCTTCATTACGATGGCCGATACTTTTGCCAAAAAATACAGCAATCAATCAATCGCAAACGGATCGTTTGATCCATTTCTGCGGCAACTTGCACAGGCTGCAAGATCGTATGGGAAACCTGTTCTTCTTAGATATGCTCATGAAATGAATGCACATTGGTTCCCATGGACAGTTGGACAACCAGACCCAAAAAAAAGTTATGGAAGATACGTGTATTTTAATCAGGGAAATACGCCTTCGAATTATGTAGCAGCATGGAGACGTGTTTATACAGTTATAAAATTGGAAGCTCCGAATGTTAAATTATTCTGGGTTCCATCAAGAGTGGCTCCGACAAAACTTGATATATATGATGGTTTTTACCCCGGGAATAACTACGTTGATTATGTAGGGTTTGATGCTTATAGCGGTCTAGGCGGAAATAACCCTAAGAACTATATTTCTATGTATGACTCCTACAAAAGAGTTATGGAAAAGGTACTACAGCTTTCAAATAACAGAAAACCTGTTTTTATAGGTGAAACTGGAGTCAATTCTATAAATGTACCAAGCGGTTTTAGTAGAGCGGATTGGGTGAGGCGAGGATATAATGATGCATATAACGCATGGCCCAAGCTCGCAGGAATTATTTATTTCAACTTTGATATGAGAGATACTGAGAACAATAACTGGTTATTATCTGCTTCTCCCGAAGCGTTGTCAGCATATAGAGATATAGCTTCAAGAGCCAAGTTTCAGGGTAAATTTGAGGAAGGATCCACACCAACACCAACCCCAGTCCTTCCAACAGTTCCGCCAATTATAGTATCGCCTACCCCATCCCTAGGTATTTCAGCCTTCATAGAGTCAGGTGGAAGTGTGGTTATGGAAGCTGAGAATAATGACAAAAGATTTAATAGAGGCAATTATAGGTGGGCAGGTGCGGCACCGGATACTCCACTCACAGCAACCTCTGGATATGTGAACGAAGGAACTAGAAAAGGATACACAGCAGTAAGACCAAATGATGATAAAGTAACTTATTTTGAAGGAGGATATAAAAAGGGTCCTGAAGTGGTGTATAACATTAATTTCTCTTCAACTGGAACATATTATGTTTACATGAGAAGCTCAGGTCCTGATAGCAAATCAGACTCAGCTCACTATGGTCTTGATGGCGCCTATGATGGCACTATAGCCTTATATTATAGAGGGGAGGGGGGTGCTTCAACTAATTGGCAGTGGAAAGGAAATAATAATGATGGAACAAAAGCTAGAATTAGAGTTACTACTCCTGGAATTCATACGTTCCATATATACATGCGAGAAGACGGGACACAAATCGATAGAATTCGACTTTTTAAAAATTCTTCCTGGACTCCATCACCAGGTCCTGCTGCAGATGGTCCTTCAGAAAGTCTAAGAGGGAAATTCTAGCAAGTACCACACATATTGACTTTACTTTCTTATTAATTCTATGATCAAATCAGGCAACTTATATGTCTTATTATTATAAGTTCAATAACCGTCTTGAAGAAGTAAAAAGCAGATCTCAAAAACTCACCAAACTCCTCAAAAAAAATAAAAAATCCATAATTGCCGTTTTGATTTTAATTGTTTTTCCTGTCTTTGTTATTGCATCTCAGCAGAGACAAGAGACAAGACAATTCGCATCGGAAAAAAATAAAGAAGAGAAAACTCCTCCACCTTCCCCAAAAGGATATATTGTAGAATTTAGTTCTTCTCCTGCAATTGCTGTTTCATCGGATGAAGAGGATGAGGATGAAGATGAAGATAAATTAGACAAAACACTCCTAGAATCTTCCTATGAGTCTAATAAAAATAAAGTTATTGCGGAGCACCAACGCGCAAAAAGTGATGTTCTTGAAAAAATTGGAAAGAAATCATTTGATTTATCCAAAAGTAAGAAGGGTGATAAAAAAGTTGTACTTCTGTCAGAGTTTCGAAGTATTTTTAACGGTATAGCTATTGATGCAGACGAAGAAGATATTGAGAAAATAAAAAAATCCTCATATGTAAAAGCAGTTTATCCAAATCTGGCAGTTGAAACAACACTAATGGATTCTATCCCTCTAATAAAGGCAGATAAGGTCTGGCAGGATGTTTTAGACTCAACAGGTGCTCCTGTGACTGGGAAAGGAGTAAATGTGGTAATTTTGGATAGCGGGATAGATTATACGCATGTTGATTTAGGTGGGACAGTTATTGAGGAGAGGCCTCTTGAGAAAATCAGCAATAAACCGATTATCAATTCGTATAATACTGACTCTGCATTTTCATATAATCAAAATAGAATTGCCTATGCCTCAGGAGCGGACCAGGTGACAATTTACTCCTTTGATACCAAAAGCAGCGAAGACGTTAGTTTGGGGACTTCTGATATAACAGATCCATCTCTTCGCTTGGTTCTTCTTGCCGCAGATGAGCTTTTTTACATAAGCGGTTCTTTTAAAGTTGTTAACTTGTACCTGAAAAATCTTTCAAGTGGGCAGGTAAAGAAAATTGCCAACTTAGTTCAGGTAGACCAACAGGGTCAGGAAGACCTTGCGCTCATTTCAGGAATTGCTAGTAAATTTACATTTTCCGCCGATAAGCTATACTATGAGCGCCAGACAGGAGCTGTGGATGGTAATAAAAATATTCTTTACGCTCTCTTTGCCTATGATTTGTCAACGGGACAGGAGACAAAAATCCTGGATGATTCACCCTACGTGAGATTTGCAAAAGCTTCGGAGAATAAGCTTGTTTATTCCGTCTATGATCCTCAAGCGGCAAACTTCACAAAAAATGTAGTTAGAGATTTAGACACAGGGGAAGAAGAAGATATTATTTTTCCTGGAGTCGGGCCTGCAATTGATTTTAAAAATAATTTAATTTTGTCTAAATCTTATGGTTCTTCTAGGACTTATGATTTATATAATATTGAAACAAAAGAGCAAAGAAAGCTTGTCTTTGACGATTCAGAATCCGCACAGATTAATTCTCCAAACATAAACGATCTTTATTATAAACTCCCCAAAGGGCTAATTGGAGATAATGTTATTTTCTTTGAAAGAAACGACTTAACCTATCAGATAGTTGCTTTTGATTTACAAAAAAATAAGTATTCAATTATAAATCTTAAAACTTTCTCGGGGAAAGTTGCGGGTGATGGTAAAAAAGTATGTTTTGCCGCAAAATTAGATTTTGAAATTTATTGTCACAACTTCGATACTGAGTTTGCCTACCCATTACCGTCCCAAACCTATAATGAAAAAGTAAAAGGAGGAATTAATTTTTTTGATTCCGGAAAGGACGGACTGGATGATCTGGGACATGGCACTAATGTAGCCGGAGTAGCAGCAGGTAGCGGCAGTTTAAAAGGAGCTGCCCCCGGCGCTTTCCTATATTCATATAAAGTTGTGTCTGGGGAAGGTTTTGGATATGTTGATAAAATAATTGCGGGTATTGATGCGGCTGTCCAAACTAATTTTGACCTAGATCCAACGAATGATATCAAAGTTATTAACATAAGCCTTGGAGCAACTTGCGCTGGAAAGTATTCCGATATTTGCGGGCCCGCTGACCCAATGTCACGCTCAGTTAATAATGCAGTAGGAAGTGGTCTTGTAGTTGTTGCTGGCGCCGGAAATGGCGGAGCATCTGGCGATCTAATTTCAAGCCCGGGAACAGCAAGAAGAGCAATAACGGTTGGAGCAATTGATAAATCTAAAAAAATTGCGCAGTTCAGCTCACGCGGTCCTGTTATTTGGAACGATAAAGATCTTAAAAAACCGGATGTAGTTGCTCCCGGGGTAGAAATCTGCTCCGCTCAGCTGTTTTATATTTATCGTTCATTTTTCAGATGTTTTGATGATAAACATATAAAACAATCAGGAACATCCATGTCAACTCCTCACGTCACAGGACTTGCGGCCTTAATTCTTCAGGCTCATCCAGACTGGAGTCCGGCCCAAGTTAAAAAAGCAATAAAAGATACCGCAGTGGATTTAGATTATAATTACAACAGACAAGGTGCAGGCTTAATTAACGGGACAAAACTTTTTAAGAAATATCCTCCAGCCACTCCTACCCCAACAGCCGCTCCAACACCTTCTTCAAGAAAAGTAAATTTATTTCCTACCGCTGATTCGTTTGTGAGAAAAGATAGGCCAAAAAGTAATTTTGGGACTCTTAAATATATTCAGACTGATTCCAGCCCTGATACAATTTCATTTATTAAATTTAATTTAAGAAGTCTTGCTGACAAAAATATAATTTCGGCAAAGTTATATTTAAAAGTAGATGATCCAAGCCAAGCAACGCAGTCTCTAAAAAGAGGGGCAGGCAACAACTGGACACAGCGAAATATTAATTACAACAACAAGCCTTCTTTTAATGCGACCATCACCACATTTAAGGCAAATAAAAGAAACAAAATTATAGAATTAGATTTAATAAATCTGGTTAGAAATAGGAAAGGAGAGGTAATTACCTTAGGAATTACCTCATCCGGCACAAACCCAGCAAAATACTATTCAGTAGAAGCCAATAGATCAAATAGGCCCAAACTTGAAGTAGAATATAATTAAAATCTACCTAAACCTAGCCCCGTTCTTTACCTCTCATGGTTCCGTTCCAATCTGTCCACGGCACATCAGTTCTAGGTGCTTCTTTGGTTTCTCGATCTGCCAAAGCGTCTCTATATGCTTTTCCTGCATCATAAACAGGGAAGACGTGTCTTGCACCTGTATGGTCCCTTACAACCTCTGTTCCAACTGGTATCGATGCTGACAGTCCACTTTCATTAATTCCTCCTCCAATTGTTTGTCCTGTTTCCATAAATATCACCACCCTTTTGTACGGGTATACTAGTATATCCGTAATAATATTCTTGTAGCTTTGCAAGGCCTGGCCTTGCAAAGCTAATTTAAGACCACAAAAAAACCTCCCGTTTGGGAGGCTTATTGCCGTTTCTTTTTTACAACAGCACCTTACCTCCCTAGATGGAGGGTAAAGAAGAAATATACCGCTGTAACCCTATTCACTAAAATTATAATAGCAAACATCAAAATAAATCGCAAGTGACTATCTTACACTTTACCTTCCCACTTTCCATGTGGGAAGGTAGATACTTATTCCGGAAATAAGAATTCTAGAATTCTAGACTGGTCTTCTATTAAAGCCCTTGGCTCTGGAAACGCTAGTGTTGAAGTATTTAAAACATCTGGAGATGAAAAATCTGCATGACATGTTAGTATTGTTCCGTCAGGCAAAATTACCCAATCCATACTTAATACGTCTCTCACGCGGCTTAAGCGTAAGATAGGCGTTTTTGATGTTACATCTGGGATTTCTCCATGTCCATCCTGAATTGGCTTGGACCCTTTCATGATGTGTGTTTTAAAACGGTCAGGATCAACGATTTGTATTCGCCTAATTATTGTGCCTAGATGCCAAGCAATCTGAGCAGCATGGTGAATATAAAATCCCTCTAGTCTTGTTCTGGAAGAATCGCGTCCGTCTAATTTAGGACGAGAATCTGGTGTCAGACCTGGTATTTCTCCTGCCATTGCAGAAAAAGTCTAACAAAAACAGGAATTCCTGTCAATTTCAGTCGCTACTTAACTGAGGAAACTATTTGTTTGAAAGTATCCGGATCGTTCTGGACAAGATCGTTTAAGATTTTTCTGTCCAATTCCACATTTGCCTTTTTAAGTTTATTAATCAAAACACTGTATGAAATCCCCTCTTTTTTTGCAGCCTGCGAAATTCTAATGATCCAAAGTGCTCTATTTTCTCTTTTTCTTAGTTTTCTTCCATGATATGCGTACTTCCCAGCATGAAGAGCAGCCTCTCTGGCGTCTCTAACAAGCCTTGTTTTTGTACCGGTAAAGCCTTTAGTTTGGGCAAATAATTTTTTATGTTTTCTTCGGGACACAGTCCCTCGTTTAACTCTAGACATATGTCAACTCCTAACTGCTGACTACTAACTTCTAACCTTTGACGTTTAGTTGTTAGTCGTTAGAAGTTATTAGTTGCAGCTATGCTGCATTAAGTTGTTTCTTTATTTTCTTACCAAATACTGGATTTAAAACTCCCGGTTCTTTGCCGCGCCTTAGGTGGCTTTTAGTTTTATTTTTCTTAAGATGTCCAACATTTTGGTGAGAAAACATCACTTTTCCGGTTTTTGTGACCTTAAAGCGTCTGCTTACCGACTTCTTGATTTTTTTCTTGTTCTTCTTCATGTTTTTTCTTTTTATCCGGAGAAAGCATTGAAATTAGCTGCCTTCCCTCAAAATGTGCCTCCTTATCTACTTTTGATATGTCGGAAAGACGTGAAATCGCTTTTCCTATCACTTGATGTCCAAATTCCGGATGTCCCATTTGACGTCCTTTGAATCTGACAACAAGTTTTACCTTATCATTTCCTTCAAGAAATTCCCTAGCGCGCCTTATCATTGTCTCCAAATCATGATCGTCCATGAACGGGCCTAGGCGAATTTCTTTTGTTTCAGAATTTTTTGATTTCTTTTTTTCTTCCCGTCTCTTTTTTTCTTCCTGATAAAGAAATTTCTTAAAGTCAATAACGCGAGCTACCGGAGGCTTGGCAAAAGGGGCAATTTCTACCAAATCCATTTCCTTTTCCCGGGCAATTTCAAGCGCTTCCCTCTTATTAAGTATTCCAATTTGCTTTCCTTTCAGGTCCAAAACCCGAAGCTCGTTTGCAAATATTCGCTCATTGGTTCTATAGAACTTACTGCGCGTTTTATTTTTGTTATACCTTTTTCTCAATTTCCTCTTTAACCCTTATTAAAAAATTGGAAAGATTAAGTTTTCCTAAATCTTTCCCATCCCTAGTTCTAAGCGAAATTTCGTTTTTCTCAATTTCCTTGTCCCCAATTATAACTAAATATGGAATTTTTTGCAAAGTCGCTTCCCTAATTTTTGCCTGAAGGGTATCGGATTTGCCAAAAACTTCGGTTCGTATTCCGGCATTTCTTAGTTTGTCAGCGATTTTTTTTGCATAGCCTGTATGTTTATCTGTGATCGGAAGAATGGCCACCTGGACAGGAGAGAGCCAGAGAGGAAATGCTCCCTGATAATGTTCGGTCAAAATTCCAATAAATCGTTCAAGTGAGCCTGTAACAGCACGGTGTACAATTACTGGCCTTTTTGGTTTTCCATCCTTGTCAATGTATTCAAGCTTCAGCTTCTGCGGAATTTGAAAATCCAGCTGGATTGTTGCCAACTGCCAGTCTCTTCCTTGCGAATCTTTAATCTGAATATCAATTTTTGGTCCGTAAAAAGCTCCGTCTTTTTCTTTGACGCCGTATTTAACTTTTGCACTCTTAAGAGCTTTTTCAAGATCTTTTTCTGCTTCTTCCCATAATTTTTCCTCCCCCATTGCATTATCCGGCTTAGTCGATAGGAAAAATTCTGAGGCGAATCCAAAAATTTTATAAAAATTTTCAATAAAAACCAACAACTTCTCAATTTCGTCCTGGATTTGATCAGGTCTTATGAAGTGATGCGCATCATCGATTGTGAATTGTCGTACTCTGAAAAGTCCGCCAAGTACCCCAGACAATTCGTTTCTATGTAATACTCCAAAATCCGCAATTCTAAGCGGTAGATCAACATAGCTTCTTACTCTGGATTGATAAATAAGGCATGCCTCCGGACAATTCATTGGTTTTAGCGAATAGAACTCTTTGTCAACCTCAAGTTTAAACATATTCTTATTGTAAAAATCCCAGTGACCAGAACGCTTGAAGAGATCGTTTTTAACCATTACGGGGGTAAAAACTTCCAAATACCCTTCGTTTAAGAGGTTATTTCTAAGATATTCCTGAAGAATCCTGTAAATTATATATCCTTTATGGTGCCAAAAAACTGCGCCGGGTGCCTCTTCATGGAAAGAAAAAAGGTCAAGTTCCGCTCCGATTTGTCTGTGATCCTTAAGCTGATTAGTCATTGAGTAGGTATTTTATCAATCTAGCTTTGTTTTAGCAATTATGTTCATCTTCCGGGAATTTGTAATCTGTTGGAAAGAATATAATTAATGACCCGAGATACAAAATCTCCAACAATCGGAACAAAGTCAATATTTGAGGCAATAAAGCCAAGAATAGCAATAAAAACAGACAAACCGACTGTTACTCCCAATCCCCAGGCCACTCCTCCAAGAAAATTGTTTGTGAATATTTGTCTTTTATTTTTGTGGATATTTAAGTGTTTTTCCATAGACTGAGTTTAGTTTAGGCAGAAATCCAAAGAAAAGTCAAAGATTTAAGTCTGGTGCAATTTTTTGCATGGCAGAAAGAGCAATTTGGATAAACTGCGGAAGCGCAATGTTTAGTTTTTGCTCACAAAGTGCTATCTGTTCCCGGTCTGCTCCTTGGGCAAATCCTTTTTCATTATACCTTTTCATTACAAAGTCAGGCGTAAGTGAAGCAAGTTTTTTGTCAGGATGGACGAGCGCTGCGGCAATAATAAGACCTGACAGCTCATCACAGCAGTACATGGCCCAATCCATTTGTGATTTTGGTTCTACACCTGTTTTTTGGAAGTTATGGGCTTTTATAGCATACATTACATCACTATCCAAAAGGTTCCCAATTCTTTGCTCAAGAACAAGTGTGTGCTGTGTTGGATTATCCCTTGTCAGCTCATAATCTGCGTCGTGTAAAAGCCCCACAGTCCCCCATTTATTAAGAGTCAGAGAATCGGCTTTTGGATTAAGCCTCTTGCAAAGTGAGAGCATTATTACTTCACACGCAAGATGATGTTTTATAAGATTGGGATTTGAAATAAGTCCAGTTAAAGTTTGAAGCGCGTCTTGTCTGGTCATGCTTTAAGTTTAGCAGATTTTTATCAGGCAATTCATTCGGTTTACACCCCGGGTGTGGATTTAAGTTTACACCCTAGGATTTGTGTGGACCCGAGAGGTATCGAACCTCTGGCCTCTTCGATGTCAACGAAGCGCTCTACCACTGAGCTACGAGTCCATTCAAAGTCGGGCAGGTGTCAATGCAACGCTCTAACCAACTGAGCTACAACTCTATAAAATAAACGAGCCCGAAGGCCCGTTTATTTTAACAAAATAAGTTCATTGGATCAAATACAGTTAGTTCGAGGTCTTGGCATGACTTTGGCCATATTCGGTGCCTCTTCCGGAGGCGGAACATGCATTATTCCTCCATCCACTGCAAATGCGTGACCAACACGCATTGTTATACTCTCTCCGTCAGGAGTTCTTCCTGTGATAAATTCTTGTGGTGTACCACCATCTATTAATAAACCCGCTCTTCTATGTTCTGTCCATGGGTTTGCTTGTGTTACGCCTGTCATTTTATCCGCTGCATCAGCCGCTGCCCTTGATTCTCCTGTTTCAAATCCTGTCTCCGTTACCATAATTAATCACCCCCTACCTAAAATTTCCCCTTTCCTTTCATTCGCAATTTTCCATTAGTGGATTCTCTTATTCCGTATCCAACTCCAGCTAATTTAGCTAATTCTTGCCCGATCTCATCATTTCTGCGGAAGGCGTTGACTACCAATACAGTTACTTTTTTTCTGGGATCTCTTACATCCGGTAATTCGTCTCTTGCGAAGAATGATGTCATGTCACTACCCACTCCAGTTCCTCTAATTTGCGCCCGGTACATTGTTGCTAACTCTGGTGTGTCTGGAATTGTTGTTAACCCCTGCCTATGTCCTTCGTTATTTGCCAGCCTTTCACCGTCTCTTTTTACCGCTTCCATTAATTCTGGAATTTGGTTTGGAGGAAGTCTCCTGGGGTTGATAGAGAAAGTTAAGCTTGCACGTAACGCATCGGCTATAAACCAGCTACCGCCGTTTCCAGATATTGGTTCTACGCTTATTTTATCTACCTTTGTAGGGTCTATGTATGGATGTCTAGGAGAGTCTGCAATCATTCGCGCAATCACAGCCGCATCATGGCGGGTAAACTCACCGGCTCTAAAAAGATCAGGTCTTTGACCTGTTTGTCTTGGTTCAAAATCTTGTCTTCCCATATTCTTAAGCAACAAAAAAACCTCCCGTTGGGGAGGTTTCTAAGTTAGTCTAACCTTAATTATGCGTCAGACTTACCTCCCCGTAAGGAGTTGATAAGGACGAGAATAAGGTTTTTAATCTTTTCTACCATAGACAAATACTAACAACTGGAAATACTCAAGTCAAGAGGGGAAAAGAAGCGGAGCCCTTAAATAGCTAGAATAGTTGAATGGGTAAAATGGCTATATCATTAAGAGACAGAATTATTATAATCGATAAACCATGTAGCCATGAAACAATTTAACAATTTACTGGCTTTAGCCTGTTTGGGTTACAACGGCGCGCTCGCCTGATAGCATAAATGAGGCACCGTGTTTTTTAGCCAGTACTCCGTATTGACGTGCCGCTTTTTTGCTCCTAAGGGCTTTAAACCAGGCAAGAGAGTCCTCAACGTTTAGTCTGGCATCTCTTATCCATTCAAGTATCATTTCAACAAAGTTAAGCTGGTATTTGCCCGGAGCCTCAGCCATTTGCTCAAGCGCTATGACTTCAACTTTCTCTTTAAGCTCCGTTGAGCTGTTTGCAAGCTGTTTTATTTCAATAAGAATCTCCTGGATTTTTACCTGAATTTCGCGACTTTCCTCCCCTGTTTTTCTTTTTCCTACCTCAACAATTTCTCTATGGTATTGACTTCCCGGTTCTGTCCTTACTTTTGCTTCCTGAATTTTTAAAGCTTCAAAATCAACTTCTTCTCCTGCTTCCATTTCTCCGCCGGATTCTGTATTACGGACGCCAGATTTTCCCAAGAATTGATCCCACGCGTCATAAACAGAATCCTTCCCTACGTCACGTACTATGGATTTTGCAACTCCCTTACCCACTCCAATTAGGGCTTCAAACGGGTTTTCAGAAATATATTGTTTTGGCTCTCTTTTGCCGCTTTTTAATTTTGTATTTTGCATATTGCGACCACTAATTTATCATAGGTTTCTTAGGAAATCAAGCGTTTTTTGCTGTCTTAAAATAGAAGCGAGAAGATATCTGTTGGCTCGCAGGCTTTCGCGTTCTTCTGGTTTTGCGTTTTCTATGGTTTTCTCAATCTCCGCTTCCTCCACGGTAATTTTTTCCTCCTGCGCAACTTTCTGAAGAGCAAACTCAAGTTTTAAGTCTGCCTCGGCTTTTCCTGCGTACTCGGCTCTTAAAGCCTCTGCAGTTTTTCCGGTTGAGGAGAGATATTGATCAAGACTCATTCCGAGTCTCTTGATCTCATCAAGCGTTTGGCTAAGCAGCCTGTCAACTTCCCTATCAATAAGGACTTTTGGGATTGTGATTTCTGCATTTGCGAGCAAAGCTTTGATTATCTCATCAAGTTTTGGTTTTTCCTCCTGTTTTCCAGGCACAATAATTTTACTCTTTGCCGTAACTTTTTTAACTTCTTCTTTATACCCATCTAGCCTGACTTCGGGCGCTTCAGAAGTTATTGCGTGAAACTGCCAGTCTTTCCCTTCCAAAAGCTCTCCCTCAACATGGATCCTCGGATCCATAATGGGTTTTAGATTGTACTCTTTAATTGCCTCTGTATAGGCTCCCGGAAGAATTTGTCTTAAAACCTCATCTTTTACTCTGGCGTTATCCAACTTTTCCTCAACCAGTTTTTTTGGCGCTTTTCCTTTGCGAAACCCAGGCAGATTGGCATTTTTAACCATTTCCGCAAGAACAATATCCCGTTCTTTTTTGACAATTGCCCAGGGAATGGTAATTTTTAGCTCAATTGTCCCGTCTGCTGTTCTCTCAATAGTTGTTTTCATAGTTTTTTAGTGTTTACACTGAGTGAACGAAGTGCGGACGAGAAGATTCTCCGCAAATGCACTCGCTTCCGCTTCACAAGCGATCTCCTTCCAGTCCGCTCCCCACGCCTTAAGTAGGCCGGAGAGGACTTGAACCTCCAAGGGTTTCCCCATATGGTCCTAAACCATACGCGTCTGCCAATTTCGCCACCGGCCCGCAAATGGTATTATACCTTACCCTCCAAAGGCGGGCAAGTTTTATAAGGCTAGGGCTAGGGTAGACTTTCCGTTTCTGAGTCTATATGCTTCAATTCTATTCATAAAAAAAGTAACCCTCTGTGCCCATGTAGGTGATGCAGCATATCTATGACCAATCAAATATGGGTTGGAATCTGGATTTTCTCCAAGATAGTTTTGTCTAAGTCCTTTTGAAATTGTTTCAATTCCCTCACTCCATGAGGCAAATCTTATAACATTATTTCCATATACTCCCCAACCCCATCCGTTGTAAGAGTTGTAAGGGATATTTTTTCCAAAAGTTGATTCAAGTCCGGCAATTGAGGCAACAAGTCTCCAGTCAAGGCTGTATTTATCTGCGCTTTCCACAAAATCAGCGGCATAAGGTGCAAGAGGAGAGCCATAGCTTTCTAAAAAGCCCTCAAGAATTTCCGTCCTATTATCAACAGGTTTTTGAGTTATTGTGGGATTTAGGGTAGCAGAAGAGCCTGATGCCTGTTCAAAAGCATAGGAATCCCCAGATACTTTGGAAAGCATTAAAATAACTAAAACAAAAGAGACTATTGCTTGGAATTTCTTCATAGACGAATAATTAAAATCCCCCGCCAAGCGTTATACTTTGCGGGGAATTAAAAAATCCTAACGTATGCATTTGGAAAAGCACACCTTAGGATCTAGTTGCGCATTATACTACTAACTATAGGATTTGTCAAGTACTTACTAGAGGATAAAATTGCTAATTTTGAGGCTAGAGACCGTAAGTTTGCCCCATGCGTGAGGTTACTTCAGCTCTTCCATGATGTGGGTTACGTTTTCAGCCCAATTATTTGTGTTTCTGGGGTTATATAGGGTGACAATTTCAAATGGCGTGACTAACCCCTTATCTCTATATTTTGTTGACAATGTTTTTGTAATTGTTTCTATCGCCTCAGGATAATTATTAAATTTGATAACTTTTCCTCCATAAATTCCCCATCCCCAGCAGTTGTGAGAATTGGCAATTTCTTTTTTACAAAGAGTTGATTCTTGCATGGCTATTGCGGGAAGCAGCCTAAAATCAATATCATATCTTCGGGCTGCCGCAACAATATCGGCCGAGTATGGCTCAAGAGAAGATGAGTACTTGGCGAAAAACTGTCTGACAATTTCTACTTTTGAGTCTTCTTCTTCAATTATATTTTGGATTGTAGTATCTGCGGGCGGAAGAGCAGCGTAAGCTATACCTTGTGTACTTTCCCCAAGCACCTCTCCCTTTTTACTCGAACTTATGTTAAGAAGAAGAGAAAGAGAAAAGATAAGAAGGAGCGGAGTGAGCGTAAAAAAACCTACAAGGGCAGCAATTTTCCTCATGTAAATTATTCTGTCATTTCCCAGGTTTTGTGTCAACTGATCTCTACTATTTCAAACTACTAGACAATTGAGTAATTGAGGCTATTCTGTTACAATGTCATTTGATCTTTTTAATTCCAAATAGTGCTCGCCTAGAGCGCTGGCATAGTTACCACCGCTCTAGAGCAACCTTATAGGAAGGATCGTCGGGAAGCGGACCGAAGGGAGCTCGCCTGCTTGACAGGGGCGGGAACTGTAGGTTCTGTCCCGAGACTCACTCGCGGATGTAGTTCAGCGGTAGAATGTCTCGTTGCCAACGAGAAGGTCGCCGGTTCGATCCCGGTCATCCGCTCAATGAGAGCATTTCTGACAGAAGATTTAATTTGGGAGCTCATAAGAGTTAGTCTTGGATTTATAATGCTTTGGGCTTTTTTGGACAAGCTTTTGGGTCTTGGATTCGCAACTTCCAAGGAGGGCTCATGGCTTGAGGGTGTTTCGCCAACTGCCGGATTTTTAAAATTCGGAGCCGAAGGACCTTTTTCTCCCCTTTTTCAATCTTTCTCGGGAAGCCTTGTAATTGATTTGCTGTTTATGGCAGGACTTTTTCTTGTAGGAGCGTCCCTTATTTTGGGGATTGGAATAAAGATTGCAGGATATGCGGGAGCCCTAATGACGTTTTTAATATACTTGTCTCTTTTCCCGCCAGAGAACAATCCAATTATTGATGAGCACATTATTTACATTATTTTGTTTTTAGGATTGGCAAATACTCAAAAAGGAAGAAAATACAGCTTTTCCAAACAGTGGGCAACTCTCGATTTAGTTAAAAAATACCCGATTCTTGTTTAATGATTTTGCCTTCCCACATGGAATGTGGGAATTCGGATTGAGCTGTTTATTCCCCTTCCTAGCCTCCCCAGCCGCGGGAGCGGGCGTGGTTAAGAGCAGCCTGCGTGTCACCACCGTAGGACTTTAGCCCCTGCTCCACCCCACCGTGCCTTGCTATATAGTTTGCAGCTCCATGTATTGCGTCTACAGCGTTGTTTATATCTGCATTCCCGTTTCCATCTCCATCCACGCCATAAGCTGTCCACGTGCCCGGCATAAACTGTAAGGGACCTTGAGCGCCTGTTCCATAGCCACTAGATATTGCTCCGTCCCTCCCTCCTGTTTCCATGATATGCAGGCCATACAGAATTTCCCACGGCACGCCGTATTTTGAACCAGCTTGTTTATATACCTCGTCAAACGAGCCTGGCGCACCTTGGGCTTGAGTTGAGGCTCCGGCGACCGTGGTTTGGGCAGGTTCGATAGAAGGCGAGGGATCCGGTGCGGTTACCTCCTCGTAAATTTTTGCAAGTTTTTCAGAAAGCTTTTCTTCAGCATCTGGTTTAACAGCCAGCTTTATTTCCCAGCCAGTGTTAATTATTCGCGGGTCTTCAATCCAGGGATTATTATTCCAAAGAGTTGTCCAGAATTTTGAGGAGCCGTAATATTTTTGGGCAATACCATAAAGAGTATCACCGGAAACAACGGTGTGAGTTTTTGGTGGCTGTGGCGTAGGAGAAGGTGAGGTTGTAGGGCTTGAAATTTGAGAAATGTTGTTTTGAGGCGGCGGTGGAGGTTTGTTTTCGTCCTTTAAGATTGGCGAAATGATGGTTAAAAGAAAAATAGCTCCTACTACTACTCCTACCATAAAAGACGATACTACCAAAGGGTAAATAATATGTCAAACCGAGGCTGAAAGGGTTTGTTTTATAGTTACATTTGGTGCGGATGAGAGGACTCGAACCTCCACGCTTTTTAGGGCACAGCCACCTCAAGGCTGCGTGTATACCGGTTTCACCACATCCGCTCGCCACATGGGACAAACCTCACGGTTTTTCCCAACCTGCCCGCTAATGCTGCGCATAAGCGTTGCAGGCGGGCGATTTCCCTTTAGGGACCACAAAATCAGCACTCCCAATCCAACGATTTTGTGTCTTTTATTCTATCAAGATTAGGTTTAATTTGGAAGTGTACCGAGGAGAGGATTCGGACCTCCAATCTCTTGCGAGAACAGCGTTCTGAACGCTGCGCGTCTACCATTTCGCCACCTCGGCTTGAATTGATTATATCAAAAATGAGCGTAAAAAGTTGTTATACAAGGCTATCTTTGATAAAATTAGAGCACATTGCCGAGTCGTCTAATGGTAGGACAACGGACTTTGGATCCGTTTATTTTGGTTCGAATCCAAGCTCGGCAGCGAGAAAACCATCCTATATAATTGCTACCTCTATGGCTGATAATATAGAGCGAGTATTAAGACAAGTTGACAGAGAAAACCCTGGATCTAGAGATACTTCTGATCAGATAAGGGCAATCATGTGGCCTGCTGTTGTGGAAAAAGGGTTTCCTAGACAGGCTGTCCTTATTGATAACGAACCTTCAGTTTATAGACATCCTCTTTTTGATTTCGTGAATTCAGATGCAAGGTTAGCGATTGGAGAAGATGTTGTCCAGTTAACATTAACAGAAAATAGATTATTGATTGCATTATGTAGGGAGATTAATAGAGCTGTTTCAAGAGAAAGTTTATTGTCTGCTATAAGCACTGACCCTGCTTTAGACACAGACCCTAAAACCGTAAATGTTCATATAGGTCACTTGAGAAGAAAGATAGCGAATGGAAGGGAAATAGATAGTCCTATAGAAACCGTTAAGGGAATTGGATATAGACTTGTAGACCCAACAGTGCCAAACGGTTATGGCTATAGCCATCCGCAGCCTTCCTTGGGTTAATCAGGCTAAGGCGGACAAGTCCCTCAGTGCCTACAATAATTATCTGATTCGAGAGGGAGACCCAGATGATGGATCGGCCGTAAGATCTCGCCCTCTTGGAATTTGAGGATCTGGTCTTCTTCCTGTAAGAAAAAAATATCTTATTGCTTCAGTCTCATGAGCGATTGCCCTTGGGCTCCCTGGTAAACCAGGATATCTGGGAGGCGGGCAACCAACGAGTGCGCGATCAGCAACAAATCTTTCTGGCATTTTCAATATACATAATACTTTATTACCCTTTTCAAATCAACTTCCTTGCCTCTTCCCCACGACTTTTGTATAATTGTTTTCGATATAAGATAATTGCTCGCCTAATAAAGAGGAGCGAAATCGTTGGATTGAGAGTGTCGATTTCGCTACCCCTAAAGGGAAATCGTTGGGAAAAACCGCGAGGTTTGTCCCATTTAGCCGAGTTAGCCAAGTTGGTCAAGGCATCCGCCTGAAGAGCGGACTATCTCAGTTCGATTCTGAGACTCGGCACAATTCGTTTATCCTGACGAGGTCGGAGGAGCTCACATCCTCAGCACAGTTCGAATTAAAATAAATGAATTTAGAATTAGCCGCTGAGAGGTACAACCGCTTGCCCGAAGCTTCTTATCGCGACACGCGATATATTGATCTCTCTCACTGGGCAGATGGAGAAAGAACAAGAAGAGCTGCGCAAAGAGATCTTGGCCGAAGAACTGCCAGAGCAACATTTTCAGCTCTTCCTTCAAATATTCGTGATCGAGAATTTATAGATAGGCCCGTTACCATCCTATTTCCGGGTACTTTAATTCCAGCAAGTGCTACTTTCAGAGAACAGTTACCGGTAATTGAAGATTCCTCAAAACCTGTACTGTTAGACTATTCAGATAGAAGATTTTCCCAGGAAATACTAAGGTCTCAGGTTGTAGATTTTATTGAATCGCCTCCCGTAAACGGAAGAGACGTCAATCTCATAGGTTTTTCTTTTGGAGCAGCCAATGTTATTGATCTATTAAGCCACGAGCCTAGCGTGCGTGAAAGAATCCGTAGAGTAATTTTGATGGGAGCTCTTTTTTCCTCCCATGATCTTAAAAACAGCTTAGGATATAGGGTTGTAAAAGCTCTTCATCCTGTTGTTCGAGAAGGAACTCTTTGGCCAGTTGTTCCTCTTCTAAGACGCCGGGTTAAGGTAAATGATGACCCAATGCTTTTAGGGCAAGAAGGAGGCATTCATGGGTCTAAAGCAGCTGTTAGCCACAAAGCGTTCGCTGAGAGGGCTGCTTCAGTTGTATCAAGAGATCCAATTGAAACTCTAGGACAGATAACGGATATTCCCACTCTATTTTTTTATTGGGAAAACGACGAGTCTGATCCGGGAAGGAGATTAGTTTTGGCAAAAGCATTCCCTAATTCTGAAACAGTACATGTTTCAGGAAATCACGGACACACCATATCTGAGTCCCATGAAATAAATCCTGAAATTGGCAGATTTCTTGAACCTTCCCACGAAGAGTTGTTAGCTGCGGCTTAATTTATTTCTTATTTTCAATGGGGTCGGATTTGGGATTTTGGGAAATCGAAACCACCCCCGAAACCACCCCGGGGGTGGAATTAGGTTTACACCCTAGGAATTTTCTATAGATTTTTCCTCAATGGGGTCGGATTTGGGGTTTTGGCGGCGGGCAAGGTATATAAAAGGAAGAGCTGCTAACTGAAAGACTGAAGATATTCCGTAAGATATAGGATAACCATAAATATCTGCCGTTTTCCCCAGGGCCGGCTGGATAACAACTCCTCCGCTTGATCCGAGAAGAGTATCAAAAGAAAGAACTGTTGCCCTTTGTTCGCTTGGTATTAATCCATTAAGATACGCTTGGCGAATTGGCATTAGTGCAGCAAAAAGCAGTCCCCATAGGAAAATCAAGCCAATTACCAGCCAGAAATTATTGGCAAAAGCTACCAGAATAAGAATAAGGCCTGTTAAAAATGTTCCCAAAATTAAGGCTGAAGTCCGCTTTTTAAAAAGTCTTCGGATTCTTGATGCTGCAATTCCTCCTGCAATTTGTGAAAGTCCGGTAAGTGCGGCAATAATCCCTGCTATTGCATATGCTTCTTTATCTCCATAAAGCTGCAGTAAAAATGGCTGAAGCGCATAAAAAATATAAAAGCTCACGCCTGTTGCAAAAGGAGCTGTAAACATGATGTAGCGAACAGGAGGATTCCGCAGCCCGTGGTCAATTGATCTTGAAAAGATTTTTTTCATTTCCAAAAAAGGCTGTTTTGTTTTTTTAGGCGAGAACCCAAGATCCTGCATTAAAACAAAAGCCGTTGCAAAGTTTATTAATAACACTACGGAGCGAAGAATATAGGGGACTCCAAGGTTAGTTACTTGAGCAATAACTCCCCCACTGATTGCACCCGCAAGCATGGCCGTACCTCCAACAATTTGACCTTTTGCAAAAACTCCTTCAAGATGCCCTTTAAAATTTGTTGCATGGAGCGCATCCACCAGCCACGCCTCAGTTGCGCCTGAGAAAAAGGTATATCCAAGTCCCAAAAGAACAGATGAGGCAGCCCATCCCCAAAACGGGCCTTGAATTTGCCACATATAAAGATATAGCGCGGTTGATACTGCAAGCGTGAGTGCCCCTAAAAGATAAGAAATACGGCGGCCGTAAGTATCTGCAACAATTCCGGTTGGTATCTCAAATATTACGTAGCCTAATGAAAAGAATCCGTTTGCAAGAAATGCTTCAAAGTTAGACAGTCCAGCATCAAGAAGAAATATTGTATTTATCCCCCAGATAAAAGAAGTGGCCAGGGTGTTTCCTAAGATTAAATAAAGATAGATTGTTTGGATATTACTTGGTTTTCTTAACAATCGAAGCATTAGATATTAATATAAATTTTCCAGCATATTGTCAATGACCGATTTTAAAAATGTTATAATAACAACTCCAAATGGCAAGGATAATAGATAAACTCCTCGGGAAAAATTATGTACCTCTAAATGTTGTAGAAGTTTCAAAAAGCTCTTTAATTCATAATTACAAATACCTGACTAAACTTGCCGGGATTCCGGTTGCGCCGGTTCTTAAAAGCAATGCATATGGACACGGAATTGAACTGGTTGGAAAAATACTTGACCCACTATCTCCTCCAATGTTTTGCGTCGATAGCATATTCGAAGCATACCAGTTGTTAAAAATTAAAATTAAAACACCCGTCCTTGTTATGGGATATGTTAGCGGAGAGAATTTAAAAATTAAAAAACTCCCCTTCTCTTTTTCTGCCTATACAAATGAAATGCTTGAAAATGTTGCCAAATTTCAGCCACAAGCTCCGGTTCATATTTTCGTAGATACCGGAATGCATAGAGAAGGAGTTCCGCTCGAACATCTTGAGCGGTTTATAAGAAAAGCACAAAAATTCGGTTTAAAAATAGCAGGTCTTATGTCCCATTCTGCCAAGCCTGACGACCCATTTCATATAAATACTGTGCGGCAAATTAAAAATTTTAAAGAGGCTTTTAATATTGGAAAAAGACTGGGAGTCGAGTTTGCCTATATTCATCTCTTTGCATCAGTTGGAGTAATGAATATCAAAAATTTTTCAATGAGGGGAAATATGGCAAGGGTTGGAAAAGCACTTTATGGAATTGATGTTGTTGAGAACAGCGAAGAACTAAGGCCTGCCCTAGAGCTTAAATCAACAATAATCCAGGTTAAAGACTTGAAAAAAGGAGAAAGAGTCGGGTATGATCTTGTCTTTAAGGCTCCAAAAGATATGGTGACAGCTGTTCTTCCGATTGGATATAATGACGGAGTTGATAGAAGGCTTTCAAATAAAGGATTTGTCCAGGTTAATGGAATTTATTGTCAAATAATCGGAAGAGTCAGTATGAATATTACAGTAATTGATGTGACTGATGTTAAAAATCCCCGCGTTGGACAAAAAGTTATTATTTTTTCAAATAGACCGAAAGATAAAAACTCAATATTTAATGTGTCCCAAGTTTGTGATGCAATCCCGTATGAGCTGATGTCTCATATTTACCCAACAACAAGAAGGGTATTGGCCAATTAAATTACGTACTCATCCCATGACCTTATTGGTAGATCCTCGATCCTTTTGGTAGCAATCGTTTTTATAAAAAGCTCTGCTTTTTTTAGATTTGTAAAAAGAGGAATATTGTGATCTACCGCACCTCTTCGCATTAAGTAGTCATCGCTTAAGTGCTTGGCCAAATAGATATCTGAAATATTTATGGCCAGATCAATGAATCCTTTTTGGAAATAATCCAAAATATTTGGGTTTTTGCCCTCATAAATTTTATAGATTCTTTTAACCGTTATACCATTTTGATTTAAGAAATTAGCGGTTTTCTCGGTGGCATAAATTGGAATACCTAGCTTTAAAAGATATGGGATTGAATCTAGAAATTTTATTTTATTTTCATCTCCTCCAAGAGTAACAAATACTCCTTTTTTTGGGATTTTTCCTCCAACGGAAAGCTCTGCCTTAAGGAAAGCTTCTTCAAGATCCTGTCCAAAACATGCCACTTCTCCAGTTGAAGTCATCTCAACATCAAGCACCGGATCCGCACCCGCAAGTCTGGCAAATGAAAATTGAGCAACTTTAGTTGCAACATATGGATAATCCATATGGCCTATTATTTTTTCGTCTTTGCATTTGCCAAAAAAAGAGTCAATTGCAACATCCATAAAGTTTATTCGAGTCACTTTTGAAATAAAAGGAAAAGTGCGTGAACTTCTAAGATTAATTTCAATAACAGAAATATCATTATCCTTTGCAAGACACTGAATGTTAAAAGGGCCGGTTATTAGCAAATTTTTTGCAAGACCCTCGGAAACTGCCCGCAGTTTTCGAAGAGTTTCTATATAAATTTTTTGTGGGGGAAAAACAATTGATGCATCGCCCGAGTGAACTCCTGCATTTTCAACGTGCTCTGAGACCGCAAAAACTTTTATTTTTCCGTTCTGTGCCACAGCATCTATTTCAATTTCTTTCGCATCCTCAATAAATTTGGAAATGGTTACCGGGTACTCTTTTGAGATCACGGAAATTTTTTCAAGAAATGATACCAGTTCTTCATTTGAATGAATTATTCTCATGTTGCTTCCCGAAAGCACAAATGACGGACGAACCAATACCGGAAAGCCGACTTTTTTTACAAAATTTAGGGCATCGGAAACATTGGTAAAATTATTCCATGGAGGCTGTTTTATATTTAATTTGTCAAGAAGAGAGGAAAATTTACCCCTGTCTTCTGCTTGATCAATATTTTTAGGATCTGTTCCCAAAATGTTAAATCCGTAAGCTTTAAGTTCTTTTGCCCTGTTATTTGGGGTTTGTCCCCCAACAGATACAACTGTTCCAAGAGGTTTTTCAAATTCCAAAATATCCGCAATCCTCTCAAAAGTCAGCTCTTCAAAATATAATTTATCAGAGATATCGTAATCTGTTGAGACAGTCTCAGGATTGCAGTTTATAACGATTGTCTTCTTCTTATGTTTTTTAAGAGCTTTAATTGCAGCAACACTTGTCCAGTCAAACTCAACAGAAGATCCAATTCTGTACGGGCCAGATCCTAGCACAACAACCCCCAATTTTGCGGAAGGCTTTATGTCATTATGGGAGGCATTGTATGTAAGATATAAGTAATTAGTTTGCGCTGGGAATTCTCCCGCTAGGGTATCTATTTGAAAAACTGACGGGATAATTCCAAATTTTTTCCTGATTCTTCTAATTTCAAGTCCCAATTTGTCGGTAAGTTCTCCTATTCTTTTGTCTGAAAAGCCGAGCTGTTTTAACTCAAGGAGCTCGGATTTATCAAATATTAATTTTTTGTTTTTCCTAATTTTATCTTCATGGTTTGTGATGTTTCTGATCCTATAGAGAAACCAAGGGTCAATACCGGTGAGTTTATAAACTTTATTGACGGCAGAATTCCTCTTGAAGCTTTCAGATATGGCAAAAATTCGCTCAGGCGTGGGTTTTTCCAAAGCTTCGGTTAGTCTTCCATTTGAAAAATCAGCAAACATCTCATCGTTTACAACTCCTTCAAAGTCAAGATCCAGCATTCTGATTGCTTTTTGATATGCCTCACCAAAAGTGCGGCCTATTCCCATCACTTCCCCAACGGACTTCATACTGCTTCCTATTCTGGGATCTGCATTTTTAAATTTATTTATATCCCAGCGGGGAATTTTTATGGTTACATAATCAAGAGCCGGTTCAAAGCAAAATTGTGTTGCTTTGGTAACTTTGTTAGTAAGTTCCACTAGATTCATCCCTAAGGCCAGTTTTGCCGCAACATAAGCCAAAGGATAGCCCGTTGCCTTACTAGCAAGGGCTGAGCTTCTAGAAAGCCTTGCGTTTAGTTCAATTACATAGTATTCAAGCTGCCCGTTTTTTGGGCGGGGATTTAGCGCAAACTGCACATTACACTCCCCTACAATCCCTAGACTTCTTACTATTTTTATAGAAACGCTCCTAAGCTTATGGTATTCATTGTTTGTAAGAGTTTGAGAAGGGGCAATTACAACTGATTCTCCGGTATGGATTCCCAATGGGTCCATATTTTCCATATTGCACACCGTAACCGCGTTATCAGCGCTGTCCCTAACCACCTCGTATTCAACTTCTTTATAATGGTGAAGATATTTCTCAATTAAAACCTGCGGAACAAATGAAAACGCTTTTTCCAAAATCCTCTCAAGCTCTTTTTGGCTATTTGCAATTCCTGAGCTCTGACCTCCTAGTGCAAAACCCGCTCTTACCATAACCGGATATTTAATTTTGGAAGCAATTTTAATTGCCTCTTTTATGCTTGTTGCAGCTTGACTCGGAGGAGTAAACACATTGATTTTTTTAAGATGTTCAACAAATTTTTTTCTGTCTTCTGAAATATCAACTGCTGAAATTGGAGATCCTAGAATTTTAACTTTATTTTTTCTAAGAATTCCTTTTTTATTTAGCTTAAGCCCGCAATTGAGAGCGGTTTGTCCTCCAAAAGAAATCAAGATTCCGTCTGGCTTTTCTTTTTTAATTATTTTTTCAACAAAAAATGGACTAACCGGGAGAAAATAGACTTTATCTGCAAGGTAATCTGATGTTTGGATGGTAGCAATGTTAGGGTTTACCAAAACAGTTTTTATTCCCTCTTCCTTAAGTGCTTTTATGGCCTGAGAGCCAGAGTAATCAAACTCCCCCGCCTCCCCAATTTTTAATGCACCTGAGCCTAGTATCAAGACTTTCTTAATGTTTGCTTTGTTCATTCAATTGTTTGAATAATATTAAATATCAAATATAAAATAGTAAATATACATAGAAAATTTTAAATATATTTTATTTTTGATTTGTATTTTTTAAATTTCATTTTTACTATTTAATATGTTTTAAGAAATAATCAAAGATCCACTCTGTGTCTTCGGGGCCCGGTGTTGCTTCAGGATGAAATTGGACCGACATGACTGGTTTTCTTTTATGAATAATCCCCTCGTTTGAATTGTCATTTGCATTTGTAAACCAAGGATAAAAATTTGGCGGAATTTTACTTACTTCAAATCCGTGATTTTGAGTTGTTATAAAACACCGCTGAGTTGGTTTCCCCTTTTCAAATAATAGGCATGGCTGATTTTGACTCCTGTGGCCGTATTTAAGTTTTGCAGTGTCTCCGCCTGAAGCTAAAGCTAAGAGCTGATTTCCCAAACAAACTCCGAGGATTGGAATGCTCAGAGACATTAATTTCTTAATGTTTTCAATAGTTCGGAGGACAAACTTGGGATTTCCCGGACCATTTGAAATCACAACTGCGTCAATTCTCATTCTTAGTTCTTCATTTGTCAAATCAAAATCCCAAGGTACAGTGATTACATTTACCTTTCTTTTTAAAAGAGCCCTCTGAATATTTCTTTTTGCACCGCAATCAATCAGAAGAATATTTTTGGAAGACTTAGAATAAGTCTCCCTGTTAATTTTTTTCGTTGAAACTTTCTCTACCAAATTTTCATGGTCAGGATCATAGAACAGTATGTCTTGTTCTAAAACGATTTTTCCAAGAAGCGTTCCTTTTTTTCTTATCATCTGCGTAAGGAGTCTAGTGTCTTTAATTTGTAACCCGGGAATATTTTCTGAGACCAGCCAATCAGATAAAGATTGCTTACTCTGAAAGTGATATGGTGTGTCTATGTAGTTACTCACAATGAGTCCAGATACCATAATCTTGTCAGCTTCCCAGAATTTTTTGTCAGGAATTCCATAATTTCCTACCAGAGGATATGTAAGGACAAGAATTTGTCCTTTGTAAGATGGATCAGTAAGGCTTTCAGGATAACCCATCATTCCGGTTGAAAAGACAACTTCCCCGGCGGAGGATATATTTGCCCCAAAACTCTCACCTTCAAAAGTTAAGCCATTTTTAAATACTAACTTCCCCATTTCGTTTTACTCACTTACTTTTTCCTAAAATCAAAGCAAGGAGTGCCATTCGGATATACATACCGTTTCTAATTTCCGAGCGAAGGTACACCGCATTTGGATTTTTATCAACTTCCGGAAGTATTTCGCCAACGCGGGGCAAAGGGTGCATAAAAATCGTGTTTTTACCAGCCCTCTCTTTTATAAGTTTGTTATCAAGTACAAAGCGATTTTTTACCTTTTCATACGCGCTTTCGGACTTAAACCTTTCTTTTTGAACTCTTGTCCAATACCAAAAATCCGCATTTTTTGGAATATCTTTCTCCGATTCAATTTCTACCAACTCTAGCTTCCCACTTTCCATGTGGGAACTCAGATCTTCCCTGCTTAATCGAAGCTCTTTTGGGGAAAGAAGATAAAGTTTATTACCATTGAACTTTGAGAGACCCCGGATTAATGAATGGATTGTTCTTCCATTTAACATATCTCCTGCCAAAACTCCTATTAAATTATCTAGTTTTTTTGTTCGCTCATAAATTGTATAAAGGTCAAGCAAAGCTTGTGTGGGGTGTTCTCCGATTCCGTCACCTGCATTGATAACAGGAACAAACCCAGCTGCCTGGGCTGCCTTAAGCGTCGCTCCTTTCTTTGGATGCCTGAGGACAATTACATCACAGTAAGCCTCAAAAACCCTGATCGTATCCTCAAGACTTTCCCCCTTTGAAACCGATGAAAAATGTTCTGGATCAAGAATTTCAACAGTTGAGCCTCCAAGTTGTTTTACTGCTGCGACAAATGATCCGAAGGTTCTACTTGACGGTTCATAAAAAATAAGGGTAACAATGTTACCCTTAAGAAGATCCGAAGGTCTTGCGTTTTTGGCAATTAGAAGCATGCCCACGGTTTTCTTAAAAAGAATAGATATGTCCTTAGGGGAAAATTGATCCAGAGAAATAATATCTTTACCTTTGTATTTACCATTTATGGGCTCAATCGGACTGACCATAAAAAAATCCTTCGACTAGCTTAGGATTAACCAGCGAACTCTGGGACTAAAGTCTAACAAAAAGAATATCTTGCGTCAATGAGAAAATAGTTTGGTAAAATATCTTTGTGAAGAAACACTTCGTTTTCTTTGTTTGCATACTGATAATAGCAGGGAGCGGTTTTGGTCTTTTTGTGTATCACCAAAAATCACTAGCCAGAAATATTTACTCCCCTCTTCCGGACTCATTGAACAAAAAGGAAAATCCAGAGGTTATGAGTCTTGATTTTTGGCTGCCGAGTCTGTTTGGTTTTTTTGACAGCGATGATGTCCCCGCGCTTAGTGCAAAATCGGTGTTGGTTTATGATCTTTCGGAAGAAAAGACAATTTATGAGAAAAATTCCAAAGATCGGCTTCCTATGGCATCTCTCACTAAAATTATGACTGCAATGGTGGCAATTGACCACAAAAGAGAGGATGATCGCTATACTATATCTTCAGAGGATCTGGTTGGAGAAAATACAATCGGACTCTCGGCTGGAGAATCAATGAGTTTGGAAGAGCTTCTTTATGGTATTTTTATGTATTCTGCAAATGAAGCCGCTGAGGCACTTGCATCTAATACTTTAGGCCGCGAAAGTTTTATCAAGGCCATGAATGACAAGGCAAAAGCGCTCGGCCTTGAAAACACAAATTTCACCAACCCAACGGGTTTTGAAGGCGATGGAGACCAATATACTACAGCTTATGACTTACTCGTACTCTCGCGATATGCTGTCACAAACTATCCTCAAATCATAAAAGCATCAAGCACTGAGAAAATTTTTATTCCGCAAACAGAAGATCACTATGCATATGATATGTATAACCAGACAAATTTAATAACTTCCTATCCCGGTGTAAAAGGTTTAAAAGATGGATATACTCCCGAAGCAGGGCTTTGTCTGGTTACATATCTTGATTACGGCGGACATAAAATTATAGGAATTATTCTGGGAAGTGAAAACAGAAGGCAGGAAATGAAGTCGTTGCTTGATTATTCTCTCCGCCAACAAGGCATCGAACCCCCACCCCACAGCTAATGTACCTTCCCACATGGAAAGTGGGAACACAGAATTCAGTCATCGATGTCGATTAGAGAATCAAAAAGCGCCGGGTCAATATCATTAGTTTCCTCGACAAAACTTTGATAGTCTCTTTCTGGATTCGATCGCGCAAAATAAGAAAGAATAAAACCTGTATCACAAAAAACATGTTTTTCCCCATAAATATAGTTACAATAAGACGAATATGGGTAAACTCTACATTCACACATGGAAAGTGGGAAAGGGTTTCGGTGAATATATTTTGACAGTTGCAGAAGATGCCCATCGCTTTCAATATACTTTGCTTTAAAACTTCCTTGAAACAGTGGTCCTACTCTATCGTACTTAGTATTGAAATACCTTGTATAACTGTCTGATAATTTTCTTAGAAAGTGTGTAATGCCATTATCGGTTAATTGTTTGACTAGGAGATGAAAATGGTTAGGCATCAAGCAAAAACAAAAAATACTTACTAGTTCTGTTTGGCTGTCTACTTTCTTAAGTTTAACGATTCCCCTTCTGTAGTCAGATAGTTTCATGGGCTGAGGAGATTTTCGATAAAAGTCCAGAGTTTCTAAAAATCTAAGATAGTCCCACCTATCCAAAAAGATATCTCTTTTTTCCACACCTCTATTATAAATGTGGAAGAATCCGTCGGTGATAAAAGGAGGATTCTTCATAAGCGTAATATATTAATTTAACCATAAGTACCTTCCCACATGTCAAGTGGGAAGGTAAACTTTCCCTCTGGAGCTTGGGTTTGATATGCGCTTCTTATCCTTGTATAATATTAGCTACGCGCCGCGGTGGTGGAATGGTAGACACGAAGGCCTTAAGAGCCTTTGCCCTCACGGGTGTGAGAGTTCGAGTCTCTCTCGCGGTACCGGGGACTAGCTCAGTTGAAGTAGCGACTAATTTTCGGGGTGTAGCGTAGTTGGCTAGCGCGCCTCGTTTGGGACGAGGAGGTCGTCGGTTCGAATCCGACCACCCCGACTGGAAGTATTTAAGGTTGGCCTTCTTCGAGATATGGGACGGGAATATCAGTTTCTAGTGCCCTATTTGATAATGCTACTTCTATGGCTCCAATTTGCTCATCAGTTGGATCAGGTATGTCTCTCTTTGCAGCAATTGTTGCTGTGCTCCATCTTACATCAGCATGAAACCTTCGATCAATTTCAGCAACAAAACTTGGGTCAGGACCATCTAATTCTTCCGTTGTGTGGGATTGCTCATTTAGCCCAGGTCCATTAACTACTCGTGGAATAAAGGGAATCGGTCCTAAAAATGCCTCGTGTCTTGAAGAACTATTTGCCATAATTAATCCGCAATATAAATCATCTATAGCTATAAGTCAAGAAAGCAGAATCTGAGCGGGTGAAGGGAATCCCATTCGACTTCGCTCAGGGTAAACTTCTCATCCCTTCACGCTGGATTCCACCAGCCCACCGCGAATGGTGAGCAATTCGTCATGAGCTCATTGTCGAATGACTTGTCGAATCCAGAGCGGGTGAAGGGAATCGAACCCTCGTATCCACTTTGGAAAAGTGGTGTTCTGCCATTGAACTACACCCGCGCGCGAAGCGTGGGACGAAACCAAGGGTTTCTTCCCAACGATCTTCCTTTAAGGATGCACGAGGCCGGTAAAATCATCAAGCGAGCGGCCCTGACGTGCAATATCTAGCGTTTTGCGTAATCTTAATTCTATCAAACTTGAGTGGTTATATTCAATTATTTCACGGCGCGGAGGACGAAAGCGCGGTTGATTATTATTCTTTTGGAGTTGGAGTTACGGATGAGAGATCGCTTCCTACAATAACTAATACTTCCCCATCTTCTCCAGTGGCAAATTTTTCAATCTTACCAACCGGCCCTCTTTCTTCAAGAACTTTTGTGAGTTCTTCTATAAATTCTTCCGCAACGTCACTATTTACAGTTATAATTGTTTCCGTATAGTTTGAATTGTCGGCATTCCCTACGGTAGAAACTACAAATCCAGCACCTTCAAGAAGCTCTTTTACCCGTGCTCCCTCTCCGGCTATGCCGCTGCCGTTTTGCACTTCAATTTCATAAGCTTTCCTGTCTACATCTACTTTCGTTGGGGTTGGTGAAGTTTGCGGTAGTTTGATTGACTTTTCAGGCTTATCACTTAAAAAGCTGGGATTGAAGTTCTGGCTGAAAAAAAGAAAACCCCCAAACATCAAAAATCCTACGGGAACGACAACCAGTATTATTAAAAGGATTTTTTTCCAGCTGATTCCTCCCGAGCTCTCAATTTCATCGAGGCTGTCTGCGGTTTCCTCAGGCTTAACCTCAGCCGGAGCCTGGTCTGTGGTCTTATCATCACCGGCTTTTTCTTCGTTTTCTTCCACCTCAATAGTAACTTTTGCTTCCGGTATTTCAGTTACTTTTTTTATTCTTTTAGGTTTTTTCTCGGCCATTTAAAATCCGCCTACTTATATAGTAAATATACTTTGTAGCAAATGTCAAACTTATTTAAATGAGCGGATGGTTATTATTGCGGCGGAGACAAACGGAATTGAGAGAAGAGCGCCCATTACCCCAAATAATCTTGCCCCAATTAAAATTGCAACAATTATTACAACAGGATTAAGTCCTACTGCTTTTTGCATTATTTTGGGTACCAGAATATTATTTTCCGCAAGCTGAATGCCAATGTAGGCCAAAACCACAGAAACAGCCATAACGGGCGAGATTGCAAGGCCAACTATTACAGCTGGAATTGCGGCAATTATCGGTCCAAGTGTTGGAATAATTTCCAGTATTCCTGCCAAAATTGCCAGGGGAAGCGCAAAGGGAACTCCAAGAACAGTTAGGACAATCCAGGTAATTGTCCCAACCACTAAAGATAATACAATCTGACCCCTAAGCCATGCTCCGAGCTTTTGTTCCACCAGATGAATTGTCAGAATTATCTTTTGCCTATATCTCTCCGGTAAGAGATTTGGAATTTCCCTTCCAATTTTCTCCCGCTCAATCAGCATATAAAAACTTAAAACAAATATTGAAATAACAGTAAATATTCCTCCAAAAAACCGTGTTGTAAAAGACAGAGCATTTTGTCCAATCAGGCCTGTTAATGGTGATAAATAGTTTTCTATCTGAGCATTACTAACCTGAAATCCTAAGACTTGGCTAGCCAAATTTAGATACGTTGGGATTGCCTTAAATAATGCCTGGATTTGGGAAATGAAAAAAGGAAGGATCGGGACTACCAAAAGAACAATTGCGGCTATTACAAGGCTATATACAACAGTTACTGTAAGAAAGTTTGGAAGTCTAAAGCGTTTCAGGCCGCGAACAATAGGAGTTAGTGCTGCCATTATAATGTAGGAGATGAAAAGCGCAAGAAGGATACTTCTTATCTGGTAAAGAAAAAGGGCAAGAGCTACCAGGAGAACTGTAGCTAAGATATGGTTATTGAGTACGTATTTAACTATAGGATTTTGCACTGCTTCAATTATAGCATATTTTGTTTGATTTTGAGCGGATTTCGAGGTAAAATAGTATGGTAACCTTTTAGATTAACGCAAAATCGCTGGATTGGGAGTGTCGGTTTTGCGAATCAATAAAGGGAAAATCGTTGGGAAAAAACCGTTAGGTTTTGTCCCATTTAGGCCCTGTAGCTCAACGGATAGACCTGCCCGCTAAGCAGCATGCGCCCGTAGCTCAACGGATAGAGCAAGACGGTTCTAACGTCAAGGTTGGGGGTTCGATTCCCTCCGGGCGTGCAAGTATGGTAGGCAGGGCGAGTGCGTTCTAAGCACCAGGTTGGGGGTTCGATTCCCTGCCTGCCGGCAGGCAGGCCTCCGGGGTCGCACTTCGGCATCAGTCCGGCAAACTCATGACAAGAGCTCAGTGCAAGCTGAGTTTGACGAAGCGACCTGAGGGATGAGAAGTTTACCCTGAGTACTTCGGTTTACTCAGCATAAACGAAGTCGAAGGGATTCCCTCCAGGGTCACAGATGTCTTCCCCTGAGGTAAGCTTCGGCAGCCTCTCTCATTGAGTGTTCAGGGAATTCTCCTGTACGATTATGCGCAAACCGTTGATAAATACTGCCACGTAAAAGCTCGAGTTTTTCGGTTGTTAAAAATCTGAAGTCATTTGCTAAAGCAAATCCCTCTCCAACAACTTCTATTACTTTTTCCATAGGTACATCGTGAGACGCCCGAACATTATCTGGATGAATTCTATCAGCCACAGATTTAATTGCTTGCAGCTTTGATTGATCTTCCAATAAAGCTTCTCGTAACTCTAAAGGATTTTCACCAGTTTCTCTGACTATAAGGGCTATAACTGCTCCTTGCGCAGTAACGGAAGCAGGACAAGCCATGCTAGCTCTAATGAAATAAAAATAGGCTATTTCCGCCATACTCCTTGGGAAGCCTTCACTCATGTCAGTTTGCGCAGTTTCAGCTGTACTCACAGGTGAATTCTAAATTAAGCCATGTTAAATTTCAATTACCCAGTAGGTATTGGGCCGCTTCTTGGTCAAGTACAGCCGTTACTCTTGGATGGATGCGTAAAAACGAGGCTGGAGCGTCTGATGAAACTGGACCTTTCAGTGTGCGATTTACACCCCAAGCCTTATGTACTCCTTTTGCAATTAATATAATCCATCGAGCTCTTAGTATGTCCCCTATACCTTGAGTTAATGCTCCTTCTGGAATTTGACTTGGATCTTCAAAAAGTCTTGCGTTTGCTTCTCTGGTTTGAAGGTCTAGTGTGACATATCTTACAGTTGAGTCAGGTTCTGATCCTTTTTCGTTAAAACCAATATGACACGTTGTGCCAGGGCCAATACCCACCACCGCAAGATCTACCGGTTGTCTTGCCTCAAGTAACGCTCTGTATCGCTGGGCTTCTTCATCTGCGCTTGGGGCTCCCCCGTTTGGAATATTCCATTCACCAACCGGAACGTGATCCATTAAATGCCTCCGCATAAAGCTAGCATAACTATCTAGGCTAGCTGGATCGATTGGATGGTATTCGTCCAGATTAACTATCGTAGTTTTACTTAAATTCACTATTCCCTCTTGAGCGCTAGCTACGATTAGTCCGTACATACCAATAGGTGTGTTCCCAGTAGGTAAAGTCAATACTGAAGTAGGTTTTGTTCTAATTTGTTCGATAATCAAACCAGCTGCATATGCGTCTACAGCTTCCGCGTTTGGGAGTACAACTAACTCAGGTGGATAAGTAACTGAGCTAGGCTCAGGAAAGCGCCCCTCTGGTACTACAATCCTACTTTCAGCTGCTGTCATTTTTAGTATAAAAACTTATTGCGAAGAATTCTACATAATAATATTTCTTTTTGCAAGTAAATTAAAAAATTTACACTAGATTGTCTAGATTGTAGAATATAGTCATTACTGCAGGTTTGAAGACTCGGGAGAGGCTGTGATATACTTTTTGAATGAAGTTGGCAGTTTTGGGGGGAAGATTTGATCCTATTCATACTGGTCATATTTTGGTTGCTCGTCAGGTTTTAGAACTTGTTCCTGACATTGATAAAGTTCTGTTTATCCCAGCAAACAAGCATCAGTGGAAATCAACAGTTGCTGATGCCAACGATCGGATGGAGATGATCAAACTTTGTCTTGAATATAAAATGGAGGTTTCAGATATCGAGTTGAAAAGAAAGGGAATAAGCTACTCAATAGATACGATAAGAGCATTAAAGCAAGAAAGAGGAGCACAAATTTTTTGGATAATAGGTTCTGATATAGTTACGGAGTTTGACCGGTGGAAAAAAGCAGATGAACTGGTAAAAGAAGCTACTTTTCTTGTTTTTCCAAGAGACCCTTATGATCTTCCCACGAACCTACCGGTTGGATTCGAACTAATTTCAGGACCAAATCTTTTGGTAACTAGCTTCTCAGGGACTGCAATTAGAGAGAGAGTAAAAACGGGAAAATCAATAAAGTATCTTGTACCAGAACCGGTTGAGCGATATATTAAAGAAAATAAGCTTTATGTTTAGTCTACCCCAAATTAATCCCGAAGCAGAAGAAAAAAAGATCGTCTCTTTTTTGAGAAAAACGTTTCACGAACAAAAGATTGAAAAAGCAGTAATTGGAGTTTCAGGAGGAATTGATTCGTCGGTAAGCTTGACACTGCTTGCTAAAGCTATACCTGCAGAAAATATTTTAGCCCTAAACCTTCCCTATTTTAATGAAATTGATAAAGACATTCCAGAACTTGAGAAAACACTTAATATGCGAATAACTACTGTATCGATCAAAAAAACAACGGATGAAGTAATCTCTCGTTTAGAAATTTCTGAGGAAGAGGCACTTCGCCGCGGCAATATTTCGGCAAGAGTCCGAATGATTGTCCTCTATGATTTTGCTAAAAAACATAGCTCTCTTGTTGTAGGTACTGAAAACAGATCTGAACACCACATGGGCTATTTTACGCGCTTTGGTGACGAAGCGTCAGATATTGAGCCAATCCAGCATTTGTATAAAACCCAGGTTTATGAATTAGCAAGATATCTTGGAATTCCGCGTTCGATTATTGACAAATCTCCTTCTGCTAATCTTTGGCAACAGCAGACTGATGAAGGCGAATTCGGGTTTTCTTATGCTGAAGCTGACCAAGTTCTTTATCGTTACTTTGATAAAAAGGAAAAGACCGAACAAATCGAAAAAGATTTTCCAAGTGCAGGAAAAATTATCGACTTTGCCAATAAAAACTCCTACAAACACCACGTCCCATACCACCTTTAGCTTTACACCTTTACACCCCGGGTGTGGATTTACCTTGACACCCCAGGGATTTAGATTTAAAGTTAGTTTATATGCCAAGAAGGAGATTTGTTTTAGCTACCAATGAAACTTACCACATATATAACAGGTCTGTTGCTAAGGAGTCGATATTTTCTTCAGCTACTTGTTTAAACAAGATAATCGAGATATCAGACTATTATCGATACCATCAAGAGCTTAGGCTGTCTAAGTTTAAAAAATTACCCGTTGATCAGAAAAAGAGCTATTTAGATTCGATTAAGAACAGGGAGAAACTTGTAGACATCTATTCATTTGCTTTTATGCCTAATCACTACCATTTCTTATTGAAACAACTGGTCGATAATGGAATCGTAAATTTTATTTCTAATTTTCAAAATAGTTTTGCTAAATACTTTAATATAAAAAATGATCGAAACGGTGCTTTATTTCTGAACCCCTTTAAAGGAAAAAGAATAGAGTCTGAAGACCAGTTTGTTCATGTCTCAAGATATATTCACCTAAATCCTGTCACTTCATACTTGGTTGAGTTTAAAGACTTACCAGATTATCCTTGGACTTCTTTTAGAATCTACCATTACGGTTTAAATTTATTTGTAAATACTAAGCTGATACTGGAGAGTTTTAAATCCATAAAGAGTTATTACAATTTTGTGGAAGATCAAGTAGATTATCAAAGAAGTCTTGCTTTAATAAAGGATTTAGTTCTTGAGTGATTTACCTAATATCCTAGGGTGTAAACCTAAATTCACCCCCGGGGTGTATGCGGGACGATATTTGCTTGATTTGGGGTTCAGTTAGTTTTAAGATTGTAGTCAATGATTCCTATTGCTGATTCTGTAAAAGCCAAGCGTTTCCCCATTTTCAATATAGGAATAATTATTCTCACAGTTTTTGTTTTTTATCTTCAAATAACCAGTCCTGAATCATTCACCTATCAATATGCCTTAATTCCTTCCCAAATCGACTTTGCTAACTTCTCAACTTTGTACCCTTTTGTTACCTCAATATTTCTTCACGGCGGATTTTTACACATTATTTCCAATATGATATTTCTCTGGGTATTTGGAGATAATGTTGAGGGACACTTTCCTTTCTTAACCTACCCCTTTTTATACATTGGGTCAGGAATAGTGGCTAGCCTTGCACAGTACATTATTAGCCCAGCGTCAAATATACCCATGCTGGGGGCATCCGGTGCTGTTGCAGGGGCATTGGGCGCATATTTTGTGTTATTTCCCCACCATAAAATAAAGACCTTTGTCCCTTTCTTTGGCTTCTTTACTATGGTAAATATAAGCGCAGTTTTTATGCTTGGGTATTGGTTTGTTTTGCAAATCTTATCAGGAGCGGCAAGTTTATCCGGACCATCTGATATTGGTGGTGTTGCTTTCTGGGCACATGTGGGAGGATTTGTCTTTGGCGCAGCCGCAGCGAAACTCCTTGACCTATTCAAACACGAAGAACAACACACAGATCATGCCGAGCTTTCCCCATAGCCTCAGAAGATGATATAATTAGCAAGAGTGGTGGATGTAGCTCAGTGGTAGAGCTCCTGGTTGTGGTCCAGGTGGCCGCGGGTTCGATCCCCGTCATCCACCCATTCGACTCACTTCGTTCGCTCATGGCTGTAAGCCGGAGTCGAATGTCCTGAGTTCATCGAAGGACAAAATGTCTTTTTTCATTTACATTCTCCGTAGCTCATCCAATCAACTATATATTGGACAAACGAATAATTTTGAAAATCGGACAAAGCAACATATTGCAAAAGATTGTAAAGCAGCGAAATTTACTAAAGATCATGAAGACTTCAAGCCCGTTTATAAAGAGGAGTACCCTACAAGATTAGAAGCAATGAGAAGAGAAGCACAGATTAAAAAATGGTCAAGAGCAAAAAAAGAAGCGCTTATTGCAGGAAATTTGAAAGAACTTAAAAATTTAAGCAAAAAGAAATAGTAAGTGAGATCATCGAGCCTGAGCCTGAGGTTCACTTCAGAGTCGAAGACCTGTCGAACCATCCCCGTCATCCACCCAAATTAAATGCGCTCGGACTCACAAATGCAGTTTGGCTTGCTATAACAGGCAAATCATATCTTTTTCATCTTCACTTTTTCTGATTTGATTGGAAACTTTCTGAATGTATGCAAATGGAGTTCGGATATCTATGGTGAGCTTTTCCATACTTATACCTAGCAAGACGTAGCTCAATAACCTAAGTGTTTACCAAATGTAGTTGTGTCAATTGGTAAACTGGCTACATATTGGTTTATGCAATATCTTAAAGTTTCTCTCTTATTTTGCCATCTATGGTTATTGCCCAGTTTCTTAGCTATTTGTTTCTCAAAAGAAGTTTCCCATATGGCCTTAAGCAATACCATATCATCTGTAAAACTTGATAGATCCTCTAACTCAAGATCGCTGGCCGTAGCATCAATTGTATCTAAATATTTTCTTATCTGTTTTTCACTGAAATCATAAGCTAACTGACTAGTACCATCAGGTGCTGTGAAGTTCCAGAATCGGCCAGTGAAAGGGCTAGTGATTACATCGAATCCCACAGGAGCGATAAACTTATGCTCAAAATCCATGACTCCACCTGGCAACATATTAAATGGTCCTAAATCACCGTGCGTTAAAACTTGTGGTAGATTGACGACTCTTGCCTCTGCCATAGCGAATGCTTTCTCGAGATCTTCTATGCTAAGGTCAGGATTTTCCTCGATAACATTATCTAAGTTAACCCCGTCACGCAAATTACCTTGTTCTCTAAATGAAGGAGCAGATTTTAACTGTGCAACTAAAAATAGACTTGCAATACGGCAGTATTGATCAAAGGAAGTCTCTTCTATGACGCCGGTGGCCGCGTATTCTTCCCTAAATATATCGCCAAAAGTTCTAGTGCCTAGAGAGGATTCGGTAAAATAGTATGTATCAGCATCAATTTCTCCATCACTTAATACTTCTGGAGTAGGAAATCCCATATCATGCAGAGTTCTTGCAAACTCTACTTCATCACGGATACTATTCTTAGACCCAGTTTTTAAATATCTGTCGCCATAGATAGATAGGTAGACAATTCCTTGACTTATAGTACGTGCCTTTACAAAATGCCAATCAGTATTCTCGAGTTGCAGCTGTTGTTTTAATACTTCCATCGTTAATTAGACCATAAACGAATAATTATTACATATACGTAGACGAGGCGGTAAGGTGCAATCTTACTATTTACAAAATAGATTTTATACTATTAATTCTAATAGTCAATATCAGGGAGTTTATGCAACTTATGGAAACTCCTAATCACATAACTCAAAAAGCCTTGAGGCTATATAACTAGGCAAAATAAAACTTAATCATCCTCTACATTAAACTGAGGAGGTTGGGCCTTATTCCAAATGTTGAATAAAGATCGTTGAGCGTCATTTCGGGATGTTTTTTACGCCGAGACTCCGACTCAGAAAGTATTTTACGCATTGAACTCTCCTCACCCGATATAGCTTCCGCAACTCTGGGCGTAGACATGGATCCATCGATGAAAGACTGTAAAACACTTTGGACATTCACAAAACCCTCCGACTGCAACCAAACTTCCTCTATCAGGGAGCGAACAATTTTTCTAAGTACGTACGAGTGCCTCTTATTTCCGGGCATTAACCCTTCTGCTGTTAGCTCATCTATCACGCGACAAAGATTCGCCATGTAATGAGCATCCAAATCAGAGATATGACCAAATGTACCCTTGAATTGCTCCGCTAGCTTTCTCCATGGCATCAATGAAAATTTATTTTCACCTGTTAGTGCACGTTCAACCCTGCCCATGCCCAGGCCCACATCAAATGCCGTGTGTTCAAAAGGAACTACTGATGTGCCTTCGGAAATTCCATCAATGTCCACAATCCTACCAATCTGCAGACAATCAGATAAGTCTTGATTCTGATCATAGCCTTCTGAAGCGAACCACGCGATTACCCCACGCCCGTGCAGGTCCCCTTCTCCAAAGCTCCATTCATGCTTCAATACTTCAGGGTCTTCAATGATACGAACCTGATTTGGGTCTAGAGAGGCAGACCTTAGTGCCGACTCTAGAGGATGACCTCCAATTGTAGAGAATATTAGGTTCTTTTTGTTAAGCCCCAGTGCACTTAACATATCAACAAAATATTCCATTGCCTTATCATGACTCACATTGAAAAGACCGCTGCCAAGCATGTGAAATAATGATGTATAATTTATATCTACACGAGCAGTGTCAAAAGTGCCGCCAGTTCCACCTAAGCGAAGACATTTTTGTATAAAAGCAAAATTGGAAGGGGTCGTATCACCGGAGAACATCGATTTGAACGGAGTGATTGTCGCATTAGTAAACAAAACTGTGGGATCGTCAATGACTAATGGGAAAGAATCGTGCGTCGTAAATCCATTGTCTTGATGATATTCCAGAAATGAAGATTTTATAGATTCTACTACAGCGACTTCTTTATCTTGATGATATTCCTGAGGTGAAGATTTTATAGATTCCATTACAGCGACTCCTTAGATGCTGGGCAAGTTTTATAAAAGTACAGTATAGTATCATAATGAACTAATCTTGTAAAATAATTAAAACTACCTTCATTAAATGAGAACAGACCATGAAGGGTATCTATCACTCGTGATCGCCCAGTCTCCATACGTTACCGCGGCCCACTTTATGCTCACCCGTTGAGTCTATACGCAAGGCAGCACCCTCGCCAATTGCCACAAAAGGGCATGTGCCAACCTTATGAAAACTTGTCCATGCAGACCTGGCTTTATCGAAGGAATCTTGATTTGCGTGCACCTGCACACAAGCAGAAACGATCCCCCAACCTTTCCTCACCTCAAATACGTCGCTACCTTCGTGAATATACCAAGAAGATAGAGCCTGAGCCCCGGCGCTCATTCCAGCAATGTGAGCACCTCGCTCAAAAGCCGCAATTAAAAGCCCCACAATGTCCCATTCAGAAAATAATCGCATTAACTGATCAGTATCACCACCACCTAAATATATCACCGATGAAGACTTGATCGCATTGATCGCATACTCACGACCCTTTTTCTCCGTAGGGACCAAAACCTTAAATTTATCGCCAAAAACAGATGTAATGGAATCAGAATATGCAACGCTATCTTGTGCCGCAAAGCCAAAAAAAGCGAAGGTAGATCCTTCAGACGCAAGAGACTTTATATCCTCATCGATCTGATATGTCTCACCGTCTCTAATTTCTCCACCACCGATTAAATAAATTGAACCTATCATATCGACATACGAATCAAAGGATTTTTATTAGAGCGTATATTTGCGCTAGACTGACACACCCCACTCATTAGCTTAACTGAAACAGCATGAGTATCAATATTTGATTTCACATCACTTATATTGATTCGTCCAAGGATAAACTCAATAAACTCACGTATAACACGATCTTTGGCTTTCTCCCCCGTAAGTCCAGTAACGTCAGCCTGCTGTTCTAGATCACGAGCAGATATCCTAAAGAAGGCTTTGCCTTCGCCAAACATACCAACATTGCGAAATACGTATATTTCAAAATGATTGTTACCGCCAACCTCAAATTCATCGGAATTATCAACATCATGCTGATGCTTGGATTGATAGTTATGAATCTGAATACACTGAAAAGGACCTTGTTGAATAATAAATTGCTGATGCTTTACCCTACCATTGCCTTTATACAGATCAGCATTTGGCGCAGCCCATGAACGCCTCGAGAAGCTACTGTGCATCAAATTCACAGAGATATTGCAAATATTCTCACCGCTCCTAAGCAGCCGAATAATGTTAAACGAATCCACCTCGCCATAATCAGAAATTTTGTCTAGGTATTGCTTCGAAGAAAGACCAGTCCGCTCGTAATCAGATCCAAAATATCTAATGTAGTCTTCCTCATTTAAATTAAGAATGAGTCCACTCGGAGTCAATGGAGATGAAAAAATCTCTAATTGATCAGGTTGCTTATCATCAACAAGGCCAGACTGATACATTTGCCAGGCCATATCGAACAAGTGATACCCACTAAATGCTACTTTTCCAAAACCATCCTTAAGACCATGAGATTCTTGGGTTATTACCTCCTGCGGAAACCTCCACGAACCATCAGCATGCATAATCTGCATCGACGTTACGGGTACATTAAATTTTTTCGCTGTCCCTGAAATCAGTTCTCGGACTTTATCGAAGCCATACTCGTATCTTCGCTGAACATCTATAGAAAAAATGGTTGGTTTGTCGGCCAGATGCAACTTGTACAGATCCAGAAGTTCACTGTAATCATCAATTAAACCCATAGCTTGAGAACGATCAACACTGATCGCCTTCCTAGCTGTAATGGGCTTATCCATAAGAATATGCAACCCTTTGCGAAGAGCCCATTCGGCATATGCCTTATGAGCTGTAGGCTCTGTAGCAATCACAACCCCTTGTATATCAAATTTATTAACCAAAGCATCTAACATCGCCCTAGAGTGATCAGGAATGCCATCAGCTGTATCAAAAGAGTCAAGATATAACATCTCCAAATCATACCTCTGATCTTTAAGGTATGAATCCACAGTATCCATTTGCCGCTTCAGATCTACAGCTGCAATTAAGCGTATAGGATAATCTGCAGCCAACCTAAAAAAGGCAGGGACATAGATCCGCTTCGCATGAGGCCCAACTCCAATTAGCAGTAAATTTACAGTTTTCATATTGTTATCTTTTATCATATTATCAATCTTATACACAACTGCAAGAATGCACTTCTTGTCAATTCACTTCTTTCTATGATACGATGAGATCCTTTAAGTTACAAATTAGGAGCAATGGACAGAATATGAACCACATAGAGAATCGAGAGAATATGAACCACATAGAGAATCAATGGGGAGTTGAACGTCTGAGTCCAGATAACTCAGCCGAAGCATGTGAGCTCCTACCTGCACTCGCATCAAACGAAATTGCAGCTATTCAAATTGCTCAATTCTTAGGTAGACAAGACTTGGATATCGTCATTCAGAACATGAGCCGACAAAATATACAATGGTACGAAAACAGAGAGTTCCAACAGGGTAGAATTGGCATAAACGCCACAGGATTTGGTTATGAATCTGGCGGCAAGCAAAGATACTTTGACCTCACCCCAGAAGCCGCGAAGGTTCGAGATGAAATATTTAAGGGAGCTTCAAACCCAATTGATAAAATTATTAAATTCTTTTCATCAAATGGATATAATGCATCCATAGCGACTGAACCAGGCATGCAAAATGCGCAGTACTTCGCAGGCCTCATTAGAGCAATGGGAGCAAAAAGCACGCTGCATTTTGACTATGCTCCAAACCAGCTTCCAGGCTGGAGCGTCTCTGATGCAGATGAACAATATGGTCTCGTTTTATACCTTCAGATGCCAACTGAAGGAGGGGAATTAACTGTCTACAATCGCCCATGGCAGCCAGAAGATGAGTCCCACAACAATGATATTGGACAAAAGGGAAGATACGGATTCGCAGAGGATTTCCTAGAAGACACACCGCATGCCACAATATCGCCTAAAGCGGGAGACTTAGTAGTATTTAAAACACGCAACTTCCATCAAGTAGCGGCTATCAACTCAGATAAACCAAGATTAGGCCTTACCACCTTCATGACATTGAAAGATGGGTCGCTATCGTTGTGGAGCTAACTACACACATTTACTTACCAAAGATCTGACTCGAAAAAACTGCGAAACTTCCTCATAACCTCTTTAGTAAAGGGCCCAACTGATCCGTCCCCCACGGGAACGTCATTCAACTTGGTCACGGGCATTATGTCCATTCCGGTAGCGGTGATAAACAGTTCCGACGCACCTAGTAGCTCCTGTACAGAAAAGTCACAAGCCTCAGCCCGAACAGAAAGTTGTAATTTATTAATTATGATATCGCGCGTAATCCCCTCCAGAATCCCTGTTTTAGGAGTCACAAGAGAACCATCTATTGCTGCAAATACATTACTCATCGTTCCTTCGCGTACCATACCTTCGGAATGATAGATAACCTCATCTATGTCATTAGGGATAGAATTGAATTGACGAATCGCCTCTATGTAATTATTCGTTTTGGCTTGTGGTTTATACCTTTGAAATTCGGAAAGTAAAACATGGACTCCGTTAGCATAATCTTCAGAGGGGCGCGGAATACGCTGGTCAACCATAATAACTATTGTAGGTATTTTCGTTGTAGAGAGTGTCATTGAGGGCCCACCAGAAATAGTGACACGCATAACCTTTTCGCCCTCAACAGACTCATTCGCTTTAAGTGTTTGTACCACCCACTCAGTAATCAGCTCTTTTGGCCAAGGCAAATTCAGTGATATTTCCTGACAAGATCGATAAAGCCTATCTATATGTTTTTCTAACATAAACGGACGCCCCTTTGAAGTCATCATAAACTCAAAAACAGCGTAGCCACGCGAATAGCCTAAATCACGTGGAGATATAAGCAGATCATCTTCATTGACAAGTTGACCATTTAAGAAATGCACACTCTTCATAAAATAAATTACCTCTTATTATACACCCCTCCATGTCCCACCCTACGGTACTGCAAGGATGAGCGGAACACTTAGAGCCCGAGGCGTGCAATGATACTAGATGGAGAGTAAGCTATACGAATTCAGTGAAAGAGGTGCGATAAAATGCTAGTTCTTGTGCTTGGAGAGTGCTATAATAGGTCCGAACATCATTCGGTAGGCTACCCCAAGTTTTTTGGCCTCGATTTTTGACACCCAGATTCGCAAGTTCGAACCTTTGGTATAATACTTTTATGCAGAAAACTAGCAAACCATTAGCACATATTATTATTGGATTTGTAGGTTCTGGAAAGACAACATTTGCTCGTAAACTTGAAAAAGAAACAGGAGCCGTTCGGTTTACCAAAGATGAATGGATGGTAAGAGTATTTGGAAATACTCCTCCTAAAGACAAATTTGAAGAATATGATAGTAAAATGACATCGCTTGCAACAGAAATGGCGCTTAAATGCTTAAAAGCAGGAATAAGTGTCATTATTGACGAAGGATTTTGGGTAAAAGAGCACCGAGAAGCAATCAGAGAAAAAGTAAATAGTGTGGGTGCTATCCCAAAACTTTATTATATTGAAGCACCTTTTGAGACGATGAAAGCAAGAACTTTAAGAAGAACAGAAAATCCTCCTGTTGATTCTTTTACGATTGACGAAGAATCTTTTAATCAATACTGGAGACATTTTCAGCCTCCCGATAAAGATGAAGAATTTAAATTAATAAGTCAAGAAGATTTAAACCAACCGCTACGATAAAGTCTTTTTCAATATAGAACCGCAAACGCGGTATTGTAAAGCTCTATTTCCTGAAGTTGCAGTTTGCTATAATAAGTCCGAACATCGTTCGGCAGGCTACCCATTTTTAGCCCTATAGTTTATTTAAGGCTCATTTTTTGATATAATTCCTCCTTATGCCGCAAGACAGACAATTTGAGGAACGACAAAGAGAAAGCGAGCCATCGCCTTTGATATCAATTACAGCTGTAGGATTTGAACACAGATTTTATAATATTCAATGTTTAGGATCTGTTTTTGAACAAACACACGTAGCCCTGTCGGCGAACAGATCGGCAAGAAATATAGTCTATTTAGAAGATGCAGGGAAGACCGTAGTAGTCGCAGATGCACGAAAAAGAGACGTTGAGGTATTTGGACTTGCAGGTTTTTTAGTAAAGGAAGCTTTTGTGGCACAATTCAGAACCGAGCCCGACAGGACCTATGTTGCAGCTATGGTAAGAAAAATTGGGACGGAAATTTCAAGAGGCGACTTCTCGAGTCTGCCCGTAACAAGCGTCCAAAATTTTGTTCTGAATCTAGGTCTTGATGATATAAGGACAGACAGATATTTTGATGTTGAATTTGAAGCTCATACGCCAGGAGCTATTAGAAACGATAATAAATCCCAAGAAAGATTCCAGAGACTATCAGCAGAAGCCATTAGTAAGTGGGAGAGTGGTCAATTTGATGAGTCTTTAAGTGCTTACAAACGTGCTAAAGCTGTAATCCACGCATCCGGAGCAGCAAGAAATCCAGAAATTGTCCAACAAATTAGAAGATTAGTAAAAGAATTAGCTAATAATCCTCAAGGCGGAAATATCGTTTTACTTTTAGGAGAAAGTCATTTGCCGGTCATTGACATGCTTCAAAGACAAATTGGCAATATGCCATCTGTCACGTTCGACAAGAAAAGAGGAAAAGTTTTTGCTGACAGCCCAGAAGGAAAATTGGATAAAGCTATGTTATCTAAAGAACAAGCACCTGATTTAACCTATGTCCAATCTCTTTTACTTGTTCATGCTATTGGCGAGTTGGCTCAAATGTATATGGCGAGCCAAGATATGGGAACTTTTATGACAAATTATGAGGATGTTTATAAAAAATGCGCAGAGATTACAGAACGGTTAAGCATCGATGAGATTAGACAATTATGTGAGAGTAGAACTCAAATTGGCCAATACTTTCTAAGAAAAATATTACCCAATCTCCGTTAATTTCGACTGAGGAAATATCGGTTCCGATACCTGATTTGTACGTAATTGTTCTAAGAACTCATCCCTTAGATTTCACTCCCTCCAAAGGCGGGCAGGCAGGATAAACATCATGGACTTGCTTCTTTTTAGCCTCAAATCTGCTATAATCCCCTCTTATGGGAGTCGAGGATTATTTTCCAAACATCCAATTTCCCATAGCCTAGCTTATTTGTTATACTATATTTTATGTTTCTGTTGACGCTTCCAGTAAAAATTCTCGGAATCACGGGAACAATAATCTTAATTACAGTTGTTTACTGGCTGTTTGTAGGAGTAGGGCTAAATTTTGGAGTAAAGAATGAGCCATGCGCACAAGTTATGGCAAAGGCAAAAAATCCCATCTCAGGAGTGGAGCGTGAATTTTCCAGTCCGTGCAAAGTGCCAGTGGGCTGGCAGATAACAGAAGAAGGAAGGTTATAATCTTTCTACAGAATGAAGAAGTAGAACTGATCCCTCAGACCATCTTCCAATACCGCTATCATCAAGAGCAATATCCTTCCCGTCCAGAGGAAGTCCGATGGCTCGCTCAAGTTCAACTCTATCCATGATCCTTACCCTTCCTTTAAGATGAACATTCACAGTTTCTCCGAGCCCAACCTCGCCTTCTACCGTGTCTTTTGGTAGCACAAATATTGTTTTTGAGATGATAAGAAGACGTCCTTGCTGACCGAGTAATCCTTGCCCACCTGCATTAACAAAAAAAACTCTTTTTGTCACCCAGTCGGTGATCTGAGAATCCACTTCAACAGTTAGCCCATCATATACCAACGGGTCCTTTATAACATTTGCAGCCTCAACTGTTATCTTGACAGTCTCTTTGTCTCTTGCGTCTTCCTTTGCAGGCTGTGTAGCCCGGCTTAGTATAAAAAGCAGTATAAAAATAACCGCAAAAATTATTACGACAATTGAAATTAATATGGATCTTTGTCCCATAGTGCTACGTATTATAGGATATCTTTTGTGGAAATGCAAGCGTGGTTAATTAGATTTGACGTTTTATAAATGAGGTCAGCTTTTTTACTTTCTCAATCCCACTCTGCCCTTCTTTTAAAATCTCAAACTCATCATGAATTTCCCCAACCAGACTTTCAACTGCGTCTTCAAGCGTAACAATTCCCTGAGTTTGCCCTTTCTCATTCCTAACTGCCGCCATATGAATTCTCCTTGCTCTCATCATAAGCATAACATCGTCTATTTTTTCGCTGCCAAATACTTTAGGAAGACTTCTAATTATTCCAAGTTCTCCAAGTGTTTTGTCTCTATTCCTTAAGACAAAGGTCCTATACAAGTCTTTTATCAGTTCAATTTTAGGTTGGGAGACTAGATTTCTAAAGACATCTTTGATGTGAATGAAGCCTACAACATTATCTATTGTCCTCTCATAGATAGGAAAACGGCTATGTGGATTTTGCTGTAAAGTTTTGATGACCTCTTTTAGAGGAGTTGACCTTTCAAACGCAATGACTCTTTCTTTAGGAACCATAATTTTTTCAACCGGAGTATCTCCAAGCCGCAGCACCGAATAGACCATTTCAGCTTCTTCCTTTTCAATTGCACCCTCCTGCGCGCTTTGAGCTAGTATCATTTTTATTTCTTCTTCTGAGTGAACCAGCTGATGTCCGGATGGCGCTTTAAAACCGATTGCTTTTAAAACAAGTATTCCAGCGCCATTTAATATAAAAATAAAAGGTTTGAAAATAGTAGTAAAAATGCTAAGTGGTGTGATTATAAGAAAAGAGGTTTTTTCGGCACGTTGCAGAGCAATTGACTTTGGAGCTAGCTCTCCCAGGACTATATGAAGAAAAGTTATAGCGGAAAAGGCTATTGCAAATGACAGTCCGTGCGCGGAAAGCGAGACTACGCCATTCGGCAAAAAGCTTTGAAGAGATGGTTCAATAAGTCGGGCTAGAAACGGCTCACCAACCCATCCAAGACCAAGGCTGGCAATTGTAATTCCAAGCTGGGTTGCGGAAATAAAAGTATCAAGATTTTTTAGGGATTTCTGGACAAGTACCGCTGTCTGATTTCCCTCTTTTACCAGCTCATCAATTCTGGTTTTTCTAACACCAACAAGGGCAAACTCAGAGGCTACAAAAAATCCGTTGAGAAAAACTAGAAAAATAAGAAACAGAAGCTGGGGAATAACGTCCATTGAGAAATAAGTATAACACTTAGTTATACTTGGAGCAATTAAGTTATGCGAGTAAATCCTCGGGAGGGAAGCGGTTGGGAGAGCTAACGGTTGCCAGATTTGAAGCGTTAGATGAGATATCCTGTCCTTCTGGGGGTAATGGATGTGGAGCTCTAAGCGTAACAATTCCGTTTACATTTGCAGTTTGTGAATATCCCTTATAGGATCTAGCTAGAGTGGGAACTCGTCTAGCAATAGGGGACATAATTTGCGATTTCATCTCACCAGGGATGTTAAAAAAAGTATCAGAGGCTTTTATTAGATCCCTCAGCGAAATACTACCATAGTATGGTAAAGAATCATTGCTTCCGGTATAAATATTGCCATCGCTATTCAGTTGAATACTAACAGAAGCAGTTGTTATGGACGGATCATCCTGATCAGCAACTTGTATTGCAAAACTCCAAATTGCTGATTCTGGATCAAATAAATTTCTTGTCTCCGGAAAAATATAATAGATAACTCCTCCTTCATAGTACTCATAATCTCTATAGCCTAAACTATCCAAAATTTCAATGTGTTTGGAGGGATTTACCACAATTCTTGCGTATGTTTCCTGAATAAATGGATCCGAGTTTGTCTGCAGAAACTCTCCCATCACGTCAATAGCAACTTGATATTTTCCATTTTGTTGTTCTCGTTCTTCTTGCGCTTCATTCTCTGCGTCTGAATTACCAGAGGTAACCTCCGCTGAAATATTTTGTGTTCTTAGAGAGGGTATTTCGCTGGCTGTTTCTATTGCCGGAGGGAAAGTTATGTCTTCTCTGAATTCCGAAGATTGAAACGGATTTTCTGCGGCAAACACATGTTTTTCACCAGATATTCCAGGATTCAGCGCTGATCCATCTGCTGGAAGAGAATCTTGAGGGAAAGTTATGTCAACTTGATAGGCGCCGGTGTGAGCTGAAACTTTTTGTCCGGTTGTGCGTAACTCTCCTGATTCGACAATTGGCGGAGGGAATGGTGGGAGTGACTCTTGTTGAGAGGAAACAGGAGCGGCAACACCAGTAACCCCAGCGGCAGTTGCTAATAAAGTTTTTAATAATCTCTCTCTTCCCGCGCTCATCCCCGAACTTAAACCATCTTTAAAACTATAACACAACATAACAAATATATCTATAGGGTAGAATTTTGGGCAACTTGAAATTATATTAGGGAGCCGTGTTTTGATACAAATTGCCGGGTAGGCTCGGATAAGTGAAGCTTCTGCACTTCACCAAGCGTAAAAAAATCCAGGAGCTGTCCCTCACCCCGTTCTATTTTGTTTACATTATCATCAGTTAACCTTGCGTGATAACAATTTTCTGAGATAAACTCCACTTCTTCTATTTTTATGCTTGCTTCTTTTTCAACGCGCCGCGCCATGGCTTCTTCAAATGATTCTCCGCCGTCTTTTTCTCCACCAATAAAACACCATTCATGCTCTTTGGCATCAAGTGGTCCGCTCATTTTATACATAAGAAGCGCTTTTCCTTTGTAAGTTAGAAGAATTAAGCAGGTTAGGGTCTTATCATCCACAACTTTATTATAGACTTATTTAACAAGAAAAGTTGGAGGAAAAAGTATGTCAGGGGTAATTATAGCAGAAGATACCATATTTTAAGAACAAGAAAATCCTTAAGATTACATCCAAGCGTAAATTCAAGCTTACACAGTTTACACCCCGGGGGTGGATTTAGCTTTACACCCCAGGATTTAATTTAAGTGCGCAAGGCACTTGTTAATAAAATTATAAATTCTACAATGTGTCTATGAAAGCCGTGAGACAAGAGCATTTTTCAGGATGTGCTGTTGCTTGTGTTGCATTTGTTTTACGAACAAACTATAAAAGCGCACTTAAGAGTTTTGATAAAGGTTCGGAAAGAGCCCGAATTCGTGGTTTTTATAGCCGCGAGATTATTGTTGCACTTGAAAGAAATGGGCTTAAATACGCTCTTAAATATGTGGGAAGAAAAAAGAATGATGATTACCCTAAAGGCACAATTGTCTTTACCAAGAGAGACTCAAAACGACCTTTCGGACATTATCTTTGCAAAACAGAAAAAGGATGGATGGATCCATGGATAAATTTCCCAAGACTGAGTGCTAAAGCCGGCTTTCGCAAACACCTCCCCGGAAAAGCAGTTTATGCAATAATAAAACATTGAAATTTCCGCTCCTAGGTTTACACCCCGGGTGTGGATTTAGCTTTACACCCCAGGAGTTTGTTAGAGTTGTTGAGAGTTGTTGGATCATTACTTCCTGACAAAGAGGAGGGCGTTGGGGATTGCGCGGCCGGGCCCGACTTTATATCCTCCGCTCCAAAGAGCGGTTGAGCCGCCAGAGTCTAAGTTCAGGGCATTTTGAATGCCCATTGCGTGTAAAACGCGTGCCATCTGTGCTGCGTTTACTCCGTGTACTACTCCGATGTAAGCAGTTGAACCGGTTGCTCCTGCAAAACTTCTGCTTCCTGCACCAGCCCGTTTTACTTCATCATCTCCTCCAAAAACCACATTCCCACCGGAGACAAGAAGTGGTTGATTTGCCAAAACGCTATCTACTCCAGTATCTCTTCCCCACCCAGAACTTGCTCCAATAAATCTCGCAGAATTTCCTGAGAAAATTACAGCCGGAACACTGCTATAAACATTGTTATCAGAATTAAAATAAACCTTATTCTTATTCATAAGAAGAGTGTCAAATGAGTTAGCCTTACCCGCGCAGCTTGGGTATGAAGCCGGACAAAAATACGAACCGTTAACTCCGGCAAATGCTCCGCTTCTTGCCACATAATCGCCCAGAGCAAGGACTGGACAATTGTCGCGGCAGTCCCCGTCTGATGCTGTATCCACAATTACTCTTGTTGAGGCAAGATCCGCTGCGACGACGTCAACTATAAATTCTCCAAAATCAGTTTTGACTTTTTGTCTTGAGTAACCGGAGCCAGGCACGGCATTACTCACTGGAACGCTTGCTGAAGAAGCAGCAATATTTGAAGAGGTAGGCGTCTTTGGTGCTTCCTGATCGATCTTTAAACTAAGCTGGGAAAACTGGGCAGAGGCAGATGAATAGTTTCTTTTTGAGAGAAGACTAAGCGCATTTGCAAATGTTTTTTCGTAATCGGAAACATTCCTCTTTGCGTCTTTAGCATCTATTATTTTCTCATAAAGCAAAACCGCCTGGATATAAGTTTTTTCAATGTTGCTAATTGTTTCCTCAAGTTCTTTATTTTTTTTGTACTGATCTTCTGATTTAAGTTTTGTTAGCTCTTTTTCAATATTTTGGTTTGTGGTCTTTAGGTTCTTATTTTCTTTTTTTGTTTGGGCTGTTAGGGCGGTTAGGGATATTAGGGCTATTAGGGATATCGCAAGTGCGAGCCCTGGAAGGCTGAGGTGTTTAGGGAGAATGGAAAGATTATTGAAATAAGACTTTATCCTGGGATTCATTTTTTGCTTTCTTCAATATCTTTATGAAGCTGCCGTTTTAATTCTTCTGCTGTTTTTTTAATCTTATCTTCTATGTTGTCAACGCTTTTTGTAAGAAGTTTCCAGATTTTTTGTTGTTCATCTTCTGCCAGAAGCTTTAAAAATTCCTGTTTATCAATTTCAGTGAGCTCTGAAAGGACAACGTCTAGAATCGCATGGTGCAGATTGTCCTGCGCCAGTTCAATCAAGTGCTTCCTTTCTTCCTGGCTTAGATCCATGTCTGCCAAAGCAAGGCTAAGCGAAGAAGTTTCTATAACATGTGAATAAAAATGCGTTTTCATAAAATGAGAATTGTTCGATTGCTCGATTGTTTCATTGTTAAATTGGATCAACTGGTCCCAATGGTATAGTATCATTAGGATCGTCAATAAAAAAATATAGCACAGGTCCAACTCCCCCTCCGTCAACACGCTCCAAATATTTCATTACCTCAGGGGAGCCTCCCAAATGTTTTCCTGTCCACTCAGCCGGGCCTGCATCCCCAATAACAGCAACCATTGCCCTGCCGTTTTGCGGATTTACAACAAGCATTTTTCGGAATTTAAAAAAATCCCGATACTGGGCAATCCTTTGATTGAACTGCGGAGCAAGAAAAGTTTGGACAGCAATATAATACTTCTCTTGTGCTACATCTTGTTGAGTCATGTTTGCCCTGGATGTGGTGAAATAACCCCACGCGCCAAGGCCGGGAGCCATACCGGATGAATAATAGGCTGAAGCTTCCTGCCTGTTACCGTCAAAATGGGAGGACATATTGTCACCCGGGTAGCGGGCTAGGTGCTGCTCTGCTCCTATTAAGCCATAACTTCTATTAAGTCGCAAGCCAGAAAGTTGGGCGCTTACCTTCATCCCATATTTTTTTGAAAGAATTTGGCCAATCTCCTCTTCTTCCTGGGAAGTTAAGGGTCTTACTGTATTAGGCAGTATTGATGACAAATCTGAAATCACAAAGGCTCTATCAACAACTTCTTCTGAAACTTGATTTTGGGGGACCTGGGCAGGCGTTGTACTTTTTTGAATAGGGGAAGTGAGTAACACCAAACTCCCAAGAGAGCCCACCGCCAGTTGTTTGGTATTTCGGCTTAGCCATTCAAAAGAGTTTTTATGTTTTTTAATGAGGGTTTTTTGAAGATTTTTGTGTTTTTTTACCCACCTCTGCCTGAGGAATTGGTAATTCTGAGACTGCATACAAAAATTGTAACAAAAAAAAGACTAGTCAAGCAATTTTTGTGTATAATTGCATGGTTGTCCCGTTAGATATTTAGCGGGCTAAATTAAGAATGATTTGTGATAATAACAAGATATCTAACGGGATGAAAGAGAAAATGTTTGAAATCGTTTTGTTTTTAGTGGGTCTTGCTGGTCTTTTAATTCTTTTTACATTGCTTTACGCCGGGCCAAGATTTATTTTTAATAAGGTTTTAGATATCCTTAACATAACCTTATGAAGTTTAAATTTATTATAGCTGTGGCTCTTATCGTATTGGCAGTCGCGGCGATTATTTTAAACAAAGAAAAGAATAATAAATCTTTAGTTGATTCAACCAAATCTCATCAGGATTTAAAAAAATCTGAGAGCTTTTCTATAGTTCTTAATGAGCAAAACGCTTCTGGTCAAAGTGGACTTGCAACCATTGAAGCAAAAAATGATGTAATTGAGGTAAGAATTCTATCAGTCGGGTTTTCTCCAAACATTAATCAAGGATCAAATATTCACTCAGGCAGTTGTCAAAATGTGGGAAAAGAAATATATAAATTAGTTCCCGTGGCTAATGGCAAATCAGAAACAGTTATTATTGCTACGTGGAAAGAGTTTGAGGATCAGCTTCCGCTTGTTCTAGTTATTAATAGTCCAGAAGAATTACCAAGCATTTCCTCATGCGGTGAAATCAGTATTCAATAAAAACCCACTCTCTCATAAAACGATCTTTAAATCATTAGTAGAAAGAGTGGGATAATAATAACTGCGTAAATAAGCCTAACAGGTTTATCTTTTGGACATTTTTGTCCAAGCGTCATAGCCGAGCCAAAGCCCTGATGCTCCTACTAATACGTATACCAACCATTCAACTTGTGGCCACGCGCCAAGAACCAAATTTACAACGTTCCAGTTAGCTCCTAAGAATCCTCCAAGTCCAACAAGTCCCCAGTTGACGGCTCCTACTACAACAAGAAATGTCGCAGATGTTTCTACCCATTTCATGCTTTGTGCGTTCAAATTATTTCACCCCCTTTCGCCCTATATATCTAGTTATGCATATCCCAAAAATTCTGTCAAGAGCCTATATTTAGTGTGAAGCCAAGAGGCTTAACGCTATTCCACTTCTCTTTGGTTATCTCTTTAAGTGTTGAGTTTTTTATTAAGAGACAGGATGGGTTTCCATTTATCGAGAGTCTCTCATAGTTTTGTTCAATTTCTAGCAAATATGCTCTATGTTTTTTGTTCTGCCCAAAACAGGCATCAAAGTAAAAATCAGGCGGCTTGCTTTCAAACATAAGCAATCTATCTTCTTTAAATCTATCAATTAATGGCATATGGGCTGTGTACCACGTATGCTGATATGCGGAGGGCCTATTTGCAATCCAATAAATTAAGTCATCTCTTTCTTCAACAAATATTGTGTCATTTTCTTTTGATAATAACTTAATAGCACTACCGTACGTAAATTCCTGGGCATAATTAGTATTAAATTCCGAAACACGGTCAATCTTTTCCCAAATAAAAAAACTAGGAGAGATAAAAATAAAAATTGCCATAACAAAAAAAGGCATCAAAAAATTGAATCTGAGCTTTTTATTCCAAGCGTTAAATAATTCAAAAACGATTAGAAAAGTAACAAAGATAAAAAGGCCATACCAAACATTCATATGGTATGCCTCATAAAACATTTTCCCAGGCACCGTTGGTCTAATATTTGAAATTGCTAGAATTATAAACATAATAATAAATCCAACCCTTTTTAATTTAAAAGAATAAAAGATACCGGCCGATAGAAAAACGGCACTGAAGAAAATTAAAATTTGCCTTAGTAAATTATTTTCACCTTCAGTAAAAATACGAAGAGGATATGAGAGGGTATTTAAAATTCCCAGGCCATAAACATTATTTCCCCTCAGCTCTTGTCCGATTATTTCTTTATTATAAAAATAGACATTTAATAAGAAATCCTTAACGGAAACAGTCAGTATTGATACGAGCGAAAGCGTTACAAAAATTGCCAAGGAATAAGCTTTCTTTTTTAAGTCTTTTCTGCCAACAAGGACCATTAGTAACAAGATTATAGAAAGAGGCGCATACGGCTCTCGTATTGCCGCACAAAACCAGCCAAATACTCCAGCTAGTATATAGTCAAGCTTAGATAATTCTCTTTCGTTTACTTTCTCCCAAACTATACCCACCAAATACATTAAAGGGTATATTATGAAACTTTCTCCTAAGAAATGGTCGCCAAAAACGTAAAATTTTGTTGCCTCAAAAAAAATTAATGCCAAAGCAGCTTTAATCCTAAATCTTAAAATGAGTAGAATTCCAAATGCAAAAGAAAATAAAAATAGAAAAATTTTGTGTATAAGAATTAAAGAATAAATTGTGCTCGGCTGGGAAATTTTTTGAATTAAAAAACTAATAAACGGAAGCAGAAAACTGTGGTTAAAGAAAAAATCTACATAGATTTCCTTGCCATTTAGTAAGAAATACCCTCCCATGTAGTTAAAACAATCATCAAAACAACCAAAAGCCGCTAAGCGCTGATAATAAAAATAAGTGAAGAAAAGAAAAACTCCGCAGTATGCTATAAATGCCGTTAGGAGAGTCTTGTTGTCTAAAACAATTTTTTTAAGCCTATCCACTTATTCATTATAATACTTTTAAGTTTTTTAAAAACTGATCTATTTTGAGCATTTGTATTCTACTTTTGTTCTATTGATATTCGTAAAAATTTCTCATATATTGGTTAGGTATGCCCTTTACTGCTCAGAATACATTTTTCGCCTCGTTCTCTTCGATTCCACTCAGGGTAAACAGGGTAAATCTTGTTCGTATACTCAGAAAAATCTTCAAAATGTATATGTTCTGGTTTTTGGCTTAAAGTAGCTTCCCACATGGAAAGTGGGAAGCAAGTTCTTATTATTTGTTTATGAAACGAGTGATTCTTCATATTGACTTCGATTCGTATTTTGCATCTTGCGAACAGCAGTTTGACCCAACGCTGCGAGGCAAACCGATTGGAGTTACCGCAACAAACGGCAGGACTTGTATTATTGCCGCAAGTAGAGAAGCTAAAAAGCTTGGAATTCCCAGCGTTTCAAGAGTTTGGGAGGCGCGGAAGGTTTGCCCGCAGCTAATTACAGTTGGGGCTCATTTTGAAAAATATTGGGAAATAACCAAGCTTTTCTTAAATATTTGCAAAGATTACTCCCCTTATGTTGAGCTATTTTCACTGGATGAAGTATTTATTGACATAACTGGGACAGAAAATTTGTTCGGCGGAAGATATAAGATTGTTGGGACAATAAAAAGCAGAGTGGAAAAAGAAATTGGTGAATATATTACTGTTTCAGTCGGACTTTCTTACAACAGACTTCTTGCCAAACTTGCTTCAGGACTGAATAAACCTAATGGTTTCGTTGAGATTGGCCCAACGGACGTTGAGAAAGTTTATTCAAAAATAAAATTAACAGATTTTTGTGGGATTGGGGCTCGTATTGAGCGGCGCTTAAACAAGATTGGTATTTATACTCCTTTACAGCTTCGTGCCGCCTCTTTGGAAGTTTTGATTGCCGAATTTAAAGACGTTGAAGGTCATTTTTTGAAAAAATTAGGTTTGGCCCAAGATGATTCGGAAGTTATCCCCTATTATTTAGGAGGAGAAACCAAGTCTGTAGGTAGAAGTTATTGTCTTCCAAAGAACGAATATGATCAAAGGGTAATTTTACAAAACATATATGAACTTTGCGAAGAAATAGGGATAAAGCTTCGCCGGCTAAACAAAAAAGCAAAAACCATTGGGCTGTATTTGGGAGGAGGACAAAATCATCACGGTAGAAAAACGGTAACCGATTATATTGACTGGGGTTCTGATATTTTTGGTTTGTGCAAGGCTTTATATAACGAATGGGAGTTTGAAAAACTATCTCGCGAGGAAGGAATGGTAAGGCAAATCAGTGTTTGGGCCGGAAATTTAGAAGACGGTTCGAACCTAACCCTATTGCTTTTTGATCAGCCCAAAAGTTCAAAACTCCAAAAAGCAGTAGATCAAATAAATGAAAGATTTGGGGATCACACAATTAGAAATGGTTTTGTTCACAACTGCCCAAATCTTAAGACTGTACCCAATGGCTATATGGCAGATAAATTTGAAAGACAAAAATTAGCGAAGGAGTTCAGAGACTACATACAAAATTAGCCTCTTTTATAATTTCTTCAATTTTATTTTTAGGAATATTTATTTGATTTAAAAAATTTGGATTTTCGCAGATTTGCTTGATGAGGACTACATCTCTTGAGAGGAGTTCCTGTTTTTGAGTTAGTGATAGATATGAAAGCTGGGTTATAGGATATAATTTGTATTTCTCAATGAGCTCTCTTAGGCTTGAGTCTTCCGGATAAGTCCAGCTTATCACATCAATTCCTTCACAAAGTGCGTAGGAGAGGGCATCTGAGGTAATTTTAGTATTTGTGACAAGAAGCGCTTTTGAAAAGTTGTGCTTTTGCCTGATGTCATCAAATCTTGCTTTCGTATACAAAGAAACATGTATTTGGGATTTAATCCCAGGTCTGTTATGAAATTTACACTCGACAAATATTTTTTTATCTTTTGATTTTGCAACTATATCTATTTCATGGTTTACACATTTGCCAACAAGAAATGTACCGATCTCTGTTTGAAATCCCTGGGCTTTTAAAATCTGGGCAACGTAAACTTCAAAAGGAAAACCAGTGGGACCAAGTTGCATAATTGAGCTTTTAAGGGAATATTTAGTTCTGACATAGGGTTCATTGTTTTCCTCCAAAAATTCCTCAATATGACGATAGATCTCATAGGTTGGGATGTTGTCGTAAATGCGTTTTTTTATATGCTCTAGGACAAGACTATGCAGCCTTGAAGGAACACCTGCTCTTCTAATTGATGAGAGCAGTTTTTCTTCTGAAAAATCCTCGCTCGTCCCATCCGCTTTAATTACCTGGAGCATATAACTATATTAATCTAACGGTTAATTCTTTTAAATACATAAAAGCCTCCTGACTTAAAAATCGGTATAAAGTCAGGATCAGATTTAATTTTTTCAAAAGCAGCCTTCTCACCGCTATTCATAGACCTACTTGTCAGAAAAATTGCTTTATCTGCAATATCCAGTCCCCTTGGGATAACATAAACATGGCGTCTTTGAGAAAGCTGAGCCCCAATATTATTTGTGGCTGCAATCTTTTCATCGGGAGTAAGCAATGAAATGTAGCTATAAATTTCCATTTTCTCAGGAAGCGCTCTTTTGTAGGTTTTAAGGCTTGGATGACGGGAATAAGGAAGAGGTCCATAGTCATAAGCGGAAATGATTGAGAAAATAATAATCATTGCTCCAAACGCGTTGTATGAAATCTGAGGAATTTTTGATTTTAGAAATTTAATTCCAAATATTGCGGAGATAAAAATAAAAGGAGTGATAGCTGCTGAGTATTGGTAATAAATCTGGTGAAGCGGATTACTCGCGCTTAAAAGATTAATTACAAGGTCTGGCCCGGCAAAAATTAAAAATAGCGGAGCAAAAAATGAAAGATATCCAAGAGGAATAAATAGCTGTTTTATAAATAAAATTCTGTCGGGCATAAGAAGAGTTTTAATCGTTTTTTGCGGTTCAAGAAAAATGTTTGCAGCAATCTCAAGCGGAGAATCTCCAAAGCTTGAGTAATAAGGAATTGCAAAATGTTGTTTTCCTAAATTCTGAGGCATCAAATGCCAGATTAATAGGTAAAAAATAAAGAAAGAAGAAAGAGTAATAAATGTTCCAAGCATTTTCTTTTTGTGGGCAAAAAACAAATAGATTCCAACAAGTCCGGTTATAAGCCAAATTTGCTCTTTGGTAATCGCGGCAAGAATTAGAAAAATAAGCATGGATCTCCAGTTTTTTTTAAACATAAAATAAAAAGCGCACAGAAAAAATGTTGTCGCAAGAGTTACAGAATGAAAATCAAAAAGGTTTGTAAAGTGGACGGCAGGGCTTAAAAAATAAGAAAGCGCAAAAACCAAAGATATGTTTTTATTTTTCAAAACATGGTTTGATATTAAATATACAAATAATCCACCGAATGAGAGAACTATTGTTTGAATTAATAAAAGAGTACGCGGGTCTTCCCAAATTAAGTAAAAAGGAGCAAATAAGACAAGTATAAAATCCGAATGGAAGGCAAGCCGGGATACTTCCCGCGTTGCATTTGGATCTGTGAGCATAAAAATATTTCCGTGGGCGCTGTTCCATACGGTCTGCACCATATTGCCGAGGTCAAACTTGCCGGCGTAGAAGTTCTCGTATCGAAGAAACGTTGCATACGTAAAATAGCTCAAATAGCTAATTGTCAGAATAGCTAAAATTATTTCGTGGGCGTATTTTTTTAGATTTTTCGGTAAGACTTTTCCCATATTAACACTGAAAAAAGGAAAATTAACTCGGAAATTACCAAGATTATTCTTGAAAAAATTGAGACAGCCCCGGCATCTTGGACACTTAAGATTTGAGATAACCCTAAAGTCACAACAAGTTCCCTTACCCCAAGACCCATCGGGGTTATAAAACTAAGATACCCTATTAAAAGAGAAAATACAAAAAAAGAACCAAGTATTAAAAAAAGATTAAGTCCAAGTGAAAAAATTGAGATAAAAATAAAATAATTACCTGTCCCAAAAATAAAATATGTTAAAACCGAAAATAGTATAAGTTTGATTTTCGATTTTCCGCTGAATCCCGGAAGAAGGTAGTTTGATACTCGTTTTGTAGCTGAATATTTTTTATTATAGATTATGCCTGTTACTATGAAGAAGATAAAAGTCGCAATAAGTACTAGCGGTAAAAGGGATATTAGTTTTGTTTGCAATGTCCCCGGGTTAAGAAACCACGGAATCGAAAATATTGAAACAATACCGCAGCCTATTATGACAAGCTGAATATCCGCAATAATTGAAACGCCGAGAGTTTTTTTATCAATTCCAAGAGCGCTAAATTGCTCCGCACGGCCTAAAAATGACCAGATGTTGCCGGGCGTATACCTTTTTAACTCCGAAAAAGAAAATCTATATGTGTTTTCTCTAAAATTTATTTTATATCCAAGTTCGGCAAGTTCCAGCTGCCAGAGAAAGCTTCGCATAAGAAAATAAATAAAAAATGCAAAAATTCCCAGGATTAGATAGAGGAGACTTATATTGCCAAGATTTATGTTAAGCTCGGTACTTTTATCGGCAATAAGTTTGAGAATAAATAAAATTGAAACAAATGAGATCGGCCAACCGATTAAAAACTTCCCCCAGGAAATTAGTTGATTTTTGTTTACGCCCACCAAGTTTATTATATATTTTTTATGGAGCAATTGTAGGCCTCCGGCCTAGAGAGCCTGTTGTACGGTGGGAGTTGGGGTAAAAGTTGGGGTTGGAGACGACTGGGCCCCACTATATACAAAATTTCTCGTGAGTGTTTTTTGAGCGTTACCCACAACGCTTTTTACCCTTAGATCAAATTTAATATTTCCGTTTGGAAGATTATAAAGAGCGATTGATCTGTCATCATATGAAGACCAAGTGCCATTGCTTATTCGATAAGACCAAACAACTGCGCAATAATCTCCGGCAATATAATCTATATCAACCATCACTGGATTATCCGATACGTTTTCATTTTCATCAGGATTTGAAATTGAAATATCACCGATTCCGCTTTTGCACGCCTCTTTAGTTACAATGATTTCTTTTTCGTTTGGCGCAGCCTGTGTGATAACAATAGTTTCATTTTTAGCGTTATCCTTTTCACTGCCCTTACTGCCTGTTAAATTGTTTAGATTTAGAATAATAACGGTTAAAAGAACTGGAATAGTAAGAAGAGCAGTGAAAAATTCAATGTGCGGTTTTTTGGTATGAAACTCCTTAATTGATCTCTTTAATCTCGTCCAGCTATGCTTAATGCCTTCCATGTGATAAAAAATGACCCCTCCGAGCCATTATCATTGTATCAGATTGATCCATTTTTGCAAATTTGTTGAGGATTATGAGGCTATCTGATAAAATGAATGCGTGCACCCGTAGCTCAATGGATAGAGCACATCGCTTCGGATCACAAATTGATTTCAAAGCACAAATAACTTATAATTTGAGCTATGAAGAGATGTAGTAGGTGTAAAAAAGAAAAGTCTATTGAAGATTTTAATTTTAAAAATAGAGCTAAGCAGACTCGGCAATATCAGTGCAAAGATTGCAGCCGAATATATATAAGGTCACATTATGAAAGAAACAAGAAGTACTATCTTTTAAAAGCAAAGCTCAGAAATGAAGCAAACAGAAAGGAAATCAAAGCATATATATGGAATTTTCTCAATAGTAATCCATGCGTAGACTGTGGGGAGAAAGATCCGATAGTTTTAGAATTCGATCACTTATCGGACAAGATAGCAGATATCTCCGCAATGTACAGAAATTATAATTTGCAAAAAGTTAAAAGTGAAATTGAAAAGTGTCAGGTCAGATGCGCAAATTGTCATAGAAGAAAAACGGCAAATGAGCAGGGATGGAATAAAAATTTTGCCTCTGTAGCTTAACGGATAAAGCGCTGGTCTTCGGAACCAGTAATGCGGGTTCGATTCCTGCCAGGGGCGCAACGTATTGCTGCAAGGTAGCACGTTGCAAGCCACGTAGATTTATCTTATACGTGGNNNNACGTGGCAAGCAAAATGTATACTGTCTATTTGCTTGAAAGCGTTCGAACTGGAAAGTGGTATATTGGATACACGCCAGACGAAGCTTATAACAGGTTACGGAAACATAATCGGAAAGAGGTTGTTTCAACAAAAGCTTTTGCACCTTGGAAATTAATATATTTTGAATGTTATCTTAATCGATCTGATGCGACAGGAAGGGAAAGGTTTCTTAAAAGTGGCGCAGGTCGAAATTTTCTGAGAAAACAGTTAAAATACTATCTTGGTTTATCGCAGAGGGTAGAACCTTCCAAGTGATTTACCGGCTCGCCGCGTACGAGCGTAGCGAGTTATACTCGGGCCGCTAGCTCAACTGGCAGAGCATCTCCCTCTTAAGGAGACGGTTACAGGTTCGATTCCTGTGCGGCTCACAAGTTGCTGAATTTGGAAACGAAAGAGATTCGGTGGAGTTTTGAGATCCCAAACTCCTCAACTGCTTTCCGGTGAAATTTTGTTCCGTAACCTTTGTTTTGTCCGAAATTATAATCCGGGTAAGCACTCGAAATTTCTCTCATAAGATTGTCGCGGTAAACTTTCGCTATAATTGACGCTGAGGCAATCGATAAACTTTTCCTATCCCCTTTTATAATTGCTTTTTGTTTCTTAAGTCCGCCGGGAAGATATTTTTTATGAAAGCCGTCGATCAAAACAAAATGATTTAAATCATTGAACTGAAAAAGGAATTTGTTTAAGATCTTGCGAAAGACTGCTGAATTTGCTTTTCCAATTCCGTGTTTATTAATATATGAAACTCCGACTTTCTCAACGGTCCAGAATAGTGCATTTTCTTTTATAACTTCAGCACATTTTTTGCGAAGGTTTGGCTTGAGAAGTTTGGAATCGTTTATATCACAGAGTTTCTCAGTTCTCGTTTTCGAGTTAAATACAACTCCTGCGGCAACAATAGGACCTGCAAAAGCGCCCCTCCCCACCTCATCAAGGCCAATCACAAATTCAACTCCACTGTCCCAAATTTTTTTTTCTTCCTCAAAATTTGGTTTGATTATCTTCTTCATCGCCACTTTGAAGCTCTAGTATTTCACCATTGCCTAAAGGTTTTAGAGAGGGTATGTGTGCTTCGAGTTCTCCATAAATTTCCCGATTATTTTTTGAAAGAGCATCAATTGTGGCCGCTTGTCTCTTCCATCTTCTTTCAGTGCTTGCTTGTTCTGACTCAAGTTCTTGTCTCATTCTTTGTATGATTTCTCTTCTCGCTTCGAATTTATTCCTAAACGAGTCACTTGTTATTATTCTGTAGAGATCCTTTAGTTGTTCATCCGTATGGGAAGCAGAGGATTTTGCAATAGCTACGTTCAAAAGTCCAAGCCGAAGAACAGAAACTAATTTAATCGCGTATTCGTATGATGTAACCCAAACATTATCAATCCTGTCATACACTCGAATATTTGTTGGAAGTATATCGGTTACCAATATGCAATCGCTCGCGTCGATTTTTCGCATATCGTCTTTTAATTTAGTAAGCCACGCTTTATTCCACGCTTTTTGTCTTTTGGCCTCCCAAAGGATTTTTCCGGCGATGTTTCCATGCTTATTTCTTATTTCGTGAATGATATCTCCTCCTCGTATACCTGTTGGAACAGGTTTAAACTCATCATAAGGAAAAGCATCTCTTAGTCGTTCTTCTAAATCTAGTTCCAAAACGTCTCCTTGAAGTTGCTGAGATCCTTGTTTTCCTTTTCTTTGAAGCTCATCAACCGTTTTCTGCATGGATATTTTTTGTTTTTCCCACTCTAGTTTTTCGAGTCTGTGTTTTTCGTCTGCGTCTTTACGTGCATCTTCTTTAATCCTGGTCTTCTCTTTATCTTTTTCTTCAAGTTGCCTTGCAAACTTTTTTTCAAGCTCCAATTTTTCTTGCTTTTCCTTTTGGAGCTCTTTATCCTTCTGTTTATTTTCTGCTTCAATATCTTCTCTTACCTTTTTTTCTCTCGCAGCAATTTCTTTTGCTTTTTCTTCTTGAAACTGGGCTTTTAATGTTTTTCTTTCTTCTTCACGAACTTGTTCGGAAAGTTCGTGGACGATAGCTTCAGAGAGCTCAACCTCTCTCCCACAATGCGGACATTTAATCTTATCCATAAGTTTTACTATAATACGCTTTTCGTACGTATTATTTCAAGTAAAGATTGTTAGATAAAAAGTTCAATACTTGGTAGTATTATACTTTTTTGCAAAGAAAGCAGAGCGATTGACAGAAGAGATTCTACTTTGATACGCTTTTTTTATGAAGTCGTTACTTCGCCATACTGTTTTTAACTCGGTCTCGCTTTTTGTTCTTACCCAGGCTGTGTCTGGAGTAAAAATATCTGGAGGCTGGGAAAACCTTATGATTTCAGGATTTTTACTGTCAGTTCTTAACAAAGTACTTAGGCCAGTTCTAAATTTATTTTCACTTCCCCTAAATGCAGTAACTCTTGGACTTTTTTCTTTTATTGCAAATGCGATTATTCTCTATATCCTAACAGTTTTAGTCCCCGACATTTCTGTCTCAGAGTTTACTTTCAACGGCTTCTCTTTTGCCGGTTTTGTTGTTCCGGTAATTCACTTTAGCACTCTTTATGCCTTTATAGTCTCGGCCGCAGTCCTTTCACTCATAATCAACTTCTTCGACTGGTTGATTAAAAAATAATTAGCTTCCCACTTGACATGTGGGAACGTAGACTTCCGAAAAAGAAAAATAAAATAATAAACATCCCGACGTGCAAAGCTATTCCACATCGGAAGTGGAACAGCTCTACACCTAAGAATTGAAGCCCTGAACTTGCAAAAAAAACCCATTTGGTAGATAATAAACCTCGTGATTTTGATTATCCTTGAATCTTTTGTTGCGGTTGCTCTTATTGTGGTAATTCTCCTTCAAGCTCAGGGTTCAGGACTCTCTGCAAGCTTTGGCGGAACAGGCGAATCGTTCAGAAGCAGACGAAGCGTTGAGAAATTACTGGTTGCGGCAACTATTATTTTGGCAATTGTTTTTGCGTTTTTATCAATATTACTTCTGATCCCCTAAAGCTTAGGACTTATGATTTTTTTAAAGAGAAAAAGACTCATTTTTTGGCTCCTCAGAGCGTATTTAAAAAAATGGGGAAAGACAATTGGGGCTTTTTTTATTTTTGGATTTTCCATAATTTTTTTACTTTTTTTTAATAGAAATCTTTTGTTTTCAAAAATACCTGTTGTGAATAGTCAAAGAGTAGGGGTGGCTGGAATCTATTCTTCACGGGACGTCCCGAGTAATTTACCGGAGATTATACTATCCAAATCATCAAGGGGTCTAACAAAAATTTCGGAAAAAGGAGAGGTCACGGCTGATATTGCAAAATCATGGGAAATAAAAGACGACGGGAAAACTTTTGTTTTTTATTTAAAAGAAGGAATACGTTTTTCCGACGGGGAGGAACTGGACTCATCCGCCATCAACTATAATTTTGAGGACGCTACAATAGAGCGGCCTGCCAAGCAAGTTATAATCTTTAAACTGAGGCATAAATATTCCCCGTTTTTAGTAACCCTTGCAAACCATAGAATATTCAAAGAAAATTACGTTGGAATTTCCGACTATAAAATTAAAAAAATTAAAAAAAACGACGAATTTATCAGAAGCATTGAGCTTGTTAATGCTTTGGACAAACAAAAAATAGAATATATTTTTTACGATACTCAGGAAGCGCTCAAGCATGCATATGTTTTGGGTGAAATCACTTCAATTATTGATATTAATGATTTGAATTATAAAAACAAAATAAGCTTTGAGAATTTTAACAATACAACTACATCAAAAAATATAAATTACAATAAAATTGTTACGATTTTTTTCAATAATTCCGATCCGGTGCTTTCAGATAAAAAGATAAGAAAAGCTCTTGCATACTCTCTTCCCGACACATTTCCTGACGGCCAAAGAACCCGCACCCCTTATGTAAATGAATATTGGTTTAGCGATAAATCGCAAGACTATGAAAGAGATATTGAATACGCAAGGCTGCTACTTGAGCAAACAGAGGCCTCAAAAAGCGCCACTATTAAAATTGAAGTCAAAGCTCTTCCCCAATACAAAACTTTAGCCGAGTCAGTTTCCAAAGAATGGGAAAAAATAGGAATAAAAACTAAAATAGAGGTAGTATATGGCGTTCCTTCCTCCTACCAGGTATTTTTGGGAGAACTGCCGGTTCTTAGGGACCCGGACCAGTACACGCTGTGGCATACCGGACAAGACAGTAATATCACAAATTATAGAAATCTTAGAATAGATAAGCTTCTTGAAGACGGTAGAAGAACTTATAATACTTCGGAGCGAAGAAAAATATATTCTGATTTCCAGAAATATCTTCTTGATGACATGCCTGCGGCATTTCTATTTTTTCCATATACTTACACAATAAGCCGAAAGTAAATGGGACAAACCTCTCAAGTTTCGCAATATTCTGAGGTGTAAACTTAATTTCACCCCGGGTGTGAATTTCTCTTTACACGCCAGGAGTGAGGATAAATTTACTTCTTAGTTTTCGATGGTATACTAGTGCAAACCTATGTGCCTCATCACGAATTCTTCTAACGAGTATTAGCGCCGGTGAACTGTGAGAAAACCGAATTATTTTAAAATCAGATGTGATTAATAATTCTTCTCTTTTGGCAATTCCTATAACAGGAATAGATACGTTTTCCTCAAATAAAGCTTTATTTACTACCGATACTTGTCCCTTTCCTCCATCAACAATAATCAAATTTGGAAACTCCCAATCTTTATGGTTAAGCCGTCTTTTAATAACTTCCCTGATCATGGCAAAATCATTTGGGATTACCCTTGGCGGTCTTTTAATTTGAAATCTTCTGTATTCTTGGACATCTTTCTCCCCGTTTATAAAAACCACCATAGAACCCGTAGCATGGATTCCTCCAATATTTGAGATATCATAACACTCGATTCGAAATAAACTTTTAACACCAACTCCGTTTAACTGAAGCGTTTTTTGAAGCTCGCTGAGTTCTTTGGTTCTTAAATCAGACCTTAGATTAGGATTTTGTTCATATTCAAAAGGACTTCTTCTTGGAGACGTGATTAACAATATTGCATCAATTTTTTGCTGAATCTGCGCTGCCTTTTCAAAGTTTTCAGACCTACTTTGCTTATCTCGATCTTTTTCAAGGTCTTTTATTATTTTTTTTGCTTTACCTTCAAAAAAGTGGATGATATGCTTGATATTTTTGCGGTATTCTCTTAACTCTTGTTTATTTTTAAACATGGGAGGGCATGGACAAAGATCTAAGTGGTGGTAAAGACAGTATCTCTTAGGATGATTTACAACTGACTGGTACGGGAAAATTTTTCTGATCAGTTTCATGACTACTTTTAGATCATTTGAGCTAGGATATGGTCCAAAATATATTGACTTCCCGTCTTCTTCTCTTCTTGCCAGTAAAACTTTTGGAATCTTCTCTCCATTTGTAATTTTTGCGCGAATATAACTCTTTCCGTCCGTTAGTCTTGCGTTATATTTTGGATTATATTTTTTAATAAGGTTTGCTTCCAGAAGAAGTGCCTCAATCTCGGAATCAACGGGAACTGTTTTTACCTTTTTTATTTTGCCGACTAAAGCCTGAGTTTTTGGTCCGAGATCCTTATTGAGAAAGTAAGACGAAACACGTTTTTTTAAATTCTTAGCTTTACCAACATAAAGAACTTCCCTATTTTCATCGATGAATAGATAAACCCCTTCTTTTGAAGACAATGATTGATATAGCTGCTGTTGTTGTAACAATTATGAGCCCTCCAACTAATGCGGCAATAAAATATATATGTTTGTAAAAAGGAAGAATAACTACCCCTTTTTCCAAAATATCTTTGCCGATTGCAATTCTAATTGTATCGGTTTCGTTTGTCAAAAAAGGTCTCGGATTAAATTTTACTGGAATAACTTTCCTGCCATATGGAGGAATTTTCTCAAAATATAAATTTTGAGAAAAGGGGTTAAGCTTTTCAGATGTCACCTTAACGTTTTGATCAGGAGCAAGAACCCCGGAATTATTAGTAAGGATAATTTCTCCGTTAATGGATAGTCCTCCAAAATAGGTTTTAGAAAAATTTGTTGAAGCGCTAAGAACTGGCATTTTCTTAACAAAAACTTTTGACACACTTACTTTGACGTCTTGAGCGCTTTTTTTACCTGGAATTTTATAACCTCCAGCTGGGATAGGGTACTGACTGTCAACGCCCTTTACTACAAAAGCGAAATGGTCAAAATCAAAGACATTAAAGTAGTCAATTCCTCCTGTGGTGTTTTGCCAGGTTGGGTCAACCATAATCCATGCCTCCTTTTCAAAATCGTAATACTGCGGCCAACTATGCAAAACGTCTTTATATAAGGACAGAGGGCGCTTTGCGGAATTAGTTGTGTTTGCATATCCCTCAACGGAGCGTGCAGGAATTCCGGCAGCGCGCACAAGAGCTATGAAAAGATCTGTAAACTCAAGACACACCGCTGAATTTTTATTTTTTAAAACTCCTGCAGCTCCTGCCCTTACCTGGACATCCTTTACTCTTCCTTCATCATATTTCAGATTCTCAACAACCCAGTTGTAGATTTTTTCAGGAGTTTTGAGCTCCGAAGCGAGCTTTTTTATTTCCGCGTCATTTGTATTCCAATACTCTTGAGATTTTAGAAAAGTTTGTTTTTGAACCTGGGTTAAAGGTTCTTTTCTGGGTTTATAAGAAACCCTAGCTACACCTTTTACCAAAACGTCCAAATCTTTTGATGGAAGGAGTCTATATTTTGCAAGCCAGTTGCCATCCCCATCAACATAGACATCAATTGGCCTTGGGTTAATATCATCAATAAAAACGGTTTGATAATTATTATCAGACGGTATTGCAATCTCTGTTACTATTGGATACAAATTTTTATTCTGGAGATGATAGGTAAGTTCAAAGGAATAATTCTGGGTCTGCCCATATGCGATTGATATTCCACCACTTCCCAAGTCATTTTTTGAAAAAGATAGGGAATTTGCGGAGGTTTTTACGTTTTTTACAAGAGGCTTTATGATGCTAGGACTACCAAAAGTTTGCGGAACGGCTACAGTTGAGCTAAAGGTTTCATAATCTTGCTGATCCGAAATTCCGGGAATATTTATTTCCCAAATATCGCCGAAATTTTTTGCAATTTCGGAGGTTTCAAAATTTATTTTAAACTTTTGGGAATTGTTAATTCCTACAACTTTCTGATTAAAACTAAATGATAAAAGTGTCCCTTTGTTGTTTTTGCTAAGTTTGGGTTTCAACTCTCCTATTAAATCCGACCCTTTTATATTTTTGATTTCTTCAAAACCTGTCTGGATACTATATGAGTTTGCATAGAATTCCGATGTTTTATTTTTTAGCTCAACATCAATTCCTACATTCGTAGTCCCATTTTCCGACACTTGGTAGGTAATGTTATAAAAGGTGGAAAAATTATTAGAGGCTAGAGCACTCTTAGCAAATATAAGAGAAAGGATGAATATCGTAAATACCAGAGTAAACAGTCTCGCGAAGCGAGATCTGGCTTCGCCAGAATTTTTTTTCATTTAATATATTGTTTATCCCACCTAGATTATATATCTAACGGGGTAAAACTTTTTTTAAAAATTGTCCAGTATAGGATTTGGAATTAGTAGAAATTTCTTTTGGTGTCCCTTCTGCTACGATTTGTCCGCCTCCTTCTCCACCATCAGGACCTAAGTCTATTATATAATCGGCGTTTTTAATAATATCAAGATTGTGCTCGATTATTATTACCGTATTTCCCATATCAACGAGACGGCGCAGCACTTGCAGAAGTTTTTCAAGGTCTGCAAAATGAAGACCGGATGTCGGTTCATCAAGTAGATAAAGAGCATTGGACCCTCTTTTCGAAAGCTCTGTTGCCAATTTTACACGTTGTGCTTCACCTCCTGAAAGAGTCGGTGCAGGCTGTCCAAGTTTTATATAAGATAGCCCTACGTCATTTAAAGTTTGGAGTCTATTGTTAAGAGCCGGAATAAAATTAAAGAATCCTGCTGCCTCAAAAACGCTCATAGAAAGAACGTCTGCAATATTTTTTCCGCTAAATTGTACTTCCAAAGCCTCTTTATTGTATTGTTTTCCCTCACAAACCTCGCACTTTATATAAACGTCAGGTAAGAATTGCATTTCAATTTTGATCTGACCCTCGCCTTCACAAGCCTCACACCGTCCTCCTTTAACATTAAAAGAAAATCTTCCCGGTCCATAACCCTTAAGCCGGGCAGACTTGGTTTTGGCAAAAATATCTCTTATATAATTAAAAGCTCCGGTATAGGTTGCAGGGTTGCTCCTGGGAGTTCTTCCAATCGGGCTTTGGTCAATTAAATAAATATGCTTAACGTGTTCAAACCCTTGAATACTTTTATACTTTCCGGGTTTTTGCCTATGGAACGGATTTTCAATCTGCATAAGCCCGTGGTACAAAATATCATTGATAAGGGTTGATTTTCCCGATCCCGAGACTCCAGTCACCACAATTAGTTTTTTAAGGGGAAAAGTAACATCTATGTTTTTAAGATTATGCTCAGAAGCACCCCTTATGATTAATTTTTCTGAAATTCCGTTTGTTTGAACGCTTTCTATTTTTATTTTCCGTCTTCCCGAGAGATACTGTCCTGTTAGAGAATCTTTGTTTCTCTTTATTTGATCAATTGTTCCCTGAAAAACAATTCTCCCTCCCTCTTCTCCGGCAAGAGGCCCAAAGTCTATAACCTCATCCGAAGAGCGCATTGTTTCCTCATCATGCTCAACAACAAGAACTGTATTTCCCAGATTTTTAAGCTTAATAAGTGTTTCAATTAGTTTTTTGTTGTCTTTCTGGTGAAGACCGATTGAAGGCTCGTCCAAAACATAAAGTACGCCGGTCAAGCCTGAGCCAATCTGAGATGCAAGTCTTATTCTTTGGGCTTCTCCACCAGCGAGTGTTTCAGCCCCCCGGGAAAGAGTTAAGTAATTGAGTCCAACATCAGTCAGAAAAGTCAGGCGCTCTTTAATCTCTTTTATAATCAAGCGTCCTATTGTATTTTCGCGTCCAGTTATTACTTTGTGAAGATTATCTACAAAAGCAAGCGACTCATCAATTGAAGTATCACAAGCCTCAATTATTGATTTATTATTTATAGTTACGGATAATGCCTCTTTTTTAAGACGAGAGCCATTACACTGCGGACAAATTTCATATCTCATAAATTTTTCAATTTGAGATTTGAAAAACATCGACTCTGTATTTTGATATCGGTTCTTAAGCTCTTGTAAAATTCCAGGGAAAGTTTCGGTAATTGTGGTTCCTCTTCCCCATCTATTTTGCCCATGAACAGAGTACTGTCTATCCCCTGTTCCTTTAAGAAGAAGATCTTTTTTAGTGCTGTGAATTTCCGATAGTCTTTGGTTTAGGGGAATTGCGTTTTCCTCACAAAAAGTTTTAAAGGTGCGGGAAAACCAGGTATCATGGGAGAGTAAATTTGAAAACGGCAATATTCCTCCTTCAAGAATTGTCAGATTGTTGTTAAAAATCAGGCCCGGATCAACGGTTAGAATTGTTCCCAGTCCGTCACATGTTGGACATGCACCGTGTGGAGTGTTAAATGAAAAGATTCTGGGTTCTATCTCTGGAAGTGAAATATTATCAACCGGGCATGCGAATTTTGTCGAAAATAAATGATCTTCCATTTTCTTAGGACTGTCTGGTATCTCAAAACCGGAATCTTTAATAACACTTAAAACTGCCTCTCCATCGCCAAACTTTAGTGCCTGCTCAACATCTGTAGATAAGCGGGATCTGTCTGTTTTATTATTCAACATTAATTTATCAACAATAAGCTCAATTGAATGCTTGTTTGTTTTAATTAAAACCAGCTCTTCTGAAAGATCATAAATAACCCTGTCAACTCGTACTTGTTTGTACCCGCGTTTTCTCAAATCTTCAAAAAGCTGTCCATACTCACCTTTTCTGTCTTTAACAATCGGGGCAAGAATCATAGCTTTAACGTTTTTTGAATTATTGTTCGAAGGAAAAGCCATTATCATATCTGTGATTTGTTCGGGAGCAAGATGTGAGATTTCCCTACCACATATCGGACAGTGGGGATGACCAATTCTGGCAAAAAGCAGGCGCAGATAATCATAGATTTCAGTAACTGTCCCAACAGTGGACCGGGGATTTCTGGAAGTTGATTTTTGGTCAATTGAAATTGCCGGCGAAAGTCCTTCAATAAGGTCCACGTCCGGCTTTTTCATTACTCCTAAAAATTGCCTTGCATAAGAAGAAAGACTTTCTACATATCGGCGCTGACCTTCTGCGTAAATCGTGTCAAATGCAAGAGAGGATTTTCCACTTCCTGAAAGTCCTGTAAAAACAACAAGTTTATTCTTGGGAATCTCAAGGTCTATATTCTTTAGATTATGCTCTCTTGCCCCTTTGATAATTATCTTATCCATATTACTTTCCCTACGGTACTACGCATCTAAATCTAGCTTCCCACTTGACAAGTGGGAACACACTTCATACTTATGTGTTGATGAAAAATAAACGGTTTTGCCGAAGAAATATTATAGAGGAAAAAATCTCCAGCGTCTAGGGTGTGGGTTGTAGGGCGTAGGACAACGATCTAAAACTAATCCCTAAACGCTACACCCTACTCCCTAGTTAGGGTTTCCATGCTTCAAAGACAAAGTGATTTCCATTACTAACTACACATCCGTATGGCACGTCTTTACTTAAATTTTCGTTGTGGCCGGAAGAGGTGATCCAGCCGGGGACTACTTTATCCGGATCAGAATTCATGGCAATATTTTCTGCAACTTCTGACCAGGATGGATATGGAAGAGTTTTTGAGTCAATTCGCTGACGAAACTCGTCATGAGAAAAATTTGACATAATTTCAAAGACCCGAGTCTTGGCAAAAAAACATGTCTCGGAATTTGCAGCCAAAGGTGGAAGACCTTTTCCTGCCCGAAATGAATTAATTTGTTGTAGTAAGTCCGTGACACCAGCTTCTGGAGATTTTGACGGGTATACTAGTATATCCGTAACAGTTGGAGTTTGTTTGGGAGTGATTGTGGGCCTCCGGCTCGGAGAAGCCTCCGGCTCGGAGAGACTTATTGTTGGAGTTATGAATACTTCTTCACTGGTTATTCCCGCAATGTTTTGTTGGGGCGCGTTGGCTGAGGTTACAAATCCTATTAAAGCAGTTAAAATTGGTAAAGTTCCGAGGATAAAAAACACCTTATAGATCTTATTAAAAAAATCTTCTTAAATCAATCAGAAAAATTATGATTTTTTTTAATATTTATGGGATTTGTATTTTTCTGATCTATTTTGTCCGTATTGACTTGTAGTTTTTCACAACATAATATGTTGAAAATAATTAAGAGTTGGTTATCTAACTATATCAAGGTATATATAAAGCAATTCTGACCGCAAACGGAGGAATATGATAAATGTCCTAATTAGTTTAGACGGCAAAAAGACTTGTATAGAAATATACAGGTCTTTTTTGTTGCGTTTTAAAGACGCTGCCCATCTTTAAAAAAGCATTGTGAAGTGAAGTCCCGCACCCGTTCAGGTTTACATAAATGATATGTATTACGTTTATGTTTTGAGAAGTAAAAAAGACGGAAAGCTTTATACAGGTTTTACAGACAATCCTGAAAAAAGACTTAAAAAACACAATGCAGGTGAAGTTTTATCAACAAAGGTAAGAGTTCCTTTTGAGATAGTTTATTTGGAAGGGTGCAAAAACAAAACTGATGCATTGCATAGAGAAATTTATTTAAAAACAAGTTGGGGAAAAAGATACGTGAAAAATAGAATTAAAAATTATCTTAGATCCCATTGAATGGCTTTGAAGCCTATTCAATTGGGATAGAGGCCACAGTTGGATAGCTAACGCATCCAACGTGGTCCCATGAAGTGCTCCATAGGAGCTACTTCATAGGGAGGGGGTGAGAAAATTATGACAAATTTAATAAACACAAAAATAATTCTTTCAGGAGCAACAATTCTGGCAGCTGTAGCGCTCATTATAGGCGCCACATTTGCCTTCTTTAGCGACTCCGAAACTTCAATTGGAAATATATTTGCAACAGGTGAGCTGGATTTACAAATTGATGCAGAAGCACACTACGCAGGTTTAACTTGCGATGGGAGTGTTTGGGATGAAGATGTCCCGGATCAATCGACGAGACCCGATTTAATCGGCGATGACTGCGATGGCACATGGGCATTGACCGATTTGGATGAAACTCATAAATTCTTCAATCTTACTGATATAAAGCCTGGAGATACAGGTGAGAATACAATCAGCATTCACGTGTTTGATAACGATGCTTGGGTTTATTTTGAAGTTAATCCAACATCCACTCCAAATGCCTTACAAAATGCACTGTTATTTAATGTATGGCTAGATCAAGGAGGTACACCTGGTTTTCAAGGACAAATAAACGATCCAACTGAGGGTGATAATATTAGACAACCAGTTACAGAACCTTTGTTAGCAAGTCCAGGAACTATCGATGTGGGCGGAGAGGCATATGTATTAGGTCCAATTTTAGCTGCTGTAAGATCGTCTATTGATGCTGCAAGTGACGTATGTGATGATTCTGATACAGGAAGTGATCCAGATGGAGACGGAGTAACAGATGGAAATGTGGGTGCATGTCAGGGGCTACCGATAGATGGTCATCTTGTTGGAAGCACAACTTATTACTTTGGTGTAGGCTGGGAATTGCCTAGCAGCACGGGAAATGAAGCACAAGCGCTAAGTTTTGTAGCGGATATGATATTCCAAGCAGTCCAATACAGAAACAATCCATCACCGGTATTTCCATTACCAACGCCAACACCGTGATGGTTAATTAAGGGTGGGGATGTTGGGAATTTGGCCACCGGCTCAGAGAGCCTTTGGCTCGGAGAGGAAGATTCCCCACCCTAGGGCTGAGAGAAAAAATAAACGTGTGATTTGCATAGAAGTTTATTGTTCGAGCATGTTAAGAATACGTTGGTGATGCTCAGCGCAAGCTTCTCGACTCTCCTTCGATAGACTCAGGATTGCTCGAAGAAGAATTAGACAACGCTAAAAATATGAAAAGTATATTTAAAGTTATAAATTTAACTATTGCGGGTGTACTTATTGCTGTTGCAATTGGAGTTGCCTATATTGCACTTCCCTTTTTTGGCAATCAGGCTTTAATTGTCCGCTCAGGATCCATGAGTCCTGCAATTGATGTGGGATCTGTAGCAGTTGTTTCTGCAAAGCAGAACCTTCTACCATTTAGTAAACCTGCTATTGCGCAAGTATATAAAACCGGAGATGTTATTGCATTTCGTTCAGAAAAAAACAAGGAGATAATAGTAACTCATAGAATTGTCAATGTAATTACAGAAAATAATAAAACGCTTTATAGGACTCAGGGGGATGCAAATGATGATCCGGACGCTGGACTTGTAAAAAGTGAAAATGTTTTGGGAAAAGCCAACATAGTTATTCCGTATGTTGGAAAAGTCCTGGCTTTTGCCAAGTCAGACATAGGATTCCCTGCTCTTATATTATTTCCGGCGGTTCTTGTAATACTATTTGAGACCTGGTCAATCATAAAAGAAATTCGCAAACGAAAACAGCTAAATGACAGATTTGGATTTGTGAATTTTGATCTTAGAAAGAAAAATAAAGTTAGCTTTTTTGGGCTTAGAGTTTTAATTCCTCTTTTAATATTCAGTCTTTTTATCCCAAGCACTATTGCCTTTTTCAGCGATTCAGAAACCTCAACCGGAAATGTCTTCCAAGCCGCGGAGAATTTTCCGCCGCAAACTGATCATCTTGTAATTAGTGAAGTTCAAATAGACGGAGGTATTGCTCAAAACAAAGACAATGATTTCATAGAATTGTATAATCCCACTTCGTCACCAATTAATTTAGAGGGATATAGACTTGTAAAAAGAACAGGCAATTCCCCTAATGACACAAATATAATTACTTTTACCTCATCACACATAATACCTGCTCATGATTATTTTTTATGGGCTCATGTGTCTGGAGGTCAAAATCCTAATAATTTTGGCATAAATATTGGGGCTGATGTAACATCATCAGATACGCTTTCTGCAAGCAATAGTGTCGCGATTAGGTTTGGAGATCTTAATACTGGAACCATCGTAGACGCATTAAGCTGGGATCCTGGCGCGTCATCACTGAAAGAAGGCTCTCAGTTTCCATCAAATCCTTCAGCAAATCAAAGCATGGAAAGGAAGGCTTATTCAACATCAACACAGGCAACAATGGAAGGCGGAGCAGATGCTTCAAAGGGAAATGGATTTGATTCAAATGATAATTCAGTTGATTTTATCTTAAGATTAGTTTCGCAGCCGCAAAATTCAAGTAGCACGCCTGAAATACCATGAAAAAAAGAAGTATTAAAAAAAGATTATTAACGATTGTTTCGTTGTCTTTGATTGTATTAGTAGCTTTGCAGACTAACCTTTTTGGACTTCTTGAGAGGAAAACCGCTTATGCCGTTGGGGATCTTAATGTCATCTGGGGAGTGCCTGACGGGGATCCAATATTTGTAGTTGAAAATATGCTTCCCGGGGACATGGAGGATAGAAATGTTGATGTTATTAACGGTGCTTCTTCATCAAGAGACGTTGGAGTAAGAGGCGTTAAGACTGAGGAAATTGCAAGTTTTTCCGGGATTTTAGATTTTGTAATTTCAGAGAATGGTTCGCCTATTTACGGAACAGGAAGTTCTACTGGTCCTAAAACCTTGCAGCAGTTTTTTGATGAGTCCGCTGGACCAAATGGACTTTTTCTTTCAACACTAAGTTCCGGAGATACAACTACATATAACTTTAAAGCTACTTTTCCAGAAGGATCTGGAAATGAATATCAGGGAGCAAGAGTTGTATTTGATCTTATTATAGGTATCTCAATTCCAATCCAGGGGTGTGAGGGCATTGATCTTTTACCAAATCCCATAATTGGAACTGAGAAAGCAGAAACTATCAGAGGAACGCCGGGAAATGATCTAATTCTGGGACTTGAGGGAGCGGACATAATTTATGGTATGGGCGGGCACGACTGCATAATCGGTGGTCCTGGAGCAGAGAATTCTATTTTTGGGGGTCCCGGGAATGATGTTATTTTTGGAAATGAAGGCGCAGATTCAATTTATGGGCAAGGAGGAGACGATACTATGTTTGGAGGAGAGGGAGCAGATAAAATCAGTGGCGGAACGGGGAACGATCACCTGATAGGAGGAGATGATGCAGACGTTTTGGAAGGAGGTCCTGGAAATGACCATCTTGAGGGAGGAGACGGACCGGATGATTTGAGAGGAGGGGCTGGAAATGATTTACTTGAAGGTCAAGACGGAGCAGACACAATGCGGGGTAACTCAGGACAGGATAACTTGATAGGAGGTGCAGGAAATGACTTTGCTCATGGAGGCGGGGGCACTGATACCTGCGATGCCGAAACAGAGATAAGCTGCGAACTCTAACTTATGGCCTCTGCAAAAACTAATAACCTTTTAAGAGTTGTCCCCACTGGCCAGCAGGTTTGGAGAATCAGCTGGTCTTTTGTTTGCTCCGTTAAGTATCTTACCTCATTAGGCCAAACATTTTTTTTGTCAACAACAGCGTATCTATAAATTTTTCCGTCTTTTTTAATTTCTACCTCATCCCCTTTCTCAAGTTCACCAAGTCTAAAGAAAATTGTATTATAGCTTGCTATTTCTATTGGATTTCCGGAGGAATGGGCAAAAATAAATACACTTCCCCTTTCTCCTGGAAGAGGTGTTCCTTTTGCATGAGCAACTCCCCTTTTAAGAGCTTTTTTATATTCTCCTTCATTAAATGGATCAACTCCAAAAATGATTGGAGCCTGCGCCTTTATCTTAGAGACAGTAAGATAACTTCCTTTAAGCTCAGCCTCACTTTTAATAGTTTTAGGAAGCAAATAAATTGAAATTATAGGGTAACCTATCAGGAAAAGAATGAGCAAAGACAAAACTATAAATAAGTTTCCAACGTGATAGGATAATGGCTTGGTTTTTGTTTTCATGGGTTGTATTATATAAAAAATCCCGATTGTAAAACCGGGATAATTTAGTTAAGCTGCCACAAGAAAATTTGGGGATCTTCCTGATCGCAACCGCAGGTACCACCCAAAGAAGAACATCATTATGCTTCCTATTATCATAAGTATTGTCCATAAGCCGCCGGTTACCGGAAGAATATCACCGGGACTAATTGCAGCGGCAAGCACTTCCCCTGCTTTTCCAACGCCATTACCTGCGCCATTTGCTCCATTTTGAGTGGGAACCTGGGGTGGAGCTGCGCCCGGAGGAATTTCTTTTTCTTTTTCTTTTTCACAGCACTCAACGTCAACTAAAGTTACATTTATCGGGCCATTTTCAATTACTGATTCAAAAATTATATCACCGGTTGTTATTGAGACGCTTCCTCCGCTATTGTCATTTGCGCGATTTCCGCCTGTGTTTAGGTCCCAATTACTGTTATTTACAATAGTAGCGGAGTTATTAACCGAGATATCAATCAAGCTATCTATGTTTAGATTTATAGTGTTTACAGAGTCCGAGCCATTGCCATCGACTTTTAGAAAAACACTTTGGCCACCGTCTGCTATTCTAAGACTGGATATGTTGATCCATTTATTTTTAATAGTGTCCGTTGCATAAATGCTTCCAGTTGAAATTGAGACATTTCCTCCTGTGTTTCCATTTGCCTGGTTGTTACCTGTATTGACATACCCGTTAACATAATTTGAGATATTGGCATTTTGATTGATATTAATTGTAACTTGATTGTTTTGGGTTGAGCTGACAGAGTTCTGTGAGCCTGATCCATTTCCTGACACGCTGATATTTGTCCCCGGGGCACAGCAAACATTTGAAGCTACGGAGTTATTGATATTCGAATTGTCGATTGAGGAATTTACCGAAGCATCTCCAGTGGTAATTGCCGTATTTCCACCTGTGTTATCATTTGCTTTATTGTTGCCGGTATCGGCATTAATATCTACGTTGTTATTAACGTCTGCTTCATTGTTCTGATTAAGAGCGGTTGTGGATGTATTATTAACTGAGACATTGCTTTGCGAGTCGCTTCCGTTTCCAGAAACAGTAATCTCATCAGCATTTGCTAAAGCTGTTGTGAACAAAGTCGGCAGAAGAGCCAAGCATATAATTAAAATTTTCCTTGTCATTTTTTATGGATGTTCACCCTGAGGCAGACTAGTGGACACCTGTAATTCTACTATTATTTATTATTTTTTGAATTACTGGCAAAAGAGTGTAAGAACTTTGTGTTAAAACTTACTACTTTCTCTTGCTCTTATAATTTTCAACCCTCTTCTAATAAGTATTATTAATGCTAAGACGGGTGTTGCTAACAGCAACCAGGCCAAATTAATTCTGGTTTTATCTTTATCTGCCAGGATCCCAAGGTTAGTATTTTGTGTTCCTGCAATAAGTTCGGCTGGAACACTTAGGTTTTCGTCACTTGACGGCCCAAAAGAGAAACTTGGATAAGAGAATGGTCCCGCAGCCGCAATGACATTGCTACTTCCCGCAACCGCCGTATTAGTGTTATTTGAATTTGCGGATACCCAACCCCCACCGTTATTATCAGACGAGTTATTGCCAGAGGAGCTATTACTGGTTTGCGGACCTCCTTGGGCAAGCACTTCTCCCGAATCTTTGTGAGCCCCGGGAGTCAGGAAATCACCAGCCCAACTCCCAAAGACATTAACCATTGTTACAAGTAATTTTCCGCCAACTATATTGTTATTCACAAAGTTTACAATATTGGCTATAACTCCCGCATCTCCTGTTGTAATTGAGGAGCTGCCTCCTGTATTGTCATTTGCGCTATTTCCTCCGGTGTTTGCCGAAAGATTGACATTATTTACCACATTTGCGGTGTTGGTTTGATTGGTATTATTGTTGACTTCGGAGCTAACAGTGCCATTATTTGTTGATCCTGTCCCATTTCCCTCATTTGTGACTGTAATTGCTCCAAACACGTCTTCGCTAAACTGTGTTCCGTCAGATCCTGCATAAAGAGATCCGGCCGGTGCTCCAAAGAGTTTTCCAACCCAATTTCCTGCCTCGTTTATGATGACCAGCCACATATTTCCACCTAGAAGATTCATATTTGCAATATTAAGAAGATTGGCATCAATTTTTACATTCCCTGTGCTAATAGTACTGCTTCCTCCGGTATTTCCGCTTGTTGAGTTGTCTCCTGTGGTTGCATCAATAGTGAGATGATTATCAATATTTGCCGTATTAAATTGATTTATAGTGTCATTAATATTCTGGGCAACATTAGCATTATTATCGGAATTACTTCCATTCCCTATGTTGGCCAGGCTAATATTCCCGCAAACCGGGCAAATTGTTCCAAAAACGCCCTCGGGAAGAATAATATCTCCTACCAAGTTTCCGAAAATGTTTACTACGCCATATACTACATTTCCAGAAAGATTATTGTTGAGGAATGTTAATAAGTTAGCAGCTACGTTAGCATCACCTGTTGTGATTGAGGAATCACCACCGGTATTTCCGCTGGCGGTATTATCACCAGAATTTGCCAAAAGATCCATGTTGTTAATTACTGTGCCATAATTTGTTTGATTAGTATCATTATTAACAGTGGAGTCTATATTCGCGCTGTTATCCGAGTTTGAGCCATTCCCAATGTTTGATGCTTCAAATACTCCGCAGCCTAAAATACAACTTGCCCCATAATCAAGTAGATAATCTCCAATGTGGTCATCTACTATATTAAACTCAGAGACTGCAACGCCAGCAACATTTGTATTTGCAGCTGTAATTATTGTTCCCGACGTATTAGCATCTCCTGTATTTATTGTAGAATTTCCTCCAGTATTATTTGATGCTGAGTTCTGTCCGCTTACTGCAGCGCCTGTCAAATCATTATTGATATTTGCGCTGTTATTCTGATTAGTATTATTGTTCTGGGCGAGTGTAGCCGAGCCGCTGTTGTTGGAATTTGATCCGTTCTCCGAATTCACAACTGAGACTGCGGGGCTAGATCCTGTTCCAGTCCCATTGCAGCATGGATTAGTTGTAGCAACATTTGTATTTGCGTTTGTCAGGATATTTCCATCGCTTGTTGCCGTTCCTGTATCAACAGTAGTGTCGCCAGTATTGCCATCATAATTGGTTCCTGTCTGGTTCTGTGGCTGGGTGCTTGTTGTATTCTCCGAAGACGTGGGACTTATCTCCTGGATCGTTTGGTTTTGTGTTGTATCAACAGATTGGCTTGTTGGCTCAGGGTTACTGCTTATAGCTTGACTGGCCGATTGTCCACTTTGGGCCTGTTGTCCACTTTGGGCCTGTTGTGCTTCTTGGGCCAAGACATAAGATGAACCAAATATACCAAGGTTTAGAAAAAGGACTGTAATTAGAACTATTGATACAATTTTTTTTATCTTCCTCATTTATTTAAAACCTCTAATCTGAAATTTAATGTTTAAATTTTAAGTTATAAGTTTTAAATTTATCTTTTCGGGTAGGGTATCTTGCAAGTGCTAACAAGACACCCTACTCCATAAAAGATTAAAGACCTAACAAGGCTAACAGATCCGAAAGACTAAAGTTGAAACTAAAGTCGAAATCGAAATCGAAATCTGGTAGTTCAAAGTCAGAGTCTTCTCCGAAAACATTGACATTTCCTGATGTGGATACGTCAACATTTGTCTCGGAATCGCCGGTTTCGATGGATGGATCTCCATCACCGCCGGACGTGTTATCCTCGGCATCGTTTTTGCCTGTGTCTGCATCAACGTTTACGTCATTATTAACGTCAGCATCATTATCTTGATCTACATCCAGGTCAGAATTTAGATTGACATTAACAGTGTTATCGGAGTTGGACCCATTCCCGTCAACCTTAACGGTTAGGTCTCCAAATAGACATCCGCAATCTGCTGCAGCGTGATTAAAGTTAACCCATGTGTCAACATTAACGTTTGCTTCAGCATCTCCGGTGTCTATGACAACGTCACCGTCTCCGGTGTTATTGTTAGCGTCGTTGTTTCCTGTATCTAAGTCAACATCAACGTAATTTCTAACATCCGCGTCATTGTCTTGATCAATATCAATATCGCTTTTAAGATTTGCGATTATGTCGTTGTCTGAGTTGGAGCCGTTTCCGGTTATCCAGAGGCTTAATGACCCTCCTCCTCCGTTGTTTCCTCCAACCACTGCGTGATTGAAGTTGGCTACGGTGTTAAGAGAAACATTGCCCTTCGCATTCCCGGTTTTGATAGAAACTCCTCCGTCTCCTGTATTACCGTTGGCGTCGTTTCTTCCTGTGTCAAGATCAACATTTACGTTATTGCGAACGTATGCGTCATTATTCTGATCAATGTTTATGTCGTTGTTTGAGTTAAGATTAACGGTATTATCAGAATTTGATCCGTTATTGCTGATTTTGACCTCAGTGTTGCCGTTATCGCAACAATCAACGCTTGCCCAGTTTCCATTAAGGGTGTTGTTAACGCTAACATCTGCCTTCGCGTTTCCAGTCTCAATTGAGACCTCTCCGTTACCAGTGTTATTGTTGGCATCGTTGTTACCTGTGTCGGCATCAACGTTGACATTATTTCTAACATTGGCGTCGTTATTTTGGTCTACATTAACATCTCTATTAAGATTTACGACTGCATCATTGTTAGAGTTAGACCCATTACCGTTTATGATAATGGTGGTTTCGGCAAAAGCTAATGGCAAAAGCGCATTAGCAAGTACTGCTCCGGTTGCGATTCCTGTAGCTAGTTTTGTTTTTAAATCTAACATTAAGTAATTCACCCCCTCTCTTTTATTTATTTCTCCAGAATTTGGAGATTTATTCGTCGCCTGAGGCGACAGCACTTTTTTCCGCACGTCCTAAACTCTCGTCTAAAACAAAAACGGAGGCCATTCCTCGTCCATACTACTAGGACAAGAAAAAGCCTCCGTTTGCGGTCAGCCATCTAGTTCTACACCCTACGATATAACACTAAATAAGCAATTGTCAATACTTAAAATTTAAGTTTATCCCAGATCCGCTTCCTTTTCTAAGAACTAACCCTGCAATTTTTTTATTTTCTTTTAAAGAAACCTTTGTTTTTTTGATTATTCTAGTAGAGATTTGAGTTATATGTCCGTCCTGTACTATTATTTCAACACTGCCGTATTTAATACCACCAAGTGCTTTTAGGATTTCTTTTAATGCATCGGCATTGACTTCGCTTACATTCATATTTTTTATGGCAGCTTTAACAATTCTCATATAGGATGTCCTATATGAGCTATATATTAAAACTTATAAGCAGTAAAAGTAAACAAGAAAAATGCTTGAAAGAAGCAAGAATTATGTAAATTCTTACCTTTCAAGAGTTAGCTTTACCGCATCTTTTCTTCCTGTTATTTCTCCAACCATTAATATTATATTTTTGTCCGAATCATTAATTGGAAGACCAATCCTTGTATATTTTGTTGAATTTGCCTGAATTTCAACCGGATCATTGTGAATCTCAGGAGCGAGTTGTTCCGCTGAATTATTTAATCTAACTCTAATATAGTCTTTTGCATTTATTTCAATAGATTGTCTATAAGGATTTGTAATCTTAAGGTTCAGGATTAGAAATGTTCTTCCTTTTACGGCTCTGGCCAATTTTCCTTGATAGATAAATGCATCTTGAATATTTGCATTCTCAACCACATATTCAATTCTGCTTACTTCTTTTCCTTCAGAATCTCTAAGCGGAAATTCAAACTTTTTATTTAGCGTTTGAGTTGCTATGGGCTTTGGTGCATTTGCGCGCTCATCTAAGGAAATAGTGCCGCCTTGCGGAAAAAATCTTCCTCCTGCATAAAAAGCAACAGCCAAAAGAATGATAATTAAAATAACAGGTCCTAGATTCTTTGGACGATTAAGTCCGTTTGAGTTAAAAGAGGGTTTTCTTATTCTTGAAGTAGCATATCGAAATCTGTTAGAAAAATCAGATCTTAAATTTATATTGTCAATCATTTCAAAAAAAAACTCCTGACGGACAGAAGCAAATGTAAGTGAATGTGATATTAACACTAGCAATTCTATCCTGTCAAGAGGTAGAAATATACAGTTGATATTAGATAAATATATTCCTTAGGCAACTTCATGTTATAATGCTTTGCCTATGAACATTCTAAATATTAAGGTGCTTAGAAATATTATTGAAGTGCTCCCTTTTGTTGCCGTTTTTTTTGCTTCACTTTATAGACCAACTGATCCTGATCTGGGATGGCATTTAAAATACGGAGAATATTTTGTCAGGACTGGCGGGGTACTTAGGGATAACATTTTTGCAACCATGATGCCGGATTACAAGTGGGTTAATCATTCATGGGCATCAGATGTTCTCGTTTTTCTAGCATATAATCTTTGGGGATTTTTAGGAGTAACCTTGTTGGGAGCTGCAATTGTTACCCTGACTTTTATATTTGTGTCTAAGGCATTCAATCTTTCTTTTTGGGACAAAGCATTCATTTTCCCAATTGTCTTATTCATTGTTAGTAATGTAAATGCCATCTCTTTCAGATCACAGCAAATGTCTTATCTTTTTACAGCACTTCTCTTTTACATCATTTCTCTTTATAACAAGAATCCAAAATATCTCTTTCTTACAATTCCGTTGTTTTTAATCTGGGCAAATTTCCACGGCGGGTTCATTTTAGGCCTGACACTTCTTGGCGGATATGTTTTTCTTAAAAAAATTGTCGAAATTTATAAGAAATTTGAAATAAGAAAAGCAATTCTTGCTTTTAAATTTGAGTCAATTGTCATAACTGGAGTTGTAATTGCGACTCTTATTAATCCGTTTGGTTACGGGGTTTATCTTGAGACTTTCCGCCATTTCGGAAACCCTTGGTTAAAATACATTGCAGAGTGGGCACCATTTGTTGATATGTCGCGCCAATGGTGGAATCTTATAATTTTTGTCAATTTATTTTTAGCATCTGTTTTAATTTTATTTTTTACCGGAAGACTAGGAAAGGAAAAACTTCCTGTTGTGGGGCTCATAATTTTATTTATTCTACTCTCATTTTATGAGAGACGTTATGCATGGTCAATGTACTATATTTCCTTTCCAATACTTGTTGGAATCTCCGGCTTCTTTAAACCTAACTCAAAATCGAAACAATTTTTTATAGCAGGAGGAGTTTCAATTATTTTTCTTCTTATTGTTATATCAACAAAAGAACCGATTAAAAATTATCAGACAATGAATTGGCAAACATATTGCCAAACCCAATCAAATCTATGCTCGTACAATGCTGTTCTTTTTTTATCAAAAAACAATCTGACAACCAATCTTTCCACACCATATAGCTGGGGCGGCTGGATGATCTGGAATTTTCCGGACGTTATGCCAAGCGTAGATGGCAGAATGGTTGCCTGGAAAGATGAAGAGGGTTATAGCGCTTTTGCAGAGTATTACACAAATGTGACGGATTGGGAAAGCATAGATAAATCAAAGTACGATGTTGTACTAGTACTCAAACAAAAACCAATGTTTAAAAGACTTAAGAGCTTAACAGCAGAAGGAAAATGGCGCTGGCTCTATGAGGATCCGATTTCTGCAGTTTTTGTTCGCAAGAATCCGAAAGAAATTACTCTTCCCAAAAAACTCATAATTCCTGAAAATTAAAGTATTGCTAAAAGCCTATGTATGCAATACTATTCTTGTAATGGCGCTACATGAAGATAGTTACTCCGCGGTTTTTGTGAGAAAATAATCAGCCTCAATAGATACATATTGACAAGACATAGGTTTAGCTGAGATGCTGATATCAGGATAAAAAATCTGCTTAATTAGGTAAGTGGATCTTATTTTGGTGAGAAACAAATCGATTTCAAAGCTTTTGACAGTTGTTGGAATATCAGGCAGTACTTATCACTTCAAAAAAGAAAACGGACAAATCAATATTTATCAGGAGATTTCGGAAAATAAATTTCAAAAAATAAACAAAAAAATCGTCATTCAGAATTTGGTCGAAAATAAAGAAGATTTATCTGGAATTGATTTTTTATCCATCTCTTCCTTTAATAAGACTTTTATGGGAGTGATTGGATTTGAGAATAATTTTTACGTTGCTAAGTCAAAAGACGGATTTATTTGGGCTCTTGGTAAAAAACTTTTAAAAAATTTAAAAAGCGCATACGTTGTCCCGGAGTACGAATTTGAAGGGGGAAAAGTTATATATTGGTCGGATGATGCCCTCCACGTTGGATTTTCCCAAGATTCGACCTGGACGCTTTATGATGACCCAATTTATGATCCTCGAAGCAAATCAAGAAATTTACTTGATATTCTGGGAGTATTTAATGGAAAAGACTTGTTATTTGTTCCATACGCCTCAAACATTAGCATAAACGGTATAGATCATTTCAGTCTTTCAGTTGCTCTGTTTTCAAAACAAGACCCAAGAAGGACAGAGTTTAGACTTTATTATCCAATATGGAATATCCCAATGGATCTAGTTGATCAAATAGTTTCGCCAATTGCAGTACTGGAGATCAAAAACAAGATTTATTCTTTTTGGAGAGGAAAAGAGAAAATTTACAGCTTCCGCCATCCGCTTCTTGAACAAATAGTTTTTGATTATCCCAAAAATATCATAGCCGCCAATCTGCAGAAGTCAGCCCATAATCCTATCCTTTCACCTGATCCCAAAAACGGCTGGGAGTCATTGGCTGTATTTAATCCGGCAGCTTACTATGACGAAGATAAAAAAAAACTTCATCTTATGTATAGAGCTGTTGGATCCAACTGGCGGTCTGTCTTTGGACACGCAACAAGCGATGACGGCATCACTATTAATTCAAAAAGCAATCTTCCCGCCTATGTTCCCAGATCTTCATTTGAAGGACAGGAAGTTATGTTTAATCCAAATTCTCAATTTACATCAGGACCGGGAGCAGGAGGATGCGAAGACCCAAGGCTTACGAAGATCGGTGATAAAGTATACCTTACTTACGTTGCATACGATGGATGGTCTCAGCCTCGTGTCGGACTATCTTCAATCGCCTATGACGATTTCATAACAGAGTCCTGGAATTGGTCACCTCCCGTTATAATTTCAAAACCCGGAGTTATTGATAAAAATGCAGTTATTTTCCCAGAGAAAATCCGCGGAAAGTATGTAATTATGCATAGAATTTTTCCGGATATACTAATTGACTTTGTGGATAGTCTTGATTTTGACGGACAAACGTTCCTTAAGGGTGAGTTTAAAATTTCGCCAAGAAGCTTTGGATGGGACAGTAGGAAAATTGGCGCAGGTCCGCCTCCCATAAAAACAAAAGAAGGGTGGCTCCTTATTTACCACGCCGTTGACGATGCCAAGAGCCACCAGTATCAGATCGGCGCAATGATCCTGGATCTTCTTGATCCTACGAAAGTTATTTGTAGGTCAAGCCAACCTCTGATAAGTCCTACTAACTGGTATGAAAATGAGGGATATAAATCCGGAGTGGTTTATCCGTGCGGAGCAGCATTGATTGATAGGAAACTTCACGTTTACTACGGTGGGGCAGATACATACATTTGCGTTGCAACAGCGCCATTTGATTCTTTTCTAAACACCCTAAAAGCAGAAAGAAATCATAAGATGCGTGAGTTTTTCCTTAACTAATGATTTCAGTAAAACGATATGGTGGCAATCCGATTCTAGTTCCCAGCAAAGATAATCTTTGGGAGTCCTACGCCGTTTATAACGCAAGCGTTATTAAAAAAGACGGAATTTACCATATGCTTTATAGAGCTATTTCAGAGCCAAAAGAATGGCAGAGTGAATATTTAAGAGTTTCTTCTATTGGACACGCAACAAGTACTAACGGACTCACGTTTGATAATAGGTCCCAGTTACTCACTCCGCAGTACGATTGGGAAAGATTTGGTTGTGAAGACCCAAGAGTTGAGATGTTGGAGGATACATATTTTATTTTTTATACAGCAATTTCAACTAATCCCCCATCACCTTCAGGAATAAAAATTGGGGTTGCGCTCACGCATGATTTCTCAAAAATTACGGAGAGACATCTTGTAACTCCTTTTAATGCAAAAGCAATGACACTTTTTCCGCAGAAGTTAAACGGTAAATACGTCGCAATATTAACTGCAGACACAGATAATCCTCCTGCAAAAATAGCAATAGCGCAATTTGATGAGATTTCAAACCTTTGGGATAAATCTTTCTGGACTGATTGGTACCAAAACATTGCTAATTATACGCTGCCATTACAAAGACGATCACAAGATCAGGTTGAGGTGGGTCTTAATCCTATAAAAACTGATAAAGGATGGGTGTTAGTGTATTCATATATACAAAACTACTTTACCCAAAATAAAGTTTTCGGCTTAGAGTCGGTTCTTCTTGATCAGGACAATCCCCTTTTAATACTTGGTAAAACAAATGGTCCCTTTATGGTTCCTGAGGCTTATTATGAAAAATATGGATTAATCCCGGATATTATTTTCCCATCAGGCGGAGTAGTTAAGGATGACAGACTCAGGCTATATTATGGTGCATCTGACACAACAGTTTGCAGTGCCGATATCTCCATCAAAGAGCTGATAAACCAGACGTTATTAGGAGCTTTGCAAATTCCAATTGTAAGCGTACACTCCGGCCTCCATCTTGTCAGGTTTGATGGGAACCCAATTTTAACTCATATAGAAAATCATGAATGGGAAGAAAAAGCAGTTTTAAATCCCGGTGTTTATGAAAAAGATGGAAAAATTTACCTTTTTTATCGTGCGATGAACAATGATTTTGTGTCCAAAATAGGACTCGCAACAACACAAGACGGATTTCATATAGATGAAAGGCTCACTGATCCTATATATTCCCCAAGGGCTTTTTTTGAAAAAAACGATCAGGGTGCATTTGGCTGTGAGGATCCTCGTATTACACAAATCGATGACATGATCTATATGTTTTACACTGCTTATGACGGAAAGTCTTCAAAAGTAGCATTCACTAGCATTCCTGTTTCCGATTTTACAAATAGAAATTGGACATGGAAAACTCCTGTTCCGATTTCAGACCCAAGTGTTATGGACAAAAATGCGGCGCTTTTTCCGCAGAAGTTAAAAGGGAAATTTGCAATCTTACATAGGCTTGATGTTAGAATTTGGATTGATTTTGTTGATAAATTATCGGATTTTTCCGGAGATAAATGGTTGGGAGGAAAGCCGCTTTGTGAGCCAAGAAAAGATAAATGGGACAGTGAAAAAGTGGGAATCGGGGGACCTCCCATAAAAACAAAACTTGGCTGGCTTCTTTTATACCATGGAATATCTGCGCATGATAAAAAATACAGGCTTGGCATTATGGTTTTGGACAAGAAAGACCCAACAAAAATAATTCTTAGATTGGACAACCCGGTCCTGGAGCCAAAACTTAAGTATGAAAAAGAAGGAGTCCGCCCGGATGCGGTATTTTCCTGCGGAAGCGCATTACTTGACGACAGACTATTTGTTTATTATGGAGCAGCTGATTCTTCAATTGGAGTTGCCCAGATTGATTATTCTTCGCTCCTGTCAAAATTGGAAGAGATAATTTCTGCATGACAAATGCTCCGAAGTTTTTTTAATCGACCTTGAAAAATAACCAAAATTAATGTCATACTAAAGTATGGCGCTAAAACCTCTTGAAGTCCAATCACTTCCTTCCGCTCCACCATTCAAAAAGTTAATCGGTCCTAGCTTCATATTCCTAGGCCTTGGGCTTGGAAGCGGGGAGGTAATTCTCTGGCCGTATCTAAGTGCAAATTACGGTCTGGGAATCATTTGGGCGGCGATTCTTGGAGTGACTTTCCAATTCTTCATGAACATGGAGATCGAGCGCTATACTTTGGTACACGGGGAAAGTGTTTTTGTTGGACTTGCCAGAAAGCTTAGATGGATTCCTTTTTGGTTTCTCTTATCAACTTTTATTCCCTGGATTTGGCCGGGCATTATAGCATCTTCTGCAAAATTATTTGGAGGTGCTGTTGGAGTTTCTGAAACGACAAATCTGACAATAATGCTTCTTGTTCTGATAGGCATCATTCTTTCATTTGGCCCAATTTTGTATAAAACTGTTGAATCATTTCAAAAAATTTTAGTGGCAATAGGAATTCCTAGTATTCTTGCATTGTCTTTAGTTCTTGCCCAAAAAAATGATTTTGTGGATCTTGCCAAAGGGGCTGTCGGGATCGGAAACGGTTATTTCCTTTTTCCCGAGGGAATAATTATGGCCTCATTTCTGGCCGCTTTTGCTTACGCCGGAGCAGGGGGAAATCTTAATCTTGCCCAGTCTTTTTATGTAAGAGAAAAAGGATACGGAATGGGTAAATACTCAGGGAGAATCACAAGTTTATTTACCGGAAAGAAAGAAAGCGTATCACTTACCGGAACAAAGTTTGAAATGAACAGTTCAAATCTTTCAGAATTTAAAAGGTGGTGGAAAAACATAAATATAGAACACTTCATAATTTTTTGGTTTATGGGAACAATTACGATATTGTTTTTAACACTCCTTTCCTACTCGACTGTTTTTGGCCTTGCGGGAAATGAGCAAGGAATTTCATTTGTTTTAAATGAAGGGAGAGTTATAGGAGAGAGGTTATTTCCAATTGCAGGGACTTTTTTTCTTATTATTGGCGGACTAATGCTTTTTGGAACACAGCTTACTGTTTTTGATGCAACAAGTAGAATTCTTTCAGAAAATATCGTCATAGCCGCCCACTCAAAATTATCAGAAGTTCATATTCCAAAGATGTATTATTTTGTTCTTTGGTTTCAAATTGCTGCAGGAATTGTTGTTCTTCTTCTAGGCTTTACAGAACCCTTAGCTCTTCTTGTGACCGCAGCAGTCTTAAACGCAATTGCCATGTTTGCCCACATAGGCTTGACTCTCTTTTTAAACCTAACTAGCCTTGAAAAGCCCGTCAGGCCGAGTTTTGTTCGCATCAGCGCAATGTCTCTCGCCCTACTCTTTTACGGAGGCTTCAGTCTATTTGTTTTATATGACAGATTTTTAAGGTAACCGAGTTCCCACTTTCCATGTGGGAAGCTACTTTTTAATAAATACCCTGAGATGTAAACTTATTTCCACCCCGTATTTCCACCCCGGGTGTGGATTATCCTTTACACCCCAGGACTATCCTAAGTTTTTTATAAATTTCTCAATCTCGTCCAAAAATCCGCTTTTGTTGATTCTATGCATAAGCCAGCAGTAAATAAAATTGTCAGGATTGTGTCGGGTAAAAAATCAAATTTAGAAATAAAATGTTTGGGAATTTATGGAAAGATTAAGACATCTTGAAGTACCTTTGAATGGGCATCATTATGCTTCCGATGGTTCTGAGATCGATACAGAGACCAAAGATCCTTATGAGAGAGTTTGCATCAGTAGCGTTGCTTTCCATGAAGGAGTTCATGCATTTTTAGCTATTAAAAGAGGAGTTGGGGTAAAACAGGCAAGTAGAATCCCTGGGCCCGGATACTTGGGGAAAACAGAGCCTTATGATTTTGATGGGGTAGCTGCAGTAGGACCTGCTGCCCTAGGACTCGAAGGATGTGGGCATGATTTAAGACTCGCCTCTTATAAGGGAGTCAATATTGGTGCTGCAAAAGCAACAGGAAGACAGATGGTATCCGAAGACCCGAGAGGATTAAGAAGAGTATCAGCAGTAATTGAACAGAAAGGAAGCGCAACAGGAGGAGAATTAGAAGAAGCGCTCAATAAAGGAGAAAATGTCTTAGTAAGAATTAGAAGGCGCGATGGCACTACGGAAGAAAGACTTGAAGAGGACGTTAGAGGAGAGACTGTAATGGTTCCTTTCCAAGAGTACAAGCTTCCTAAAGCTGCTTAACTTGTTTTGTGCTATAGTTTTATTAGGTTAGGGGGTGATAAATATTAAAATCGCTCTTGTTGTAATTTTAGTACTTTTGGGATTTTACTTTCTTTTGTTTCACACTTCCCCATTTCCGTTAAGCCATGAAAGCTTAGGGTTTTATAACCACACCATTCATAGAATTATAGGTGTTGTACTTTTTGTTGTAGCACTACTTGCGTTTTGGAAGTGGAAGTAGTTAATCAAGAAACTTGAGAACACTTGCTCTAAAGTTTGCAAAATAAAGATTTTAAACTGTCCGGATCTTGAAAGCTGGGCCCCAACATATGTCGGATCTTGCCAGAAAAGTTTGAAGGCAGCAATTGCTAAGAATTGATGAGCTATAAATGATCCCGAAACCAAGTAAATAAATTGGTAAGTAAACTTTTTTCGAAGATATAAAACAACTTCCGCCAGACCAAAAACGAGTATCGGGAGACTGCTGACAAAATACCTGATAGTATATCCTGCCGCATTCCAGGCATCATAGCTTGATATTAGAAGAAAATTTAATAGAAAAATTGTAATAAATATATTGCCAAAAAGCTTAAAACGTTTTCTATATAAAAATAATCCTAAGAAGGCAATAAGTAAGATCGGCATATAAAAAATTACCCCTTGCTTGGTGTCAAAAATAGGATTATAAAGAGCAATAGAAAGAAAATTTTCCACAGACGAGGAATCTTTTTAAGCTTTTCTACCACAATGTAGTGAGTATACAACGAGGAAAGTCAAAGCCACAAGTTTTAATTAGGTCGCTTACTCGCAAGGATACTGCAGGAATTTTTCTCCAATATTAAGCAGATAATGCTTTTATGAAGGATTTTACTTTTTCGCTGGGAAGTGACTTAAATATATCCTGTATAAGAAGTATTATAAATGCAGAAAAAAGCGGCAACAACCATAAGGCTGGAGATAAAGGAGCAGTGGAAAATACAGTCCTTGCCGGAGTATAAAGTATTAAAATTGTGGCGGAGATGGATAAAATTGATGCTATAAAAAGGTATTTATTTATGAAAAGCGAACGCGTAAGGACTCTTTTTCTGAAAGAGCGGAAGCTGTATGCGTTCACAACCTCAAGAAGTATTATGGTAACCAGGGCTGAGGTTCTTGCAACATCGGTACTCTGGCCAAAAATATTAAAAGTTATGTAATAAACCAAAAGCGCCGAGACTGCCATAAAGCTTCCTAAAAAAATGATTACTCCAATATGGAGCTTATTAAGAATTGACGATCTTTTTCTGGGAGGGTAAGTCATAATATCCCCCGAAGACGGGTTTAGCCCCAGGGTGATAGCCGGCATATTGTCTGTAACTAAATTTAAAAATAATATCTGAAGCGCAAGAAGGACCGGCACCTCCCAACCAAGAATAGGAGAGAGGAGAACTCCGACAAAGATTATACTCAGCTCCGCAAAATTATCACAAAGCTGATAGGTCACAAATTTTCTTATGTTATTAAATATAGTCCTGCCTTCTCTTATGGCGCTTACTATGGTTGCGAAATTATCATCTTTGAGCGTTAGGTCGGCAACAGATCTTGTCACATCTGTTCCGTTTTTACCCATTGCAACGCCTATATGAGCCTCCTTTAGCGCTGGGGCATCATTAACCCCGTCTCCTGTCATAGTTACTATTTCCCCGTTTTTCTTAAGAGAGCGGACAAGTCTTAGCTTATGTTCCGGATTCACTCTTGCAAATATGGCCGTATCCAAAACCGCGGATTTCAATTCCTCATCCGACATCTTATCAATTTGCTCTCCGGTTAATATGTTTCCCGTGATATCCACCTGTTTTCCTATGGCCTCAGCTGTCTCACTACTATCACCGGTAATCATTTTTACTTTTATTTGCGCTTTTCTGCAGATATCTATTGATTCTTTTATTTCATCTCTGGGGGGATCTTCAAGTGCCACAATTCCTAAGAAAACAAGATTTTCTTCCGAATAGTCGGTGGCACTGCCATCATTTGGTTTGTACGCTATTGCAAGCGTTCTCAATGCTTTTTCCGAAAGTTGCGAGTTAATTCTAAGGATATCTTTTTTCCTTTCTTCGGTAAGTCCTACCTCTTGGCCATTTTCAATAGTTTTTTTGCATTTGCCGATAATTATTTCTGTTGCTCCTTTTGCGTAAACAAAATTTCCGCTCCCTTCTTTTATCAGAACCGACATCATTTTCCTCTCAGGGCTAAACGGTGTTTCTTGTTTCCTTTCTGCATTAAAGCTGTCGGCAAAAATTCCCGCCTTAATACCAAGGATCAAAAGCGCACCCTCAGTTTGATTTCCCAAAACGCTATATTCATCCCCGTCTTTCTCCTTTTCTATCTTTGAGTCATTGCATAAAATTGATGCTCTTATAAGAAGGCTCAAATATTTATCATTTTTAATGTCAATACTATTATTGTTTTTTTCGATTCTGCCCTCAGATTTATATCCAACGCCGCTCACTAAATATATGTCTTTATCAATAATAATTTTCCTTACTGTCATCTCTCCTACTGTGAGAGTGCCTGTTTTATCTGTACAGATAATGGTGGTTTCCCCAAGAGTTTCAATTATAGACATTCTGTTTACTATGGCGTTTTGTTTTGCCATGCGCTGTGCTCCTACGGCAAGTGTTGTAATTAAAACCACAGGAAAACCTTCAGGAAAGGCCGAAACGGAAAGGGCAATAATAAGTATGAGTATCTCGGTTATGTGTTCCGCGGATAATGACGGAACCCGCATAAGCATTATCGCGCCGGTTGCTAAAGAAATAGAAATTGCAATTCCCACCATAACTTTTGAGATGCTGTTAACTTTATCTTGGAGCGGCAATTCTTTTTCTACGGTTGAAATAAGTCCCGCTATTTGACCGAATTTGGTATCCATACCGGTATGAATAACTTTGGCAAAACACTTTCCGTTTACGAGGAAAGAGCCCATATACAACATATTTTTCTTGTCGTATTTATCCTCGGAAAGAACTTCCCGTTTTTCTATATCAGCCGACTCACCGGTAAGCACAGCCTCATTAACCTCTACATCTTCCCCCTCAATTAGTATGCAGTCCGCGGGAATTTTTTCTCCGCTTCTTAGAACAAGAATATCTCCAACTACTATCTCTGTTGTTGAAATCTCTTTCTCCTCCCCGTTTCTTACAACAGCGGTTAAGGGAAGTATCATCTTTTTAAGAGCCGCTATTGCTTTTTCCGCTCTATATTCCTGTATAAACCCCGTTGATACAACCAAAAAAACAACACCCAATATAACTGCACCTGTTATTTGTTTTCCTACGGCAAAAGAAATTATTGCAGCAGCCAAAAGAAGATAGAAAATAAAATTTTTTCTAATTTGCCTGAAAAGAATCCTAAAAGGAGAAGTCTTTGAAACTTCCTTTATTTCATTGGGACCGTATTCCTTGAGTCTTTTAGCAGCCTCTATATCTGATAGGCCTATGATTTCTTTCTTCATCTATCTATCGTATATAAATACTGGGACTAAATTCAAGGTTAGTTTGATTTTTTTGCAGTTAGTAATACACTTACCAATTTCTTAAGAAAAAGGAAGCTACAGTAAAATAAACAACAATGCTTAATATATCCCGAATTACAGTAGCAAGAGGACCCGATCCTATTGCAGGATCAACCTTAAATCTGTCAAATACAAGGGGCAGGATAATCCCAACAATAGAGGATAAAATAATCGTAAGAATAAATGATACTGAGATAATTAAGGCAAGTGTTAGGTTTCCCCAAAAAATTTGGGATATAACACCCGCCGCAGCGCCAATAATAACTCCAATCAAAATACTTATGGCCAGCTCACGCCACATATATTTCATGAATGAGAGGTTTTTATCAAGCACAAGGCTTCTTATTATGATTGTTTGCGACTGAACTCCTACGGCATCTCCTATATAAACAACCGCAGGTAAAAAAGCTGTAAGCAAAATCATTTGCCTAATTAAAGAATCAAATCCGCTGACAATTATTGCAGCAAAAATTCCGCCAATCAGTCCAACAATTAACCATGGAAGTCTTACTTTTATGTGGTCTGATACCGATGCATCAATTAGCTTAATCTCAGGATTGTTAAGTCTTCCGATTCCAGCAGTGTAGAGCATGTCCTCAACATTTTCCTCATGTAAAATATTAAGTATAGTATCAGATGTAATAACACCTAAAAACTTACCATCCTTATCAATTACCGGTACAGCTTTTATGTTGTTTTTTACGGCCAGTAGTGCAGCTTTCTCCTGCGGGGAATGACCTCTCACAGTGATTAAATCAGTTGTCATTATGCCGGACAGTCGTGTATCACTCGCGTTTCTGAATATTTCCTTAATCGAAACTATTCCTCTTAGGTTATTTTTTTCATTCAGGATGTATATATAATTTACGGAGTCATACTGATCAATTTTTTCAGTACTGAGAAGTTTTTCCGCTTCTCCAACTGTTGTAGTTGAAGATACTGTTGGAACTTTGCTTGTAGCAACAAGATTGGCCATTTTTTTACCAACAGCGCTCCTATCATTGTCCATGATTTTAGTATAACAAGTTTTTTGGTACACTAAATGTCTAAAAATTGATAGCAAGTTCAGATGGATTGTTATAATCGTTCTATGAAAAACGTTACTAAAAAAAGAGCTTCACTAAATAGAATTAATTATGCAGGAAGCTTAGAGCCTGTAGTCGAACGTCTAGGTAAATTTTTTAAAATAGGCCAAGTCCAGGATTACTTGGTGATTGATATAGGATATGGTGACTGCAACGTAATAGTTAAAACAAATAAAGGCAAGTTTCTCGCAAAAATCTTTCAAAAAGAAAGAACACAACAAAACATAGTCCGTTATGTAAAGATCATGCAAAAGGTTTTAGAAGCCGGTGTTAAACACCCATTTTTAGTCAAAAATCAACTGGGGAAAATAATATTTTATGATAGACACTTTAGTGGATTAAAACTTGTCTTAATGGATTATATTGAAGGTAAAACACTTTACGAGTTAAATCGTAAGCCTAATTCTAACGAACTTAAAAAAATTGTTGAGCAGACAGCTAAAATTAACAGTATTAGTTACCGACCAAGTTATATTTTTGATTCATGGGCTATACCAAATATAGGAAGAATTTTTAATAATACAAAAAAATTTATTGACAGAAGTGATTTACCGTTAATTGAAAGAGTTATTAAGAGATTTAATATAATTCCCATTAACTTACTGCCGAAGTGTTTTGTACATGGAGATCTTACAAAGACCAATGTTTTAAAGTCTGATAATGGTGATATTTATATTTTAGATTTCTCCATTGCTAACTGGTATCCAAGAATACAAGAACTTGCAGTTATAATCACTAATCTCTTGTATGATGAGCATGAATCTAGCAATTTGAAAGAAAAATCCGAACTTATTATAAAAGAATATGGAAAATTTAAGCGGTTAACTACAGAAGAACATAAATGGTTATATGATTACTCCCTAGCAGCTTTAGCAATGGAAATTTTAGGAGCGCTCCAGGAAAAGTATATAAATAATAATGACACAGAAGAAACAGACTATTTACTAAAACTTGGTAGAGTAAGCTTGCGAAGGGAATTTAACTGAAATACCTCTGAATAGAGTCTTCTGCCTTACAGTACCGCGTAGGGGAGTTCCTTCGGCTCCGCTCAGGGTAAACTTCTCATCTCCCAGCACTTCGCCAAAACTCAGCTTGCACTGAGCCGATTCGGTCTGAGCGGGTTCGACGTCCTGAGCTCACCGTCGAAGGACTCACGGTCGAATGACTTGCCGAAGTGTGAGCCGTGGGGGATTCGAACCCTCGACCAAGAGCTTAAAAGGCTCCTGCTCTACCACTGAGCTAACGGCCCTAAACGGGACAAAACTATTATACTATTTTGAGCGCAAACTTGACAAGCTTAAGTATAAAGGAATATATTGCCTTTAAGATATAAACGGTCCTCCTGCTTTTGCCGTTCGCCTTTTCAGTTCTATTCGAACACGGCTCACGGAGCAAGCTTTGAAGGACATAAGATACTCTAGAAACTCATAAATTCGTTAAGAGTTTCTAATGAAAGGGGGTGATAAAATGCTAGAAGAGACGAGAAATGCCCTAATTAGCTCTCTTAATACAAATATACAAGCTGTTGTAAATTTTGTTCCCGGACTCATTGCAGGACTTCTGATACTTCTAATAGGAATCGTAATTGGATCTATTGCAAAACAGTTAATTTTAAGCGCAGCAAAATCACTAAGAATTGATACATATCTAAAAAGATATGGAGTCCCTGAGCTCCGAGAAAATTATACATGGAGCAATATTTTGGCTGAAATTACAAGGTGGTTTGTAATAATCGTATTCTTAATTCCAACAGCTGATGTTTGGAGACTTCCCAGAATAGGTACACTTCTTAACGAATTGTTATTCTATCTCCCAAACGTATTTGTTGCAGTAATAATTGCTCTTGTTGGATTTGTCCTTTCACGACTTGCGCATGACGTAATCCTTGCCTCCGTTAAAGGAATTACAAAAGAATCTGCCAATATGGTTGCAACATCTGCTCAATGGGTAATTAATGGATTCGTAATTCTGGCTGTCTTAAACCAACTGGGAGTAGCATCGGATTTAATTAGAATATTATTTACCGGAATTGTTGCCATGGTGGCACTAGCAGGAGGAATTGCGTTTGGTCTAGGCGGACAAGAGAACGCGAGAGACATTCTTGATGGCATCCGTAAAAGACTTAGGTAATTTGTTTGAAGCTACCGTTTTAGAGTATAATATGAGTGCGCCGCGTTCGTCTAGTGGTCTAGGACACCTGGTTTTCAGCCAGGGAATCAGGGGTTCGACTCCCCTACGCGGTACTTAATCCTATAGTTTGATTAACTTCTGAGTTTTTGATAAAATTCATTCATGAGTAATCCGGAAAATGTTTCAAATTTCCCGCCTTCAAAAGTTATGCCCATGCAAGATTTGAGGTCGGCTCTATGGAGTCATGATGCAGATAGAGCAACACGGGCATTGGTGCAGCTGGATAGAGTTTTAGTCCCTGATTACGAAAGCGTACACAGAGAAAGACTACTAGACCCTTTGTTCATTGACGAAGTTAGGGAAATGGTTGCTGAGTGCCTAGATTCTGCAAGAAGGCGAAAAAAGTTAGGATATCTATTTTTTCTCACAGATGCAACTTTTTCATCTATTGTCTTAAGGACTAAAGGTACAAGGCTGAACCCGGTTTTATCGGATTTTTCATCAGAAAGCGTCAAATCAAGATGGGAGAAAATAGCATAAATATTGCGGGACTTATCCCGTCAGAGCAAGGAAAGGAGGTGAAAAGTTCAATATAGAAAATGATGGATTAGATTGGGATTGTGCTATAATGCGCTCATGGCAAGAAGAGGAAGACCCAGAAAAACACCAATTAATCCTGTTGTGCCAGCCCAAACTCAGCAAACTTCTATTCCAACAGAAGCATTTCTGTATTTTCTAATCCCAGATGGAAAATCAATTAATGCAGATTCTGTGAATAGTGTAAAAAATGCAATCAGATCCGCTACTCTAAAAAAACTAAACTTTGTGGTCCAATCTGGTGGTGGCGATCTTTATTCCGCAGTTAAGGTAATTCGCATTTTGAGGACAAAATTTACAAATATAATTGGTGTAGTTCCCACAAAAGCCATGAGCGCTGCGACGTTAATGCTTCTGGGAACTGACGAGATTTATATGAGTGAAGAATCGCAATTAGGTCCTTTAGATTTACTTATGGAGCACCCAGTTGATGGTAGTATCATATCGGCAGTAGATGTTGTAGATACCCTCAACCACTTATCATCTACTACCATGAATAATGCTGTTGAAATGTATGAAAAAATGAGAGATTTACCTAATGGGGAGATTATTGGAAAAAACCATGCGATGAAATTTGCTCTTGAGTCTACTATCGAGATAATTAAGGAAATATCAGCACAAATAGATCCTTATCATCGACAGAAAGCATTAAGAAAGCTTAAAATTGCTCAATGGTATGCTTACGATCTCCTTAGAACTGGTATGATGAAAACAGGAGCGAATCCTATGCGAACTGCAATAACATTTGTTTATAGCTTTCCAGACCATAACTATGCTATTTTTAAGGAAGATGCCAGAGACATGCTCCAATTAATAATAAAAGATTCAACGAGTTATCCATTTTGGAACGATGTATGTACGGAAACTGAAAATTTGCTTCGTGGAGCAAAAAAACCAATAATAAACTATATTGAAAAATAAAATGCTATTTAATTTTTTGGAAGATACTAATAAAGAAAAAAAGAAAAAAGAAAAGAAATTGCCTATAAGTGCTGAAATTACGAAGGATGCAGATAGGGTAACAGCCAGAGAGTTAGATGAATTTTTTAGAGAAGGAAAGGGTTTGGATGATGAAAAAGAAAAAACTTCTGCCTAAAGACAAAAAACTTAAAAACTGGCTCAAACAGGGTGGTCGGGAGAACTCTAAAAAAGACTTCTTTACTTTACTAAAACGGGCTGTATCGCTTTAACTTCCGCCACTTGCTTTAATAATCTTTCAAACATCAATCCTAAATATAATCGGTTATTGTATCTCCAAGTGTATTCGTCAATGTAAGCCTGTAAATACTTTTTGCTAACTTTTCTATAAACTCCGTATATTCCTCTTTTCAAGTGAGACCACAAGTTCTCAACGCTGTTTGTGTGAAATAAATGCTGTCTGACATATTCTTTATTGGAATGATTTACGGTGTAGTGTTTATCAAATCCATGCTCGTATAGGTTTTTATATGAACCAAGCTCATCGGTCATTATATGGGCTTTAGGGTCTACGTTCTGTTTTATTTGATTGATTAAAGTCCACTTACCAGTATTAGGAATACGCTTTGCAAAAGCTGTTCCTTTTCTTTTAACTATACCCATTACAATTTCTTTCTCTTCTACTCCGCCGTGCCATTCATAAGCTCGGTTTTTTCCTTTACCGCCGATATATGTTTCGTCTATTTCAACAATCCCGTCTAAAAGCGAGGGTTCTTGTACCATTAAGGTTCTTATTTGCTTAAACATACGCCATGCGGTCTTATAGGTAACGCCCAACAATCTCTCTAGCTGTTTGGCGGATATTCCGCTTCTAGTCTGAACTATAAGGTACATAGCAAAAAACCATAAGTCTAAAGGAGTCGTAGATTTCTCAAAGATTGTTCCTGCTAACGGATAGATTTGATAACCACAAAACTTACAAGCAAATGAGGTTCTGCCTGTTACTGGATAGAAAACTGATAGCCTTTTGCAAGAGGGGCAATCCATGTCATCGGGGTATTTGAGCTTTTTAATAGCTTCAAGGCACTTTTCGTGTGTACCATATTTCCATTTGAATTGTCGGAGGCTAAATCTACTCGTCATTGAAGCTAGTATAGCATACTATTTACTTGTTGTCAAGGGATAAGTGCCAATATTGCTATCTTTTGACATATTTTGCCCTATTGACTTGGCCTTAGATTATATGTACCATGTATTTTACCCTCTAATACGAAAGTATTAAAAGGCAGGAAGTCTGGAGCAATCCAGACCGCCCCGAAAAAGCCCCGCAAGGGGTTTTTTTGATGGGAAAATAGCAACTTTTTGTTTGTTCCAATTTTCTCTTTCAACTATAATTAGATGTCATGAGAAAAATGTTTAGGTATTTCCTTATTGTTTCATTGTTAACGATTGTTGGATTGATTAATCCTATAAATATTAAACACGCACAGGCAATCTACGATCCCCTATCAGTTCCCAACAACAAAATTGGAATTCATATTTTGTTTCCTGACGAAATTGACAAAGCAAAAGAACTAATTAATTCAAACGGCGGTGACTGGGGTTATGTGGTTATTCCCATAAGATCTGATGATAAAGATTTAGAAAAGTGGCAAAAGTTTATGGATAGGGCAGCGGAGCTTCATATAATTCCTATCATAAGAATTGCCACCCACGGAGATTTTTTTGAATTATCATCTTGGAAAAAACCCCAAGACGCAGACATATTAGACTTTGCAAATTTTCTTGATTCGCTTGATTGGCCTGTAAAAAATAGATACGTAATAATTTTTAATGAAGTGAATAGGTCTGATGAGTGGGAAGGGGAAGCCAACCCTGGGGAGTATGCAAGATTACTTTCCTACGCGGTAATTGTCTTCAAAGCAAAAAACCCAGACTACTTTATTATTTCAGCAGGCCTTGATAATGCGGCCGAAACTGACGGGGAAACGTATAACCAATTTGATTTCCTGCGTAGTATGAATCAGGAAGTTGCGGGTATCTTTAACCAGATTGACGGGATATCTTCTCACTCATATCCCAATCCCGCCTTTTCTCAACCTCCCTCAGTCCTAACACCAAAAAGCATATCTAGCTTTCAGTATGAAATCTCATATATCAGAAAATTCACAAATAAAAGCTTACCAGTTTTTATTACTGAAACAGGTTGGGATCAGACTAAATTTTCCGATCAGGCCATTTCAAATTTTTTTAAAGAGGCTCTTTATGGAGTTTGGAGCGATCCTTCGGTTGTAACAGTTTCACCGTTTCTTCTTAAAGCGGGAGCAGGGCCCTTTGAGAAATTCTCTTTTATAAAAGATAGGGATATAGAGAATGGAATTTATAGATCTTTTTTGGAGATTCCTAAGACAAAAGGTATTCCAGGAGAGAGCACAAGAAGCGCTATCTTGGGAAATGTTCAGGTTGACATTCCGATAAAGGATTTTTCAGATTCCAACAAAAAAAACAATGACAAAAGCATAAAAAAAGTAATAAAGTGGTTTATTCTTGGATTCTAGCTGTGGTATAATTGTCTTTTCTTATTTATGAATCCGACTCTAGATATCTTTAGACTTAAATTTGAAAATATTACACATGGAGTTCTAACCTCTGAGGGCGTATTGGAAATAATAAAAAATTTCCTCGAAGAAGTGCCTGACGGGAAATACAGCCTTGTAATAGGGACTGATTCTCATGAGAAAAACGGATCAGGCTTGAGTAGTAAAAATATAAGTCTTGTTACTGCTATTATTGTACACAGACGAGGATTTGGCGGAAAATATTTCTGGAACAAAAAACATGTCTCAAATATTCATTCTCTTCGTGAAAAAATATACGCTGAGACTATGACATCTCTTGATTTTGCGGCAAGTTTTGTGCCGCTTCTTAAGAAAAACCTCAATGGCCACTCGCCTACTTACAATCTTGAAATTCACATTGATGTAGGAGAGCACGGAGACAGCCGAGATATGATAAAAGAAGTTGTTGGGTTAGTTACCGGAAACGGCTTTGTAGCCAAAACCAAACCTGAAGCGTATGGTGCTTCATATGTTGCAGACAAACACACCTAGTCATTGGTTTGTCATCCTGAACGTACGTGAAGGATCTTAAAGATTCTTCGTTTCGCTCAGAATGACAAAGTGGTTTATGAGAACGAGAAAACTGGAGTGGGAGGATGCCCCTGATGTAAAAAGAGATATTGTAAAAATCGTTGATGCGCTGGACCTCAACCACATTAGGGCCTCAAGAGTCTTTACCTACAGGACGCAAGGAGGAAGGGCACGAGCATATGCCAGGACTTGGATGATGCCAAAAATTTTTCAACATGCATTAGGAATTGGTCCGGCATATGTTATTGAAGTTTTGACCAGATATTACGACAGACTAAGCGAGGATGAAAAATCAAAGGTTTTAATTCATGAACTGCTCCACATTCCAAAAAACTTCTCAGGGACTCTTTTATCTCATCGCGGAAGGTCAAGACATATAGGTAGAGATGCTAACGCCCTTTTTAAAGAATATAAAAGTAAAGTGTCAAATCGATAAAATTTGAATGCCAAGAGGAAATGCAAAGTTAAGAATCAGCATTGGAGTCACCTCATTTAATGAGGAACAAAACATCGAAAGACTTATTCATTCTCTTCTTTTTCAAAAATTAAAATCTTCATCCATTTCTGAAATTTTGGTGGTATCTAGTGGATCAACGGATCAAACAAATAGCATTATAAAAAAAATACATAAAAAGAATCCAAAGGTAAAACTAATTACGCAAAAAAAGCGTCTTGGGAAGGCATCAGCTGTGAACTTATTTCTTACTTCTGCAAAAGAAGATGTAGTAATTCTTTCAAGCGCCGATCTTCTAATTCCCTCTGACACGATCGAAAAAATGATAAAGCCTTTTAAAAGTAAGGATATTGGAATTGTGGGTTCCCGACCTATCCCAGTCAATGATCCGAAAACTTTCTTTGGATTCGCATCTCATCTTATTTGGGATCTTCATCACCATATTTCGTTGAACAGCTCTAAAATGGGTGAATTTATTGCCTTTAGAAAAATTTTCAAAAGAATTCCAGTAACTTCAGCAGTGGACGAAGCAAGTATTGAGGCTTTGATTCGAGGACAAGGATACAAGGCATATTATGTTTCAAATGCAAGAGTTTACAATAAGGGCGCAGAGAATTTAAGAGAATTTATTGCAAGAAGAAGACGTATATATGCCGGGCATCTGGAAACCAAGAACAAATACAGCTATAAAGTATCTACTATAAGTAACTCTAAGATATTGTTAGCGCTTCTTAAAAATTTTAAATTTACAAGAAGATTCATTATTTGGACACCTTTAGTAATAGCTCTTGAAATACTAAGTAGATTTCTTGGTTTAATTGATTATAAATTTTATCCTAAGAAACATACTGTATGGAAAATAACGCCAAGCACAAAGACCTTAATAAATAGACAAACTCTAGAAAGAAAAAGATATACGTAACAAACTACCGTTTTTTAAAGCCGAGATCCTTTTGTTGTTTTTTTACAGTTAATTTTACTTCTATCTCTTCAAATCCTCCAAACCAATATGACCATAATCTTTCACATAACTCTTGAGAAGTTCTATTTAGATTTGCGATGTAGGTTAATGTTGTACTTATGAGTCTTGGAATTCGAGAATTATTATCTGTGGTAACATAATTTAGCTTGATCTCGTCCAGGGCAAAATTTGACGTGGTATAAAAAGACCATTTAGAATCTTGCGAAAAATAATCAGTAAACATCCGAATACTTAGACCCCGCTTGTGAGTAGGATCAATCCATACAGTACTGTTGCAGGAACAATGAGGACCACGGATATATACTTTACAATTGTTCTTCCCAATTCTATATATCTCATTCATAACTTTTATGAGGTCGTCAACATGTTCTAAGATGTGATAGCAGTAGATCTTGTCATATGTATTAGTTTTTATGGGATATGGAAATTTATTTGCGTCATGGACAATTTGTACTGTTGGAAGGGGTAAAACATCCATTCCGTCGGCGTTTGGGATCTTACTAAGTCCGCAACCTATATCTAGCGCCTTTATTTTTCTCATTAAAATCAATATAGTATAACAAAAAAATAACTGTAGTTTTCAAAAAATCAATGATTAAAAGAACTTTCAAAAAAGTAGGAGTAGTAATTGTTACATACAATTCAGAGAAATACATTAGGATGTGTTTGAAGTCAATACAAAGCAACTCCTATCCTAATTTTGAAACACTTGCTGTTGATAATTCCTCACAAGACAAAACAGCGCAGGTAATTAAAAAAGGATTTAAGAAGGTTGGATTTATTGAAAATAAAAAAAATTTGGGTTTTTCGGCAGCTAATAACATAGGAATAAAATATCTTCTTAATAAGAAATGTGACTATATTCTTCTTATTAATCCCGACACAGTCTCATCCCCCACTTTGATTGAAAAGCTTGTAAATTCATTTGAAATAAATAAAAAAATAGCAGTTGCGGGTTGTATCATAACCTATGCGAAAGATCGTAAAAAAATCTGGTTTGGAGGAGGGTATTTCAATAATTTTTTTTGTTATTCAAGACATAAATACATGAATAAGTCTCTTAAAAATGTTGAGATTAAATCAGGATACGTTGATTTTATAACCGGTGCATGCATGATGATAGACTCAAAGATATTTAAAAAAATGGGATTTTTGCCGGAAGATTATTTTTTATATTTTGAAGACTTATTTTTTTGTCAAAAAATAAAAGAGAAAGGATTTTTGTGCTATCTCTTAGCTCTTCCTCTTGCCTATCATTATGTTTCTACCTCAACAGGAGTAGCCCAAACAAATATTATGAGTCCACTTCGCGCTTACTTTTTTGCTCGAAATCCAATAATTTATATTAAAAAAAATGTAAAAGGATTCCGAAAAATTACAAATTTAGCCGGACAATTTTTGATCAGACTCCCCTTTTATGCATTCAAAATTATTTTTCAAAAAGAAAAAACCAGACCTTTTTTTTACTACTGTAGGGGAATTTTTGATGGGATACTTGGTAAATCTCCTAATCCAGTCCTAAATAATCGTTGATATTCAAATTTAAGATCGTTAATTTCTTTCTGAGACGCTCCGCACTTTGAATATACCATCATAAGTATAGAATAAAATCGTCTGTTAATGGGATTTAACTTAATTCCCTTTTTGATATTATCAATTGAACTTTCACAGTCATTTTCGAGGTTTAAATTGAGAACTCCGAGCTTTATATAAGCTGTTGAATATGAATTATCAGTTTTGACTGCTTCTCTAAAAAAGTTTATCGCTAAATTCGGATCTTGATAGTAATCATTAAGAATTGTGCCTACACTGGTAAAACCGAAAGAGTATGTTCTAGTGATACTGGGAGTAATCAAGTTTTGCTCTGAAGGAAGAAGGGTCTCTCTTTGCGAAATATGGAGTTTTTCTATATTTTCACCAACTGAGGTAATGTACTCATCTTTTTGAGGGATGTTCTTTTTATCAATAACCTCATAATAAATCCCTCTTGGAATAAAAAATAGATTGGTATCATAAGTTTCAAAAAAGAATGTTGAAAAGAAGCGTTGTTTTTTAATTATTTCCGGAAGTTTTATCTTTAGTGCGTCTTCTTGGGTAAATTTAGTATCAAGATTTTTTTCAAGAAATTCCTGATATAACTTTTTTTGAAAATAGTCGTTCCCTGCTCCTTTATTGTTGACTATTGTGACGTCAGGCCGAAAACCTAATACGAAGTGTACATACCAGCTGTTAAAAGTGTTTGAATCCGCATGAAGTAGTATTATCGCGTCTTGAGGAAGTGCGGATAAAAGATCAAGCCCCAGGTTATTTCCAATATTTGTTTTTGATAAATTGTTTTTTTCAAAATTGTAAAAAAGCATTTGAGCGGGAACAATCAAAAAAACCATGAGAAAAATAGTTGGATCAATTTTTTTTGGTACTAATCGCTTGGTAATATTTCGAACAAATAAAAATCCGTATGGTAAAAAAAATAAAAAAACTACAAATGACTCCATGTAAAATCTTTCAATAACCCCAAGCGAATCTGCATCAACAATTGGAGGTACAATATAAAATATAAAGATCGGTCCTGAAACCAAAACAGCTGAAATCAGACTAATAAACTTTAATTTGTTGTCATTAATTAGGTAGAAAATTCCTCCGATGCAGATTAGTACAATTAAAATTGAATAATTGCTAAGAATTGAAGTGAAGTAAAAATCGAGTATTGGCAGCCTTTCAGAAATAGTTAAAACGCCTTTGGTAAAAGTCACATAATCCCCTCTTGTAACTAAATGAATAAAGTTTTGAAGATTTGAAGCATTATCCCAGTTAACAACCGGGTTTCTTGAAGCCGCAACCGGCACATAAATGTACGGAGTAAGACCTAATATAAAGAAAAGAAATGACTTTAAAATTACTCTAAATTCTTTAATTAATTTTTTAAGAGATGGCAGAAAGAGGAGGAAAAGGGAGGGGAAAATTAAAATTATCTGATGCTGGTTTGTTACAGATAAACCTATCAAAAAAGATGAAATATATAGAAACTTTTTTTGCTTTGTTTCATAAAATCTTATAGCAAAATAAAAAAGTGCAGTTATAAAGAAATTGTTAAGAGCAAAAACTTCCGGGATTTCCGCAAAAAACCAAAACATATAAGAAAACGCAAGAATTGAGGTTGACAATAGGGCAATAAAAAAACTCTTAGTTTCCCTTTTGCAAAATTTATAGAAGAAAATAAGCGCTAGAAGTGATGATATTACTGATATTAGAGCCACTTTACTTACCGGAGGAATCATTAACGGAAGGTGTGACAGAATAAATCCGGAAAAAGAAAATAGCGGGTATCCGGGAGGGTGTGGGACTCCAAATACAAAAGAAGCAGTTACAAGGTCACCTATATCCCCACTATAAATGTCTCTTGTAACATTGTTGAGATATACTAATGATGTAAAAATAAAAAAGGAGACGAGAATTATTTTTTTCAGCAAGATTTGATTAACTCTGCCCATCAATTTCTATAATACCTACTTGGAGTGGTAAAATACAATTATGGTAACAGTTGTTCACGGTTCTGATCAGATCTCATCAAGAAACTTTTTTTTAGAACAAAAAGATAAAGATTCATTAACATTTGATGCTGAAAATATTAATGTAGTGGATCTTGAGCAGTCTCTTCAAGGGGGAGGATTATTTGGTGCAACGACTAAAGTTTTTATTGAAAACCTATTTACCAAAAAAGGTCTCAAAAGCCTAGAAGATGTCGCTGAAGTTATCAATAAATCGAAAAATGCTGACATTTACCTTTGGGCCGATAGAGAGCAGGGAGTGAAAAATCTTTCTGCTTTTCCTAAATACCTGAACCAAAACTTCAAAATTCCCCAAAATATCTGGCTTTTCCTTGATGGGATAAGACCTCATAATCCAGATAATGTTTTGCATTTTCATGAAACAATTTTAACGACCGAGCCTGAGATTGTTTTTGCAATGGTTATAAGACAATTCCGACTGATGTTGGGCCTGATGGAAAATTCAGACAATACAATTGATGAAGTAAAAAGACTTGCACCGTGGCAAAGAGGAAAACTTACAAGGCAAGCTTCTATCTTTGGTTTGGAAAAACTTAAAAAAACATACAAAAAACTCTATAAAATTGACAAGTCTCAAAAAACCGGAACATCCAAATTAAGTCTTACCCAGAATATTGACATTCTGATGCTTGAAATATAAGATACTTTTATGCCGAAGCTAAAACGAACAATGTTTCGGGAGTATGATCTCCGCGGAAAGGAATCTGATGACGAGTTAAATGACTCGTCAATGTATTTTATCGGCAGGGGTTTTGGTACATTTCTTCGAAAAAGAAATATTGACACCGCAATCGTTGGCCACGATGCAAGAGGTACTTCAGAAAGCTTTCATGCAAATGCAATAAAGGGATTAACGCAGTGTGGAATTGATGTAATTGATATTGGAACAGTAACAACCCCTATGGGGTATTGGGCACAATATTTTTTAAAAGTGAAAGGACTAGTAACCGTTACCGCATCTCACAATCCTGTTGGATGGAATGGTGTAAAACTTGGATCAGACCTTTCCTATACGCTTCTTACAGATGAACTTGTGGAAGTTTACAATACTATTGAAAAAGAAGAGTTTGAAAATGGCAATGGTACTGTTACAAAAAAAGAGATACTTGAAGACTACATAAAAGACCTTTTGTCTCGTGCGAAAATCACAAAAAAATTCAGGATTTTGGTAAATACGGGCAATGGCACTGCTGGGATTCTAATGCCAGAGCTTTTGAGAAGAGCGGGATGTGATGTTGTTGAGCATTTTACGAACATTGATCCCACTTATCCTAACTACACTGCAAATCCTGACGGAACGGCCATGATGGAAGACACAGGTAAGCAAACTGTTGCTAATAAATGCGATTTAGGTATGGCATTTGATGGGGATTGTGATAGGCTTGGCTTAACAGATGAGAAAGGAAATACTATTTGGCCTGATAGATATATAATACTGCTATCTCGATTAGTTCTATCTAAAAAACCTGGGGCAAAAATTGTTTTTGACGTTAAAGTCTCAGAAGCGCTGCCAGAAGATATTAAAGCTCATGGGGGCGTACCAATTATGTGGAAAACAGGACATTCTTATATAAAGTCAAAGCTTGCTGAAGAAAAAGCAGCTATGGCAGGAGAAATGTCAGGACACATATTTTTTGTTGAAGATTTCTATGGATTTGATGATGGGGCATTTGCAGCACTAAAAATGCTTGAATATCTTTCTACTCAAGATAAACCACTGTCTGAAATAGTTGCCGGGACACCCTATTATGTTTCAACACCAACGATTCAAGTAAAGGCTACGGATGAAGACAAATATAAAATTGTTGAAGATCTTACAAAAGAGTTTAAAGACGACGGGTATAAAGTAGTCGACATTAATGGAGCCAGAGTGTATTTTGGCGACGGATGGGGTTTGGTTCGTGCTTCTTCCAATACTCCGACACTTGTTTTAAGATTTGAATCAAAAACACAGGAAGGCTTAGACAGAATTCAAAAATTGTTTAAAGAAAAACTTGATAAATTTGACGTAGTTAGTAAAGATTGGGATACTTCAGGTCACTGATATGATTGATTTAAATAACCCAAAAACTTTCAAACATTTGGATCCAAAAGATGTTTTTGGTTCAACTGGTTTGCTTGCAGATCAAGTCAAACAAGTAGTATCGGATTTCAAATCTATAAATGCGCCCGAAGATTATAAAAAAATTGACAACATTGTTATTTCAGGAATGGGAGGATCTGCATATGGCGGACATGTTGCTTCCTCTCTTCTCAAAGACCAGCTTTCAGTCCCTCTTTACGTAAATAATAATTACACGCTCCCTGAGTTTGTTAACGAACAAAGTTTGGTCATCTTAATCAGTTATTCAGGCTCAACAGAAGAAACATTAGCGTCAGTAGAAGATGCAAAAAATAGAGGAGCTAAGATTTCAGGACTCACAAGCGGTGGGAAACTCGCAGAGTCGTTAAAGGAATACTCCAGTTTTTACTATATTTTTGATCCCAAAAATAACCCTTCAGGCCAACCCAGACTTGGAACTGGGTACACTGTTTTTGGAACACTCTCAATAATAAATAAGCTTGGATTTTGTTCGGATATTAATGAACAAGTAAATGAAGGAATTATAGAACTTGAAAATAATTCTGAAAATATTAAAAAAAAGTCTATTTCGCTTGCCAAAAAAATTCAGGGAAACATTCCGGTTATTTTTACCGCAGATTTTCTAGAAGGAAACTCCCATATCATTAGAAATCAATTTAACGAAACTAGCAAATCTTTCTCAAGCTTCTCCCCTGTTCCAGAGCTAAACCACCATTTGATGGAAGGACTTAAATATCCAAATGATAAGAAATTAACAATCCTCTTTCTCGACTCAGATTTGTACCCTCCCATAATAAGGAAACGAATTAGACTTACTCAAGATGTTGTTTCGAAAAATAATATCCCTTTCGAAACCTATTCACCTTCCGGTAGCTCAAAACTTTCTCAAGTACTTGATGTTTTGTCGCTCGGAGGATATCTCACGTTTTATCTTGGAATTTTATATAACGAAGATCCAAGTTTAATTCCTTGGGTAGATTACTTCAAAGCGGAGCTTGCGAAATAAGTTCATACCTCACTATAATATAGGCAATGCCTCAAGGAAATGTTGTTTGGTTTGATCAGGTAGACAAGGATGATGTTGGTTTAGTAGGTGGAAAAGGAGCTAATCTTGGCGAAATGACCAAAGCAGACTTTCCTGTTCCTCCCGGCTTCATTGTAACTTCCCATGCTTTCTTTGATTTTATTAAGGAAAACAATCTTGAGCGGAAAATAAAGCATCTTTTAAATACACTTGACTTAAAAAATCCCCACTCTCTAAAACAAGTCTCGGAAATGATACAAAAGCTTATTGTTGCTTCCGACCTTTCAGATGAGCTAAAAAAGGGAATTTACCTTTCATATAAAACTTTGGGAGGAGTGCTTAAAGACCCTCTTGTTGCCGTTCGCTCCTCCGCAACAGCCGAAGATTTACCAAATGCTTCCTTTGCCGGACAGCAGGAAACTTTCTTAAACGTAAGAGGAGAAGCAAATTTAATTATTAAAATTAAAGAATGCTGGGCGTCTTTGTATGAAGAGCGGGCAATTTTCTATAGGCACGAAAATAAATACGACAACATTAAAATCGGGATTGCTGTACCTGTGCAAAAAATGGTGGAATCGGAAAAGTCAGGCGTTATGTTTACAATTGATCCTGTTACCAATGACAAAACAAAAATAATAATAGAAGCAGTTTATGGCCTCGGAGAAATGATCGTTCAAGGAATCGTAAAACCAGACCATTATGAAGTAAACAAGTCAACAGATAAAATAATTCTTAAGGAAGTATCTTCTCAGGACAAAATGCTTAAGAAAGCAGGAGGAACAAATAAAGTTGTTAATGTTTCATTTTTGTCGAGAAGGAAACAAAAAATTTCAGACTCGGAAATCTTGGAACTTTATAAACTCGGTAAAAAACTGGAAAGACACTATTACTTCCCCCAAGATGTGGAGTGGGCAATTGAAAATGGTACTGTTTATCTTGTGCAAACAAGACCCATCACGACAATAAGACCTAAAAAGGAAACGCAAAAAACTGAAAAAGTAAGCTTTGGAGAACTTATATTAAAAGGAGACGGTGCGAGCCCCGGAATTGTTACGGGTCACGTAAGAATTATAAAAAACGCTTCGCAAATTGGAAGTGTTGAACCGGGAGAAGTTCTTGTTGCGCCCCAGACAAATCCAGACTACGTTCCTGCCATGAAAAAAGCATCGGCAATAGTCACCGATTCGGGAGGCAGAACTTCCCATGCAGCGATTGTTTCAAGAGAACTTGGAATTCCGGCAGTAGTAGGAGCGCAAACGGCTACAAAAGCACTTAAGAACGGTGAGGTTATTACGGTTAACGGCGAAACAGGAGAAATTTTTAAAGGCGGAGACCTCACGCTCTCAACCCGGGCCGGCGAAACCTTTCCGGAAGAGGAGGAAATAAAAACAGCAACAAAAGTTTATATGAATCTTGCGGAGCCGGAGCTTGCATTAAAACAATCGCAAAGAAAAGCTGACGGCGTAGGACTTCTCCGAGCCGAGTTTATGATGGCAGGTATCGGAACCCACCCTAAAAAAATGATAAGAGACGGAAAAAAAAGCGTTTTCGTACGAGAGCTTGCGCAAAACCTCGAAAAATTCTGCGATGCGTTTAGTCCCCGACCAGTTGTATATAGAGCTTCCGATTTTAAAACCAATGAATACAGAAATCTTACCGGAGGGAAAGAATTTGAGCCCGTTGAGCCAAATCCAATGCTGGGATACAGGGGTGCTTTCCGCTACATTCACGACCCGAAAGTCTTTGAAATGGAACTAGATGCCATAAAGTACGTCAGAAATAAAAAGGGTTTTAAAAATTTGTGGCTGATGGTGCCATTTGTCAGGAGTCCGAAAGAGCTCGTTGGTGTGCGGAAAATAATTTCTGAGTCTGGTCTTATCCGTTCTTCCACTTTTAAACTCTGGATGATGGTTGAAATTCCAAGTAACGTTATAATTCTTGAAAAATTTATTGAAGTTGGAATTGACGGAGTTTCAATAGGTACTAATGATTTAACAATGCTCATACTTGGAACCGATAGAGATAACAGTGAAGTTGCTCACGAGTTTGACGAAAGAGATGAGGCTGTTCTTTGGGCAGTTGAACGGACGATTAAAACCGCCGGAAAAATGGGCGTTACATCCTCGATATGCGGACAGGCTGCATCGTATCCAGAAATCTTAGAAACTGCAATCAGGTCTGGCGTAACAAGCGTTTCAGTCAGCCCCGATTTGGTTGGTGCGGTTAGGAAGATCATTGCCGAAAAGGAAGAAAGAATATTTGAAAAACACTAATGAAAATCAAACAAATTTTCGCCCGAGAAATATTAAATTCTAAAGGTTTTCCTACAGTTGAGACAACTGTAATTCTTGAAAATGGGATTTCCGAAACCTCATCCTGCCCAACCGGCACATCTGTTAGTAAATATGAAGCAGTTGAGCTTCGTGACAATGATCCGCAAAGATTTAACGGCTTTGGAGTTTTAAAAGCTGTTAATAATGTTTTAAACGTCATTGCGCCAAAACTTATTGGAAAAGATGTAGAAAACCAAGCAGAAATTGACAATACGCTAATAAGTCTTGATAGTAGTTCACAAAAATCAAATCTAGGTGCAAATTCAATACTTCCTGTATCTATGGCCGTAGCTAAAACTGCAGCAAAAAATTTAAACATGCCCTTATTTGCATATCTGAGACATTATACGAGCCTTAGTAACGCTCAATTTAAGATTCCCACCCCAGCATTTAATATTATAAACGGCGGAAAACACGCAGGAAATAATCTTGATTTTCAGGAATTTTTGCTCATTCCCGCATCATCAATTCCCTATCAGGATGCTCTAAACATGGTTGTTACGATTTACCACTATCTTAAAAAAAGCTTAAAGGATAAAGGGGCTTCGACTCTTGTTGGAGATGAAGGAGGATTTGGTCCTAGCCTTAGAACAAATAGGGATGCTTTGATAATGTTAAGTGAGGCCATTGGAGAAACCGGCTATAGAATTTCCTATGATGTTTTTCTTGGAATTGATGCATCGGCAAATAATTTTCGGCAGGATGGAGCTTATATTATTAAAGACAAGGAAGGAAACTTAACATCAGAGGAACTAATAACAGTATACGAAGGGTTAAATGAAGAATATAACCTTTTCTATCTTGAAGATCCTCTTTCAGAAGATGACTGGGACGGTTGGGAAAAATTAAATAATGTCATTTCAAAAAATACGGTTATTATTGGAGACGACTTAATTGCAACCAATTTCAACAGGCTTCAAACCGCAATTAGCAAAAATGCAATAGGTGGAGTAATCATAAAACCAAATCAGATTGGGACAGTTATAGAAGCACTGGCAGTAGTTGAGGCTGCAAGGCAATATGGACTTAAAATTATAGTATCTCATAGGTCTGGAGAAACAAATGATGATTTTATTGCGGACTTTGCTGTAGGGGTTGGTGCCGATTACGCTAAGTTGGGAGCGCCAACAAGAGGTGAGCGTGTTGCAAAATACAACAGACTTTTGGAAATTGAAAACCTAATCAGAGGATCTTCGGGCTAAATAAGATAACAAATTCTCCGCGGACAGCTTCAGTTTCGTATTTTTTCTTCAAGTTTTCAACATTATCATTTATTCTTTCTTCATGAATTTTGGTAAGCTCTCGCATTAGAGTTATTTCCAAATTGCCAAAAACTTCCTGCAAGCTTTTTAAAGTTTTGACAAGTTTGTGAGGGGCTTCATAAATAACTGCTGTTGCCTCCAAGTTACTGTTTGCTTCTTTAAGATTCCTAAGTAGCTTAAGCCTTTTCCCCTCTTTTTTTGGTAAAAATCCTAAAAAAATAAATTTGTCGGTTGGAAGCCCTGAAGAGACTAGAGCTGACACCACGGCTGAAGGGCCAGGAATAGAAATGACATTAATTCCCTCTTCCAATGCTAAGCGAACAAGCCTAAAACCCGGATCGGAAATTCCCGGCGTCCCGGAATCAGAGATAAGAGCTAGGTCTTGCCCGTTTTTTAAAATATTTAAAATATTAGGAATTCTTGCCATTTCTACCTGCTCATAGTAAGAAACTAGCATATGGTGATTCTCAATTCCTAAACTTTTTAGAAGCGTGCCGGTCTTTCTTGTGTCCTCACAGGCGATGTAGTTCACCTTTTTCAAAATATTGATTGCTCGCAATGTTATGTCTTGCAAGTTTCCAATAGGCGTTGCTACAATGAAAAGAGTGCCAAACATGGTTATAATGATTGAATTGTTAAATGGTCTTTAGCCATTTTTTTCTTTTATGCATCAAATTGTTGAAATTCTAACAAGCTTAATTATACAGTTTATAGAAGGGACTGGCTACATGGGTATTTTTATCCTAATGACCTTGGAATCCGCTCTTATACCGCTTCCCTCGGAAATTACAATGCCTTTTTCTGGATTTCTTGTACAGCAGGGCAAACTCAATTTTTGGCTAGTTGTTTTGGCTGGTACATTTGGTAATCTGGTCGGTTCTTTAATTGCTTATGGAATTGGTTATTATCTTGAAGAACATGTAATTTTAAAGTGGATTAGAAAATGGGGCAAGCTCCTACTTCTTACAGAACATGAATATGAGAGATCGCTTAGGTGGCTTAGAAAATACGGAGATGCTGTTGCTTTTTTCTCAAGACTACTTCCTGCTATTAGAACATTTATTTCCCTCCCAGCAGGTCTTTCAGAGATGAATGTTTGGAAATTTTCTTTCTATACATTTGTTGGTTCGCTCCTTTGGTCAATTGCCCTAACCTACATTGGTGTACGCTTCGGTTCCCAATGGGATAAGCTAGAGCCTTACTTCAGACAGTTCCAGATAGCGTTAGGAGCAATATTCGTAATCGGCCTACTCTGGTACATCAACCACAAGTTGAAGATCATCAAACTTCCAAAAATTCGCTAGTATGATTTGAAGCGGCGGACTATTCCTACAGCTATTCCTTGGATTTTGATCTGACTCGGATAAATTGGCTCCATACTCGAATTAGCAGGCCTAAGTATTACCCTGTCCCCTTCTTTATAGAATTTCTTAAGAGTTGAAAGGCTGTCATCAACTAGGGCAACTACTATGTCCCCGTTGTTGGCTACATCTGATTTTTCAATCACCACAAAATCTCCATCCAATATCCCTTCTTCAATCATGGAGTCTCCTTTTACCTGAAGAACGTATGCTGTTTTTTTGCCGGATATCATAGAAGCTGAAATTTGAAATGTGGCATTTGGGTCTGTGTGAGGTTCAAGCGGTTTTCCTGCAGCAATAAACCCCATTAGCGGAAGCTCAATTGAAGGAGGTTGTCCTATTAATCCTTGAGCAGCTTTTTCATCAATAATTTTTAAAACCCTAGTATTTCCTTCAACTTTCTGGACATAACCTTTTTCAACAAGAGCTCTTATTATAGAGTGGACTGTTGAATTACTTTTGTGTCCCGTTGCATTGGAAATTTCCGAAAGAGTTGGAGAATATCCGTGAGTTTTTTGGAACTGAGCCAAAAACTCCAAAACATCCCTTTCTTTTCTATATAGTACTCCTGGCATATTTATTCACACTGAGCTAAGTCGAATGTGTGTATATTTTATACGAAAAAAAATAGAATTTTGCAAGAGGACGTAATGAATCAATCTATGTCAATTTTATAATTTTGTCATGTGTGATAAAATTAATGTTCGTATTTCCTCTCTCGAATAAATATAAAATAGTAAATATTAAAAATATATATAAAAATCAAAATCAAAATCACCAAGCGTTCTAGGGAATATTTGATATTTACTATGTATATTTGCTATTTGCTTTTTAATATTTGAAATTAATGACGCTGACAAATAATAAGTAGTAACGATAATTATTGTTTATGGATTTTAAACTCGTATCAGACTTTGCGCCTGCCGGTGATCAACCACAGGCAATTGAAAAACTTACCAAAAGCATTGAGTCGGAAAACAGGCACTCTGTCCTTCTTGGTGTTACCGGTAGTGGAAAAACGTTTACAATGGCAAATGTAATTCAAAATCTCCAGCGTCCAACTCTAATTATTTCTCACAACAAAACATTGGCAGCCCAACTTTATCAGGAGTTTAGAGACTTTTTTCCGCAAAATACGGTAAGCTATTTTGTTTCATATTACGATTATTACCAGCCCGAGGCATATATGCCAACAACTGACACATATATTGAAAAAGAATCAGAAGTAAATGAGGAGATTGACAAGCTTAGACTTCTTGCTACAACTTCCCTCCTGACAAGAAAAGACGTTATAGTTGTTGCCTCAGTTTCTTGCATCTATAATATCGGTTCTCCTTTTGAGTACAGAAAATTTGTAGCCTTACTTGAGATTGGGACAGAAACTGACCAGAAAGACATGATGCTTAAGCTTGCTGATCTTCAATACTCAAGAAACGATTACTCATTCCAGCGAGGAACTTTTCGCTCCCGTGGTGAGTCAATTGATGTCTTCCCGGCTTACATGGACAACGGAATCAGAATTGATATAGCAAACAATAAAATAATAGGTCTTGAAGAGTTTGATCCACTTTTAGGAAAGACGGTAAGTAAACTTGACCATGCAGTAATTTATCCTGCCAAGCATTATATGACAGATCCCAGGACTTATGGTGATGTGTTCAAACATATCCGAGCCGATATGGAAAAGAGAGAAAAAGAACTTAAAAAAAAAGGTAAGCTTCTGGAAGCACAGAGGATAAGGCAGCGGACAACATATGATCTAGAAATGATTCAAGAGCTTGGATTTGTTAACGGTATTGAAAACTATTCAAGGTATTTTGACGGTAGAAAGCCCGGAGAACCTCCCCACACTCTTCTTGATTATATGGAAGAATGTTCAAGTAAGTGGCTTTGTTTTATTGACGAATCTCATATGAGCCTTCCTCAGATTCGGGGAATGTATAACGGGGACAGAGCTAGAAAACAAATGCTAATCGATTATGGTTTTAGGTTACCTTCAGCGCTTGATAATAGACCTTTGCGCTTTGATGAATTTATGCAGCGTACTCATCAAATGGTTTATGTTTCGGCAACACCCGATGAATATGAAATATCTCTTGCCACAGAAGCACGCCTGCCAGCGCCTGAGCGCAGCGATGGCGGGCAGGAAAAAAATGCAATAGTTGAGCAGTTGGTGCGCCCAACCGGCTTAGTTGACCCAACTATAACCGTTAAACAAACAAAAGGGCAAATTGAAGATCTTATATCTGAAATTGGCAAGCGAGTTAAGAAACACCAAAGAGTTTTGGTTACAACGCTAACAAAACGTATGTCTGAGGATTTGGCAACTTATTTATCAGAACGGGGAATCTTGGTGTCTTACCTTCATTCTGATATAGAAACGCTAGAGCGCCAGGATGAGCTTGATCGGTTGCGCTCAGGAAAATACGATGTTTTAGTCGGAATTAACCTTCTTAGGGAAGGATTGGACCTTCCGGAAGTTTCTCTTGTTACTATTTTAGACGCTGATAAAGAAGGGTTTTTGAGAAGTAGAACTTCACTCATTCAGATTATGGGACGAGCCGCAAGAAATGTTGATTCAGAAGTCATAATGTATGCAGATAACATTACGGGATCAATGAAAGAGGCAATTGCAGAGGTTGAAAGGAGAAGAAAAGTGCAACTTAAATATAATAAAAAGCATAAAATTACTCCTAAATCCATACAAAAAGCTATCAGGGCAAGATTGGTTGAAGAGATAGAAGAAGACCAGAAATCTGCGGATTTTCTTTTAAGGCTGCAGGAAAAAGAAGTCTTAATGCCGGATGAGAAAGAAAGGCTGGTTAAGCAGCTTCGTCAGCAAATGCTCCAAGCTGCAAAAGAACTAGACTTCGAAACCGCAGCAATTTTAAGAGATCAAATTAAGGTCCTAAGGCAATAGCTTTACACCCCGGGTGTGAATTTACCTTTACACCCTAGGGAGACGATTTATTTTAGGAGCCGATGCAAGGCCTTGTCTTTTTCGGATGGGGAGATTTTGGATCTTCGAACTGCATGCTGGAGTATTCCAATTGTTTGATCATAAGTTGTGCGATCGATTGGATATGGAGTTACATCTTTACCCCCGTGGGCAAAAGAATAGCGGGCCGGATCTTGGTAAGATGGCTCTGCCCCATAAATTATTTCGCTAACTAAACTTAAAGCTCGAATTGTTTTTCCTCCGACTCCTTTTATAGAAAGTAAACTTTCAAAATCCTCTGGATTCTCATAAGTAACTCTTTGCAGAATCCTTTCAAGATATTTGCTTTTTGTGAAATCCTCCATCTCAACTGCATGATGCTTAAACTCTACCCCATCAAACTCGGCAAATACAAACACTTGTTGCTGGTTTTTCAAGGCGTCCCCTTGAAAAGCTTGATATGGCGATGTTTTTAATGCTATCATACGAGAGACTGCCCCCGAGTGTTTTCGAAGTAGCTCAATGTCTTTCATTAAAGTTTTATATCCTGATTCAACTAATTCAATTGAAATATCTTTATTCTTTTTACTCTTCTTATCAACTAAATTTCTGGTTGATTTCCTAAATAACTGAGATACAATTCCTTTGTGAGGTTCCTGCGTAAACTCAATATCGGCCGGATTATCACTATACCAGTGGTAACGGCGGGCAGTTGCATTCTGGGTATTCATTCCCTGTTGGACAACAGTCCAGGCGCCATTTTTACTAAAGAAAAAAGCGTGATGATAAAGAGTGTAATCGTCCTGAATTAGGGAACTATCTACCTTTGCAGACATTTTTGAGGAATAAACAAGGTTATTCGTTGTTTTTTCAGGCAAGCTCAAAACTCCTCCCCACTGCTCGATTTCGTCTGGAGTTTTTCTGCTAGTAGCTCCTTTTCCGCCAGCAATAAATACACCCAGTTCTAACTCTCTTCCGCGAATGGCCTCTTTTAAAGCTGCAGTTAAAATAGTCGTAAGACCTGAAGCATTCCAGTCAAACGCCAGGACTGTTCCCAAGGACTGAAACCACACCGGATCAGCTACCCTTTTTATATATTCATCTGGCCCATACTCCTCAATTAAAACATCTGTCATGCTCCTGCCGAGCTTGACCATCCTCTCAAAGAGCCACGGAGGACATTTCCCAGCATCAAGTGTCATTGTTGCAATACCGCGTTTCATATTTTGGAAAAGAATATTTAAACTCTTCCTTCCCACATGTCAAGTGGGAACGCAATTTATAATCAAAAACCGCTAATGTTCTCTACATGCTCTATGTTACTCGCATCTCCAGAATAATCAAGCAGAACCGAAATTGCGTCTATTCTTAGGGACTGCGGAAGTTTCGGATTTAGGACTTTATAAAACTGGGCAGTTTTGACAAGGGAATGTAGTTTAAAAGGCGTAATTTGTTCAAAGGGTGCTCCAAACTGATATGACGTTCTGGTCTTCACTTCAACGAAAACCAAGGTCCGACCTTGAAGCGCGATAATGTCAATTTCTCCGTAACCTTTGCGGAAATTCCTGTCAATTATTTTATAACCTCGTTTCCGCAGAAACTGTACGGCTAACTCTTCACCCAATTTGGCAGTGGGATTAGAGATTTTCATCTTTTTACGGATTAAGCCTTGGGGATTTAAGAAAATTAAGTTTTGCCCGCCTTATGTTCATTTTTGGTTTTGCTTTAAAATCTACTTTATCTACATTCGGGTTTCCTACGTGCCAAATTCTCTCCACCGCAACATCACCTACGTGTTTTTGAACAGTATAGCTTTTATTTTCTCCGCGTCCTCTTATTTGAAGAACCTGACCCTCAAAAATCTGCGTCCTTGTCTTTTCTCCCTCTTTAATTTTAGTGTGAACCTTAACAATATCCCCAACCTTGAAATTAATTGAATTTAACATAGCACCTAATTATAGCTGATAAAAATACTTTGTTCAATAATATTACCATTACGGGTATACTAGTATATCCGTAAAATCATTAATTTCTATTTTTAAATACCGATTCGATGAATCCCAGAAAAATAGGATGTGGATTTAGAGGTCGGCTTTTGTATTCGGGATGGCCTTGGGTACCTAGATAAAATGGGTGTTTACTTTCCGATAATTCAATTATTTCAGCCAACCCTTCTTCTACAGACTTGGCTGCAACAATAAACCCGGATTTTTCAAACTTCTCCGCGTAATCATTATTAAACTCATATCTATGCCTATGGCGTTCAGAAGTCAGGCATTTTGATTTGTCAATAAAATCATTGTATCTATCATAAAGCTTAAAAGCTCTCGTCCCCTTTTTAACCGTTGCTTCCCAGCGTCCAAGCCTCATCGTCCCTCCATAAGCGCGTCTTTGCATAAATTCTTTTTGCTTGGGCATAAGATGGATTACTAAATTCTTTCCACTGGGATCATTTTCCTCGGTATTCGCATCTTTCAACTCCAAAACATCCCGAGCATAGGATATTACTGCCAGCTGCATTCCATAACATAGCCCAAGATATGGAATTTTTTTCTGCCTGGCATACCCTGCAGTCTTAATCATCCCCTCAGCTCCCCTCGATCCCCATCCTATTGGGACAATTATGCCGTCTGGTTTTCCGATTAGTTTTTCTAAATCAGGATTTTCTTCTGCTTTTTCCGCGTTAATCCAGTGTGTTTTAACATGGACTCCAAGCTCATATGAGGCGTGATCAATTGCGTCAAAAAGAGCAGCGTAGCTATCTCTTAACTGATAATCACCTGTCCCAAAATACTTACCTACAATGGCAATTTCAACAAATTCATTTTGATTTTGAACTTTTTTAACCTTGCCAACAAATCTTTGCCATTTTGACAAATTTGAATCTTTAACTTTTAAATTTAATTTTCTTAAAATTTTTTTCCCTAGACTTTGTTTGTCTAAGATTAATGGAACCTCATAAACAGATGGAAGGTCTGGACTAGAGATCACATTTTCGGAAGGAACATTACAAAAAAGAGCTAAGCGGTCTCGTCTTCTTTGGTCAAGATATTTTTCTGAGCGGCAAATTATAAAATCTGGCTGTATTCCCAAAGAATTTAACGTCCTGACAGATAGTTGCGTTGGTTTGGTTTTGGGTTCCCCAAGGTGTTTTGGTGTTGGGACGTAGCTGACGTGAACGTGAATCACGTCACCTGGGTTTTTCAACGTCATTATACGTGAGGCCTCGTAGTAAAAAACGTTTTGATACTCCCCGGCAGTTCCGCCGATGAAGTTATCCTTTCCCATGTCTTCACCCAGAAATTTTTCATATGTCCCTATATCCATATCAGCCTCAGTCCCATCTTCGCAAAGGAAAGTATCACCATGCTCAATTGGATTAATTGTTCCTGCGTCAAGATTTAAGTAGTTTTCAAATTTTATTGGAGCGATCTTGTATCCTGCAGCTTTTAGAAGGAGTGATATTGAAGCTGATGTAATGCCTTTCCCGATACCTGAAATGACTCCCCCGGAGACAAATATATACTTTGTTCGCCTTAAGTTCCTATTACTATCGGGCACGATTAATAATACCACAATTTGATATACTTGACAACATCTTAATAAAGGAGTAAAAATAAACTGCAAGGAGGCAGGATCATGATGACTTTAAAGAACTGGGCTGGGACCCAGTTTTTTGTTGGAGGAAAGCTTCTTTAATTGATATAATTTCGGTTACTGCGGGATTGGTTCAGTGGTAGAACGTTTCCTTCCCAAGGAAGAAATGCGAGTTCGATTCTCGTATCCCGCTCAACTATTTTGCGTTGGGGATTATGAGCTGTGTTCCCGGAGGAACATAATCAGGATTTTCAAGTTTGTTTGCCTCAACAATTTCAACATACCTGTATCCGTCACCATAGAATCTGACTGCTACGTCCCAGATAGACTCACCTTCTTTTAAAATATACGTTCTTTGGGATATGGGAGTTGTTGACTGCGGAATGTTAGTTGTGTCAAGATCTGACGGAGCTTGTATACGAGTTTCTCTTATCAGTAGAAAAAAGACCACAACAAGTCCAATAACAACTACAGCTCCCAGAATAAGACTTACATAAGACTCACTTAAGCGGATTTTTGAAGATATATCCTGATAAAGGTTTCCTTTTGTATCTTCTAACTGTCCCGTTTCAACCGGAGTTATTTTCTTTGTTCTCTTCTTTGCCATTTCCGTGACAGTTTGACTATATTACAACAACTAAATTAAAAAATGCAAGCCCTAATTTGAAGCAAAAATATTTGACCGTGTATCCACTCTTCTGTTAAAATACGACTGCGGCAATTCAAATTTGGGTTCGTAGTGAAGAGGCCTATCACGCCTCCCTGTCACGGAGGAGATCGCCGGTTCGAATCCGGTCGGACCCGCAAAGATAATTTAGAGTAATAATTTAACGTGACAAACAAAGAGATTGCAAAGCTTTTTCGCGCTGTTGCTGCTTCTTATTCCATAAAAAACGAGAAGAAATTTCGTTTCCAAATTATCGCCTACCAAAAAGCAGCAGACGCTGTTGATGGACTAACTACTCAACTTGAAGATCTTTATAAAGAGGGCGAACTTGAAGAAATCCCAGGAATCGGAGCAACGATTAAAGGAAGACTTGAAGAACTCTTTAAAAAAGGGAAAGTTAAACACTTTGAAGATGTTATGAAAGGTATTCCTCCGTCTGTTTTTGTTTTAATGGAGATACCTTCAATTGGACCAAAGAAAGCATTTAGAATTTCCTCCCACTTCCATATTAAAAATCCGCAGACTTGCATAAATGAGGTTGAAAAATTAGCAAAAAGTGGAAAAATTGCAAAACTTGAAGGATTCGGAGAAAAGTCCGAAGCCGATATTCTCCGAGCGATTTCGGAGTTTAAAGAAGGGAAAGGAAAAACTACAAGAATACTCCTTTCTTATGCGGGTGAGGTTGCTGATCAAATTTTAGATTATCTTAAGAAATTTGAATACGTTAAAGATGCAGCGCCTTTGGGAAGCTTAAGAAGGATGAAGCCACTTGTAGGAGACATAGATATTGCCGCAACAACAACAAAACCAAAGCAACTGATTGAACATTTTATAAAATACAAAAGAGTTGATCGTATAATAGAAAAAGGGCCAACTACTGCTTCAATTTTAACAACAGCCGGGAACCAGATAGATCTTATGGTTTTATCCCCTAAAAAGTGGGGTTCCCTTCTTCAACATTTTACAGGAAGCAAAGATCATAATGTTGCTTTAAGAGAATATGCCTTGAAGAAAAGTTTATCGCTCTCAGAAAAAGGAATAAAAAATTTAAAAACAGGAAAAATGAATGAGTTTTCCAAAGAAGAGGAATTTTATAAAAGTCTTGGACTCTCCTGGATCCCTCCTGAGATGAGAGAAAACACAGGTGAAATAGAACTTGCGTTAAAAAACAAACTACCAAAGATTGTTGAACTAGGAAACATAAAAGGAGACTTTCATATTCACACAAGTTTTCCTGTTGAACCAAGCCATGATCTTGGAAAAAATTCAATTTCCGAAATGCTTCAAAAAGCCAAGGAATTAGGATACGAGTATCTTGGTTTTTCAGAGCACAATCCATCCCAAAGCAAACACACAAAGCAAGAGATAATTGACCTTATTTTAAAAAGAAACGAAGAAGTTGAGAGGCAAAACAATCTACACGGAGTAAAAACATTTAAGCTTATGGAAACAGACATTCTCCCTAACGGAGAGCTAGCGCTGCCTGAAGAAGCTTTGGAAAAACTGGACGCAACAATTGTTTCGATCCATTCTGTTTTTAAGATGGGCAGAACCGAGATGACCAAACGGGTTCTTACCGGACTCTCCCACCCAAAAGCAAAAATATTAGCTCATCCTACAGGAAGACTTTTAAATGAAAGATACGGCTATGATCTGAATTTTGATGAAATTTTTGAATTCTGTAAAAAAAATAATAAAGCTCTGGAAATAAATGCTTATCCAAACCGTCTTGATCTCTACGATGAGTTGATACGAAAAGCAGTTGATGGGAAAGTTTTGCTTTCTATAGACACGGACAGTCACGCGGTCTACCAAATGGAACTTATGAGATACGGAGTCGCACAGGCTCGCCGTGGCTGGGCAACAAAATCTGATATAATAAATGCACTTTCATACGATGAGGTTAAAAAATGGTTCAGTTTGTAAGGCCTCCGGCCCGGTAGCCAACTTAGAGAAGTCTCTGACTCACAGAGTTGGGATTTCTGCAAACCGAAAGGTTCTCGGAACCGTAGGTCTGGTCATGAGGGAGGTGATTTTATGAATTCTACAATAATTATTGCGGCTATTGTGGGAGCTTTGGTTCTTTTTGCTCTTTACTTATACAATACTTTAATTTCGGCAAGGCTACGAGTTAGTGAGGCATTTTCCCAGATTGACGTCCAGCTTAAAAGAAGAACAGACCTAATTCCTAATTTAATAGAAACAGTCAAGGGATATGCAAAACATGAAAAGAGTACTTTTGAAAAAGTAACAGAACTAAGAACCAGCTTAATGCAGGCAAAAACACCTGAAAAAAAATCTGAGGTAAATAATATGCTAACTGATGCGCTCAAGTCAATTTTTGCTGTAGCGGAAGGATATCCACAGCTTCGCGCCAGTGAGAATTTTAAGGAGTTACAAGAGGAGCTGGAGGATACAGAGAATAAAATTGCTTACTCAAGACAGTTTTATAACAGCAATGTTTTGGATTACAATACCAAACTTCAAATTTTTCCAAATGTAATCTTTGCCAGGATTTTAAATTTCAAGCCCGCCCAGTTCTTCGGAACGGCTGAGGAGGAAAGAAAACCTGTTAAAGTTACATTTTAATGTCATCCTGAGGGATGGTGAGCATAGTCTAACCATAGTCGAAGGATTCTTCGGAATGTCCTCAGAATGACAAAATGACCTATGAATATTTACAGCGCAATCTCTTCCAACAAATGGAAGACTTGGATAATAATGGTGCTTTTCGTAGTGTTTGTCACAACTCTGGTATATGTTATGAGTAAAGCCCTTGGGCTAAGCGCATTTGGAACGGCCGGTATTGCGCTAATCTTTGCGGGCCTTATGAGCATTGGAAGTTATTATTATTCTGATAAACTTGTACTTGCAACAACAGGCGCACGCCCCGCAACAAAGAAGGAGTTTCCGGATTATTATAGAACTGTCGAAAACCTCTCTATTGGAGCAGGACTTCCTATGCCTAAAATATATGTCATCAATGATCCTTCTCCAAATGCTTTTGCAACAGGCCGTGATCCAAAACACGCTGTAGTTGCTGCTACTACAGGGCTTTTAGGCATGATGAAAGAATCAGAGCTCGAAGGTGTAATTGCCCATGAACTTTCCCATATTAAAAATTATGATATAAGACTTATGGGGATTTTGGCTATACTTGTTGGATTTGTAGTGATTCTTTCTGATCTTTTTATAAGAGCCACTTTCTTCTCAAGATCCGACAGAAATCAAGGAGGTGCTATTTTTTTAATAATAGCAATTGTCCTTGCAATCCTCTCCCCTATTGCCGCAATGCTTATTCAAACAGCGGTATCCAGAAAAAGAGAATTTTTGGCAGATGCATCAGGAGTTCTATTAACACGTTATCCTGAAGGTCTTGCGTCCGCCCTTGAGAAGCTCAGGAACGATCATACCCCCCCAAAAACAGCAAGCAATGCTACAGCGCATTTATTTATAGAGAACCCATTTGAGCATAAAAAAGTAAAAAACTTTTTTACAGGGCTTTTTAATACTCACCCACCACTTGATGAAAGGATCAAAATCCTCCGAAACATGTAGTTTCAATTTTGGAATTTTAATTTTCATTGAAAATTATGATTAATGTAATTTCAATAATCCTCGGCAAAGCAATTATTTTTCTATCAAATACTCTTAATCTGGGTTCAGGCTCTACCTGGCCGGGACATATTGCGCTGAGTATCAATCCGAATTTTATAAAAGATATTCTACGTTCCCACATGGAAAGTGGGAAGCTAAAAGTTATAATTATTGCAGGGACTAACGGTAAGACAACAACAGGCAGACTTGTTACTTCAATTATTAGGGAAAACGGAAAAACTTATCTTCAAAATAAAGCCGGTGCCAACCTTATAAATGGCCTTGCCTCTGCAATAATAAAAGGTGCATCAATCTTTAGCCTTGCAAGGAGAGACCCTGGAAGGCTAAATCAGGACTATTTAATTTTTGAATCGGATGAAAATGCACTTCCTGAAGTATTACAACAAACAAATCCCGATTATGTTATTGTTCTAAACCTCTTCCGTGATCAACTGGATAGATACGGTGAAGTAAACACTATTGCCAAAAAATGGCAAAAAGCTTTTGAAAAACTAGATAATAAAACAGTTTTGATTTTAAATACAGATGATCCTCAGGTTTCATTTCTCTCAAAAAAAACAAATGCAAAAGTACTGTTTTTTGGACTTGACAAAACAAATGGTGAAAATAAGTTAAAACACGGAGCAGATAGTATTTATTGCCCTAAGTGTTTCCATATGTTGGATTTCACAGAAGTTCACTTTTCGCATCTTGGATCGTGGTCATGTACAAATTGCAATCTCAAAAGGCCCAAACCTGACCTGTCAAATCTTTCATACTACCCTCTTCCCGGAACATACAATAAATATAATAGTCTCGCAGCAGCACTTTTTGCCAAAGCGGAAAAAATTTCTTCTAAAAAAGTAAAAAAAGCTTTTAAGTCTTTTACTCCTGCTTTTGGAAGACAGGAGAAAATAAAATATAAAGGAAGATATGTTCAATTATTTTTATCTAAGAATCCGACAAGCTTTAATGAGTCTCTTTCAACCGTAAAGGAGCTTGGAGGTAAAAATTTTCTGCTTGTACTAAATGACAGAATTCCTGACGGACTGGATGTCTCATGGATTTGGGATATAAATTTCGAAGAAATCTTAGATAAAAATTTTAATATAACTGTTGCCGGGGACCGCTGTTATGACATGGGTCTACGTCTAAAATACGCGGAATTTTTTACTCACATCGAACCTGATCTGAGAAAAGCACTAGATCATGCAGTTGAGAATATTTCTTCGGAACAGGTTTTATATATCTTACCTAACTATTCGTCAATGCTTGAGATCCGAAAAATCCTAACAGGAAGAAAGATATTGTAATTACGGATATACTAGTATATCCGTAATAAATACAATGAAAAATAAGTCATCAAAATATACCCTAGACGTTAAACGCTATTCGCTAACGATAGGCTGGCTTTATCCAGAACTTATGAATACATACGGCGATAGAGGAAATATCACAGTTCTTATGAAAAGATGTCAGTGGCGAGGAATTAAGGCAGAAGTAAAGCATCTTAATCCTGGTTTTTCAATCAGTGAACTAAAAAAATGCGATCTTCTGCTCATGGGCGGTGCTCAAGATAAACAGCAGGAGATTGTAAACAAAGACTTGAAAAGAGTAAAAGCACCACTTTCTGAAATGATTGAAAAAGCGACTCCGGGTCTTTATGTCTGCGGCGGTTTTCAGTTCCTGGGAAAATACTATAAAGAAGCAGACGGAAATATTATTGAGGGACTAGGAATCTTTGATCTTTATACCGAAAATCCCGGAAAAAATCATCCCCGCCTTATAGGAGACATTGTCATCAACCCCATGTTCGAACTTGGCCATAAGCCAGAAGCCATAAGCCAGAAGCAAGTGGTAGTTGGCTTTGAAAATCACGGTGGCAGAACTCATCTTGGAAAAAACATTAAGCCATTGGGGAAAGTTTTGAAAGGATTTGGAAATAACGGAAAAGACGGATTTGAAGGAGCAGTTTATAAAAATAGTTTTGGAACATACCTGCACGGTCCAATTCTTCCCAAAAACTCTCATTTTGCTGATTACTTACTACACCTAGCTCTTGACCAAAAATATAAAGATTTCGAACTAAAAGACCTCGACGATTCATTAGAATGGCAAGCCCACGATTCAGCTCTTGATAAAATCTCTTGATAAAATCTAAAAAACCTAGGGTGCAAACTTAAAAACACCCCGGGTGTGGATTTACCTTGACACCCCAGGATTATATATCTATACGTTACTTTTATTGATTAGCCATGTTGTTTAGAATATAATTATCCTCATGAAGTTTGACGTAACCCATGTTGCAAAGCTGGCTAATTTGCCCTTAACAGAAGGTGAAAAAAAGAAGTTTGAAAATCAGCTTGAAGAAACCATCGAGTATATAGAGAGTTTAAATGAGGTCGACACAATCGGAGTTGAGCCCACATCTCAAGTTACTGGCCTCGTAAATGTAACAAGAGAAGATGAAATTAGACCCTCTCTATCCCATGAAGAAGCCCTAAAAAACGCAAAATCCACTCACAACGACTTTTTTAAAGTGAAAGGAATTCTCTCAGGTGAATAAATTAACTAGAATTTATGTCGTAAGACACGGACAATCATTTTTTAATGCGACCAGTAACCTCAAATCCCGTGATAAAGACGGAGAAAAAGGTTCTCCGTTAAGTCCTAATGGAAAATCACAAGCTAAAAAACTGGCTGAAAAACTTAATAATATTAATTTTGCTGCGATTTTCTCATCAGACCTAGTTAGGGCAAAACAAACTGCCCAAATAGTAGCGCTTGAAAGAAAATTAGCTGTTGAGACAAGTAAACTTATTCGGGAACGAAGCGCTTACCTTTATCTCCATAAATTAGGAAGACTCAGGGAAGGAGAGATTGATAAGCTTAATGAAGAAATACGAGAAGGTTTACTTAAATTAGATGAGAAAGCGAGAATGCAGTACAAACACACACCTTCCATGGAGAGTGTCGAAGAAGGAGCGCTAAGGCTTTTAACTTTCATAAGAGAAGCTGGCGCTGCATATTCTGGCAAAAATATAATGGTTGTTTGTCATGGGAATTTAATGAGATCTCTTCTTAAGTATTTAGGCTGGGCTAGGTCTGACGAACTTCCCTCAGGGACAATTAAAAATACCGGGTATTTTGTTTTGGAAAGCGACGGGACTGATTTTTTTGTGAAAGAAACTTACGGAATCACTAAAGTAAAAGGGGTAATTAAAGATTTTTAATGTTAAATAAACTTACCATAAAACAGGCAAAAGAGGGATTAAAAAAGAAAGAATTTAGCTCTGTAGAGTTAACTCGTGCTTGTTTGGACAAAATTAAACAAACCGATGATAAATTAAATGCATTTATAACTCTTACGGAAAAAGAAGCGCTCGAACAATCCAAAAAGGCCGATAGTCTTCTAGCCTTCCAAGGAGAGACCCTGGAAGCTAAGCCTCTTCTTGGGATTCCTATTGCAGTAAAGGATAATTTTTCTACAATTGGTATTAGGACTACAGCATCGAGCAAGGTTTTGGACAACTATATTCCTCCTTTCGATTCAACGGTTGTAGCCAAACTTAAAAAAGCAGGGGCTGTAATTTTGGGAAAAACAAATATGGATGCATGGGCACATGGTTCAAGCACCGAAACTTCTGATTATGGAGCTACAAGAAATCCGTGGAATACAAGTCATTTACCGGGTGGGTCTTCCGGTGGATCTGCAGCCTCAGTTGCCGCAAATCAGTGCATAGCGGCAATTGGATCAGAAACCGCTGGATCAATCCGCCAGCCGGCATCCTGGTGCGGCGTAGTTGGTCTTAAACCAACATATGGCAGAGTTTCACGGTACGGAGTTGTTGCTATGGGTTCATCGCTAGACTCTCCCGGCCCAATCACAAAAACAGTTGAGGACGGGGCTTTGATTTTAGAAGTTTTGGCGGGAAAAGATCCTATGGATGCTACTACTTCTCCACTTCCTGTTGGAACATACTTAAGCGACTTAAGCAACTTAAACGAGGATTTTGTCATTGGAATATCAGACGAGTATTTCATAACTGGACTAAATCCAGAAGTCGAAAAAGCAGTCAAAAAAGCTATTGAAAAACTTGAAGAAATGGGTGCAAAAATTGAAAAGATAAAACTTTTTGATCCAAAATATGCAATTGATGTTTATACAATTATCCAGCGCTCGGAAGTATCCTCAAATTTAGCCCGATATGATGGAATAAGATACGGAAATGATCGATCTTTTTTTGGAGAAGAAGCCAAACGTCGCATAATGTTTGGTACACATGCGCTCTCTTCCGGTTACTACGACCAGTATTATAATAAAGCTTCCCAAGTCCGCTCGGTTATTATTGAAGATTTCAAAAAAGCATTTGAAAAAGTAGACGTAATTGTTGCACCCACTTCCCCATCGCTTGCTCTTCCTGTAGGATCAACAAAAGATCAAGCAATGTTTGGAGAGTTAGCTGACGTTTTGGTAGAGCCCTCCTCAATTGCAGGGCTCTGCGGAATCAACGTTCCTGTTAGGTTTTCTAAATCAAATTTGCCAATCGGCATGCAGATAATCGGCCCGCAGTTTGCCGAAAAAAAAGTTTTGCAAGCCGCGCATAAATACGGACAGGAAACACAAAACGAAGAATGGCGAAAAAAGGAGCCTAATCTATGAAACTTACGCCAATTATTGGACTAGAAGTACACGTTGAGCTTAAGACAAAATCTAAGATGTTTTGTGGGTGTTCTGCCGACTACTTTGGCAAACATCCGAACACCCATACTTGCCCTGTCTGCTTAGGACTCCCAGGTGCTCTCCCGGTACCTAACAAAAGAGCAATTGAGTGGTGCATTATGATAGGTCTTGCGCTTAATTGTGACATTCCCCTATTTTCTAAGTTCGACCGCAAAAACTATTTCTATCCAGATCTTCCAAAAGGTTATCAGATCAGCCAATACGATCAACCGTTCGCTATCAACGGATCGCTCAAATTAAAAGTTAAAAATGAAAAATTAAAAAAAGAATACGAAAAAACCATAAGAATTAGACGTGTACACCAGGAAGAAGATACAGGCAAATTGATTCATCAAGCAGTGAACGGAGAAAAAGTTTCTTTAATCGACTTCAATAGATCTGGGGTTCCGCTTGTTGAAATTGTTACAGAGCCGGATTTTGAGTCTGCTGAAGAAGTAATTGAATATCTTAAGAAACTCCAGCAAATTGTCCGCTACCTAGGTGTTTCTGACGCCAATATGGAACGAGGAGAAATGCGCTTGGAGCCCAATATTTCGCTGACTCCAAGAATTTCCAATTTCCAATTTCCAATTTCCAATGAAAACCTTCCTAAATATAAGGTTGAGGTTAAGAATATTAATTCATTTAAATTTGTCGAGAAAGCTATAAATTATGAGATTATAAGGCAGACTGAAATATTAGAAAAAGGGGAAACTCCTCTGCAGGAGACGCGTGGGTTTGTTGAAGTTTCAAACTCTACCGTCTCTCAGAGGACAAAAGAAGAAGCATCAGATTATCGCTACTTTCCAGAACCTGATATTCCCCCATTCAGATGGATAAAATCTCAAATCTCAAATCTCAAATCTCAAATGCCTGAATTACCTGATAAAAAGCTAAAAAGGTTTGGAAAAGAGTATTCTCTATCCCCCTCTGATGCAGAAATTTTAACCAGACAAAGAGAGGTAGCAGATTATTTTGAAAAGGCTGTAAACGATGGAAAGAAATTCAAAGTTAGTCCTAAGCAAATTTCAAATTACATAATTCACAAAAAACCAAATATGAAAGAAGTTTTACCGGCAAGTCTTGTTCAAAGCATCGTCCAATCAACTAGAGTAGCAGATGTAGGTGAAGATAAATTGAGAAAAGTCATAGAAAAAGTTGTAAAAGCAAACCCTAAAGCTGCCCAGGACTTTAAAAAAGGTAAAGAAAACGCTATAATGTATCTTGTAGGCCAAGTTATGCGCGAGTTTCCTCAGCGCATAGATGCCGAAAAGATTAAGGCGAGCTTGCTCGCGAAATTAAAATAACATGCCAGACGGACAAACTCCAGAAACAACAGCTACAAGACCGCCATCTCACATTGAGACAACAAATATTACAAGAGGGATTGAAAGCGCCTGGGGGTCAGACCCTGAGTATCAAAGGTTAATACCAACTGAAACTGATATTGCTTCAAGTGTCATTGATGATATGCTCGCTGGACGAATGACCGAAGAGGAAGCAATCAGAGCAGTTGCGGCTAGAAGCGCAGAAGGAAGAGTGGCTAGTGGATTAGATACAACAACTGGCATAAACAATAGAAACAGGTTGGAGGAAAGACTCAGAAACATTATTGGCGTAGCTAGAAGAGGCGGGGCAAAGTTAACAATTGCTTTTGCAGACTTAGATAGATTCAAACTAATTAATGACACACTAACCCATGACGGAGGAGACGCAGTTCTTAATGCTTGGGGAGGAGTTATTTTGGCTAGTTTTCGAAGAGATGCTGATTTTGCCGGAAGATACGGCGGTGAGGAAGTAGTGTTTGTATTTCCTAATACAGATGAACTATGGACTACGGAGTTTATGGAAGGCTTACGGGAAGAAATGCCTACTACTGCAGGAGAAGCAGTTATGGGAATGGGATACGAACTTTCCAGCCCTGCCACTATGTCAATCGGTATAGCGGAACTGTCTCTCGACCCAGAAGACAAGAGGCCAGATGAGATAGTGATGAGAGAATTAATTAAAACCGCTGACAGCAGAATGTATTTAGCAAAAGAAAATGGTAGAAATCAAACAGTTAATTCAAGAAGTGAACAACAAGTAAAGCAGCAGATAGAACTAAAAAAGACAAATGGCTGATTTTGTACATCTTCACAATCATAGTGAGTATTCACTCCTAGATGGGCTTTCAAAAATTGATGATATGATAACCCAGGTAAAAAGCTTGGGGATGTCTGCTTTGGCCATAACAGATCATGGAAATTTATATGGTGCTATTAAATTCTATAGAGCTTGCAAAGAAGCAGGAATCAAACCAATCATAGGATGTGAAATTTATATCAGTAGAAGAACAAGACATGACAAAGAGGCGGGACTGGATTCAGATTCAAATCACCTAATTCTTCTTGTAAAAAACGATAAAGGCTACAAAAACCTGATGAGGATAATCTCAATTGCAAATCTTGAAGGATACTATTACAGACCAAGAAGCGACATTGAGCTTTTAAAACAATATAGTGAAGGTTTAATTTGTCTAAGTTCGTGCGTCAACGGTTATGTTTCTGAACCTTTAATAAATAATCAAGAGGAAACTTCAGTTAAGCGAGCTCAGACACTTTCTGAAATTTTTGGTAAGGATCATTTTTATTTAGAGCTTCAGAAACATTTAAATATTAAAGAGCAAGATGAACTTAACTTAAAACTTATTAAACTTTCTGAAAAATTAGGGCTGCCACTTGTTGCAACAAATGACAACCACTATGTTAAAAAAAACGATGCTGAAGCACAGGAAGTTTTACTTTGCATCCAGACTCAGACTACCCTTACTACTCCAAACAGAAAACTTACCATGATAGATTCTCCTGATTTTTACATCAAAAGCCCAGAAGAAATGACCGGGCTTTTTGTTCAAAACCCAGATGCTGTTGAAAATACCGTAAAGATTGCAGAAATGTGTAATTTGGAAATCCCTCTTGGAAAATGGATAATGCCTGTATTTGACGTTCCTGATAAATCAACAACATCAGAGTATTTAACTAAGCTTGTAAATAATGGACTTAGGAAAAGATACAAAAAAATAACTAGTGAGGTAAAAAAAAGAGCTGACTACGAACTTTCTGTAATTTTAAAGAAAAAATATGAAACATACTTTTTGATAGTTGCTGACTTTGTTAATTGGGCAAAAGACCAGGGAATAAGCGTAGGCCCAGGAAGAGGCTCAGCGGCAGGCTCTGTTGTCTCATATGCGCTAGGAATTACCGACATTGATCCTTTTTTCTTCAATCTCCCATTTGAGCGGTTCCTAAATCCTGATAGGCCTTCAGCACCTGATATTGACCTTGATTTCGCAGATACAAGACGAGATGAGGTTATTGATTACGTGACTAAAAAATACGGCAGGGACAAGGTTGCCCAGATAATAACATTTGGAACCATGGAAGCAAGAGGGTCAGTGCGAGACACAGGAAGAGTAATGGGTATGCCCTATTCTGGACCCGATAGGATTGCTAAAATAATTCCTCCTGGCTGGCAAGGACACGCAATGACAATTGATAACGCTCTTGAACAAAGTCCAGAGCTTCGTCTTGCCTACACAACTGAGCCTGAAACCAAAAAACTGTTGGATCTAGCTAAAAAAGTTGAGGGGGTGGCAAGACATGCTTCAGTCCACGCTGCAGGAGTGGTAATTGCAGACAGACCCCTGACCGAATACACACCGCTTCAAAGAGAGACGAATGGTGACAAAATCATTACTCAGTACGATATGTATACAGTGGGGGAAGACGGAGTGGGACTCTTGAAAATGGACTTTTTAGGCCTTAGAAACTTGACTATTATCGAAGAGACTCTGAAATTTATTAAAGCTAACAAAAACAAAGAAATAGATCTATCTACTCTTCCACTAGATGATAAAAAAACATACGATCTCTTATCTGATGCGGAAACTACAGGAATCTTTCAGCTTGAATCCGCAGGAATGAGAAGATACATAAAAGAGCTTCGACCAAATAGTATTTTTGACCTCATGGCAATGGTTGCCTTATATAGACCCGGTCCAATGGCAAACATTCCTGAATTTATTGGAAGAAAAAGAGATCCTTCAAGAATAAAACTTCCTGACCCAAGACTAAAAGATGCGCTTGAGCATTCTTATGGAATGCTTGTTTATCAAGACGATGTACTTCTTACAACAATTGCAATAGCTGGATACAACTGGCTCGATGCTGACAAATTTAGAAAAGCCATGGGTAAAAAGATTCCGGCAGAAATGAAAAAACAAAAAGAACAGTTTTTAAAAGGTAGCATTGTCAATGGACTCTCAGAAAAAAAAGCTGAATCTATTTTCAATTTAATCGCGCCATTTGCTGGTTATGGGTTCAATAAAGCCCACGCTGCATGCTATGCAACAATTGCATACAGGACCGCATATCTCAAAGCGAATTACTCTGTTGAATTTATGACGGCTCTTCTTACAGCTGAGTCCCGCGGGGCCTCAGGACCTGTCAAAAATGAGAAAATAGCCCAGGCTGTTTCAGAGTGCAAAAGGCTTAAAATTACTGTTCTCTTACCAGATATTAATAAGTCAGGAAAAGACTTTGTTATTGAAAACGAAAATTTGATCCGTTTTGGTCTTTCAGCTATTAAAAATGTTGGAGACGCCGCTATAAAAAATATTCTGCTAAATAGATCAGAAGGGACCTTCACAAGTTTTGAGGATTTTTGCAAAAGAGTTGATCTATCAACAATCAATAAGAAAACAATTGAGAGTCTTATAAAATCAGGCGCAATGGATTCTTTCGGCAATAGGGCAGATTTATTATCCTCTTATCATGATATAATTGATGAAATTCACAGGCAAAACAAACAAAAAAGTCAAGGTCAAGTTAGTCTGTTTGGAGATTCCGACTCTAAGCCGAAAACAAAACAATCAAAACCTTCTATTGAGGACTTTTCAGACCACGAAAAACTTGCATTTGAAAAAGAATTTTTGGGTTTCTACCTTACATCACATCCTCAGCTAACCAACCTGCTTGCTTTGAAATCAATAGTAACCCACGAGTTACAACACTTGGAGGAAGAACACGAAGGAGAAAAAGTTACCGTTGGAGGAATCATTGAAACAATGAGAAAAATATTTACAAAAAGAACAGGCGCTGAGATGGCTTTTATCACAGTGGGTGACGAAAAGGGACTTACCATTGAGTGCGTTATATTTCCCAAGATTTACGAAAGACATAAGAGCCTTATGTTAAAAGACTCTTTGGTTGTAATAGAAGGACACGTTGATACCAAAAACGAGCGCCCAGTTATAATTGCTGAAAAAATTTCCACTATGACCTATTCCCCTTCTTGACGAAGCTATGGACTAGCTTGTAAAATAAATTGGAGTTAATTCATGGCATCTTTTGCGCCTGAGGTAATCTTTCAAATCGGAAGATTCCCTGTAACAAATACTGTCATTAACACCATCCTAGTAGATGGTTTTTTACTGATGCTTGCGTTTTTTGTTAATAGAAATATTTCCAAAATCCCAGGAAAGTTTCAACTCATAGCAGAGTATGTAATAGGAGGTCTTTACCGCCTTACAGAAAGTATAGCAGGAGACAAAACTTCAAGAATATTCCCCTTTTTTATTACATTTTTCCTGTTTATCTTAATTGCAAACTGGAGTGGGTTAATTCCTGGTATAAACACTTTTGGAATAATTGAGCAACACGGCGGGAAAACTCATATAATCCCCTTTATTAGGGCAACAACAAGCGATCTGAATACAACTCTTGCTCTTGCAGTTGTTTCACTTTTGGCAACCCACACAATGAGTCTTCGCGTCTTAGGACTGTCCGAATATCTTTCAAGATTTATTCCTTTTTTCCCTTTCATAATTTCAGTTTTAAAAGGCAAACCGAAATTTAGCCTTGATATGAGCGGGCCAATAAACCTTGTGCTCTCAATATTTAGCCCTTTTGTATTTGTTTTTGTTGGGCTGCTGGAGCTTATATCTGAATTTGTCAAAGTGATCTCGCTTTCCTTTCGACTTTTTGGAAATATTTTTGCTGGAGAAGTAGTACTGGAAACTGTATCGGGGATATTTGCGTTTATTTTTCCTCTACCATTTTTGGTGTTAGAATTGGTTGTAGGATTTGTCCAGGCTTTGGTTTTCTCTATGCTTACTATGGCATTTATGATAATATTAACTACGCCTCATAAAGAGGCTGAGGAGGTGAGTCATTCAAGTGGAGTTTAGTGTAACAGGTGGTTTAATTATTGCAATCGGAGGAATAGGTCCGGCACTTGGTGTCGGATTCATTGGGGCAAAAGCAATGGAAGCAATCGGAAGAAATCCTGAGGCTTCTGGAAGAATCCTGCCGGCAATGCTCCTTGGAATGGCGTTTGCCGAAGCTATTGCAATTTATTCTCTTATTTTAGCATTTACAGGTTAAATACTTCCTATGAGCATTCTTGAAGATTTTGGAGTAAATCCATTGTTGTTGATAGCACAAGTTGTAAATTTTTTAATAATTCTTTTCATTCTCAAAAGATTTATGTATAAGCCTATACTTGAGGCTATTAAAAAAAGAGGGGATGAGGTAGCGGAAGGAATAAAAAGCGCAGAAGAGGGACAGAAGAAACTAGAAGTTGCATTGGAAAAAGAAAAAGAGATACTCACAAATGCCCAAATCCAAGCAGAGAAAATAATAACTTCTGCAAGAGAAGAATCAGGAGAACTAAAAAAACAAATAGAAGAGAATACAAGAAGAGATACAGAAAGACTGGTAGAACAATCAAAAGAAACAATAAAAGAAGAGGCAAGACAAGCTGAAGAAAGGCTGATAAGGCGAATTGGAGAAATTGCGATTGCTCTTTTGGAAAAATCGCTGGGTGGGGTATTTGGTAAAAAAGAACAAAAAATAATTCTAAAAAAAGCTCTAACTGAGCTTGGGAAACAAGAACTATTATGAATAAGAGGCTGATAAAAAAACTGGCAGAAGATAGTTACTCTAAAGAGAAACTTGACAGGAGAAAAGTTTTTGCTTTTGCCAGAGTACTAAGACGTAGAGATTTAAGAAAATACATACGATTTCTAAAAAACTTTGAAGACAGGATGACTCTCAGAGTAACGCTACCAACAGAGACAGAAGTAGGAAGGGTCAGAAGAAGACTAAGTAAAATCTTTCCCAATAAAAAAATTGTTTTTACAATCGACCCAACTATGCTGGCAGGAATTAGAGTTATTGATTATGACAACGTTTATGAACTTTCTCTTAAGAACTCTCTGGAAACAGCACTAGACCAAATAACATCTCGGTATGATTAGAGAAGAAGACATAATAACAAAACTAGAAAAAGGCCTTATGCAGTGGAGAGGAGAGGCAAAAACCCTTAACATAGGCATTGTTGAGCGAAATACAGACGGGGTTATTCAAGCAACAGGTCTTTCAAAAGCGGTAATGGGAGAAAGGGTTGAGTTTGAAAACGGTGTTTCAGGTGTTGTTCTTAATTTAGACGAAGACTTTGTATCTATTATTCTTCTGGGTGAAGCAAGCAGTATTAAAGAAGGAGATATAGTCAAGCGAACTGGAGAAATGCTTTCCATCAACGCATCTGAGGAATTACTAGGTAGAATTGTAGATCCGCTTGGAGAACCTCTTGATGGTAAAGCAAAAATCAAAAAAGGCAGCCTTATGCCTCTTGAAAAAATTGCGCCCGGAGTAGTTGAGCGAGAGCCAGTAAATACACCTCTTAAAACCGGCATCAAGGCAATTGATGCTATGTTTCCAATTGGACGCGGACAGAGAGAGCTTATAATTGGAGATCGAGGTCTTGGAAAAAGCGCAATTGCAATTGACACATTTATTAATCAAAGAAATTTCAAAAAAAGCACAAGTAAGCTCAAGCCTGTTGTTTGTATTTATGTTGCGATAGGACTAAAAAGATCGACTATCGCTCAGATTGTCGGAAAACTTAAGGACAACGACGCTTTGGAGTATTCAATTGTTGTTGCAGCTTCCTCTTCTGAGCCTGCATCCTTACAGTATCTTGCTCCGTATGCAGGAACGGCAATTGCAGAATACTTCATGGGGAATGGGAAAGACGTTCTAATTGTTCACGACGATTTGACAAAACACGCCTGGTCTTATCGGCAAATTTCGCTTGTGTTAAAAAGACCAGCTGGAAGAGAAGCCTATCCAGGGGATATTTTTTATCTTCACTCGCGCCTGTTAGAACGCTCCGTTAGACTCAATTCGAAACATGGCGGAGGGTCAATCACTGCCCTTCCGATTATTGAAACTCAGGCAAATGACATTTCCGCATATATTCCCACAAATGTAATTTCAATAACTGATGGACAAATATATCTTCAATCTGATCTTTATAACAGTGGCGTAAGACCAGCCATTAACGTGGGGACGTCTGTTTCTCGCGTTGGAGGCTCTGCCCAGAGTCCTCTTATGAAGGGAGTTGCCGGAAAAATGAAACTTGAGCTTGCCCAATTTGCTGAACTTGCTGCTTTTTCCCAGTTTGGATCAGAATTGGATAGCGCAACCTCGGCTGCACTCGAACGTGGAAAAAGAACTCAGGAAATATTAAAACAGGGTCAATACCAACCACTTGAAGAACCATATGAAGTACTTAGTATTTGGGCTGTTACTAACGGGCACTTGGATGATATTTCTGTTGAAAAGATTGGAAAATTCGAAAGAGACTTCCACCAATTTGTCAAAAGAAACAATCCCAAAATTATTACTGTTCTTTCTTCCGGAGATAAACTTTCGGAAGCTACATCAAAAGAATTGGAAAAAATTATAACTCAATTCAAAAAATCATTTAAGTAATGTATGGCTAATTTAATTTCAATTAAAAGAAGGGTAAGAACTGCTCAAAATGTAAGCAAAACTACAAAAGCGATGCAAATGATTGCTGCAAGTAAACTTAAGAAGGCAGAAGATGCAGCGCTGTCCAGCCGGCCATATGTCGAAAAACTAACAAGTGTGTCGAGGAATATTTCAAAAAAGATTGATAAAGATAACCTAATTGAATATATGAAAGTCCCAAAAGACACTTCAGGCAGTCTTATGATTTTAGTTGCTCCTGATAAGGGACTTTGCGGAGGATTAGTTACAAATTTAGCAAGAATGCTTCTTATCTTTACAAAAGAAAATAAAAAAATCTCATATGTTACTGTGGGAAAAAAAGCAAACGGAATTGTCAGACTTTTTGCCGGGGATACCGTAGCTTCGTTTGATTTTGGCACTACACTTCCCTCATACGACACGGTTTACCCTATAATGACAATCGTTGATGATTATTTCCTGGGAAAAAAAGTGCAAGATGTTTATATCATTAATAGCAATTTTAACAGTGTTTTTTCTCAGACTCCTGTTATACACAAGCTCCTTCCTGTAAGTTTTGACTTGGAGGATAGTCAAGCCATAAATGGAAAAGCTCTTTTTGAACCGAGCGAAGACGTACTTCTCCCAGGACTAATAAGACACTATCTTGAGATGAGGCTATATCAATCGCTTCTGGAAACATACCTTTCCGAACAAGCAGCAAGAATGCTAGCTATGCAAAATGCAACTGATAATGCTAAGGAAATAATAGAAGAACTAAGACTTCTTTATAATAAAACGAGACAGGAAAAAATTACTAATGAAATACTAGATATTTCAGGAGGGATGTATGCCCCAGTCTAAAAACAATAACAATCTAAGGCGGCCGACCCGGAGGTCTGAGGGGGAGGGAGTAATAGTAAGAGTCTCAGGACCTGTTGTTGATGTCAGATTTCCAAATAATGTTCCTTTTGTAAATGAGGCGCTCGTTGTTGAGCGCAGTGATAAATCTGAATTAATTCTTGAGGTGGCTTTTACAATAGGAGATAAAGAAGTGAAAGCGCTTTCCCTTGGATCAACTGACGGGCTATCCAGAGGCATGAGTGTAAAGAAAACAGGCTCTTCTATTAAAGTACCAGTCGGGCTTCCTACGCTTGGGCGGATCTTTAATGTTTTGGGAGAACCAATTGATGGAGGAAAAAAGCTTGACACCAAAGGGGTCAGTTTTGAGCCAATTCACAAAAAAGCACCTCCCTTAACCGAGCAGGAGACTAGGCCTCAGATTCTTGAAACTGGAATTAAGGTAATTGACCTTATTGCCCCTTTTACAAAGGGAGGAAAAATAGCTGTTTTTGGAGGCGCGGGCGTAGGAAAAACCGTTATTGTTAAGGAACTCATTCGAAATATTGCCAAGGAACATAAGGGCCATTCTGTTTTTGCCGGGGTAGGTGAGCGGACCCGCGAAGGAACAGACCTCTGGCTTGAGATGGTCGAAGCAAAAGTTATGGACAAAACTGTTATGGTCTATGGACAGATGAATGAACCTCCCGCCAATAGACTTCGCGTTGCCCTCACTGCTCTTACTATGGCTGAATATTTTAGAGACGTTAAGAAAGAGGACGTACTTTTGTTTATAGACAACGTTTTCCGTTTTGCTCAAGCCGGAAGCGAAGTTTCTGCTCTTCTGGGAAGAATGCCCTCAGCTGTTGGATACCAACCAACATTGGCTTCAGAAATGGGAGATTTGCAAGAAAGAATTACATCCACAAAACACGGTTCTATTACATCAGTTCAGGCCGTATATGTGCCAGCCGATGACTATACTGATCCTGCTCCTGTTGCTATATTTTCCCATTTAGACGCGACAATTGCGCTTGAGCGATCAATTGCAGACCAAGGAATATATCCGGCAGTTGACCCTCTTACATCCACCTCCAGAATCCTGGATCCTGGGATAGTCTCTGGGGACCACTACGACGTTGCCCGCCAAATTCAAAAAGTATTGCAGCGCTATAAAGATCTTCAGGATATCATAGCAATATTGGGAATTGACGAGCTGTCTGAGGAAGATAAGCTAACAGTTTCCCGGGCTCGCAAGATTCAAAGGTTTTTAAGCCAGCCCATGTTTGTTGCTGAAATATTTACAGGATCGCCCGGGAAGTATGTTTCAGTTAAGGACACAGTTGCGGGATTTGCGGAAATTCTGGAAGGAAAGCATGATAAACTTCCAGAGCAGGCGTTTTACATGGTTGGGACAATTGATGAGGCAGTTGAGAAGGCAAAAAAGCTATGAAACTAGCACTTACGATCCTAACGCCCCAAGCACAAATTTACTCAGGAGAGGCTGATGAGATAATAGTTCCTACCATTACTGGAGAAATTGGCATACTCCCCAATCATGTCTCATTACTCACCCAAATACTCCCAGGAGAGCTCAGGGTAAAAAATGCAGGTAAAACAAGTTCTTTTGCCATAATGGGAGGCTACTTGGAAGTAGCAAATAATCAAGTAAATGTCTTGGGAGATTATGCAATACGTGCTGAAGATATAGAAGTTGCAAAAGCGCAGCAGGCAAAAGAAAGAGCCGAAAAAGCCAAGCAGGAAAAAGCAAGTCTTGAGGATTTGGCAACAATTGAGGCGGAGCTTAGAAAGAGTTTACTCGAACTAAAAGTTGCCCACCGCAGAAAAAGATCATCCTAAGTCTAGCTTCCCACATGGAATGTGGGAACTCAAAGTCGCCCGCAAACACCGAACCACTCGCCTTCAGTAATTTGCCCTATTGACATCAATTTATGTAAAATATTGTAGCGCCGATATAGTTCAATGGTAGAACAGCGGTTTCGTAAACCGTCAACGATAGTTCGATTCTATCTATCGGCTCATTATGAGAAGATCAAGACTTTCCAGAAAATATCAAAAAAAATCAACCCAAACTCTTATTTTGAGTGTTTTGGGAATTGCAGCTGTTCTTTTTCTACTATTTCGCTACGGCATTCCTCTAATTAGCGAAGCGAGTTTTTTATTTGGTAGGATTACCAGTTCTCCTGGTACGAATACAAATCAGAACAAAAATAACGAGAATTTTGTTCCTGTGCCAACTCTTGATTCTCTCCCTAAAGCTACTAGAGATGAGGCCATTACGATATCAGGAACTTCCCTATCTGGTCTTAAAGTTGCACTTTATGTTAACGGCAACAAAGAAAACGAAACGGATGTAAGCAGTGATGGTACTTTTGAATTTAGTATCGGTCTTTCGGAAGGAGAAAATATTATTAAAGCAAAAGCCATAAAAGAAGATAAGGAGAGTGAATTCTCAAATTCGATTACAATTTCTTTTATAAAAGAAGGCCCTGGGCTCTCAATTGACGCGCCAGCTGATAATACTGACCTTAAGGGACAAAATCCAATTGAGGTTAAAGGAAAAACTGATCGTGACGTACATGTAACTGTAAATGATTTTCAGGCAGTTTCAGGAAATGACGGATCATATTCTTATCTTTTGACTTTAAAAGAAGGCGGAAATGAAATTAAAGTTGTGGCAACTGATTTAGCTGGAAACAAAACAGAAAAAACTATCCGCGTTTCTTACTCTCCGTAAGTCCAGCTAAAATCCAGATCCAAATCATAATAAAACTATAGAGAAGACTGTTTATAAACAATGCGTTAACAGCCAAACCACCTAAAGAGATTATTAAAACTAAAGAAATCTTATTTTTCTTCAGACCTGCAAATCCTAGCTTAAACAATTTGTACAGGAGGTAAACGTAGGACATTAAACCAAGTAGTCCTGTGGTTACTAAAATTAAAACAAAGCTATTGTCTACCCCAGCACCGGAATGGCTCGGTCCAAAGCCTGTCCATTCAGTCTTTTCATATTTTTCTCGCGCAAATCTATACGTATTAAAACCAACTCCCATCGGATTTTTTTGGAAAATCTCAAGCGCTCTTTTTGATGAATCAATCCTAGCTTCAGTGGAAGCAAATCTGAGCAGGTTTGTATTCTCTATATAAAAAATTGGTGACAATACAAAAAAAATAAGCGCAAACAAGCAAATAACTCCAGCCGTCAATTTCCACTTGCGGGTTAAGGCAGAGTAGATAACAACGCAAACAATAAACATTAAGATTGCGCCTCGTGAGAACGTCAAGACTATCGCTATAAAATTAATCACAAGGACTAAATATGAAAGACTTTTTTTGTTACCGAACAATTTGTCACGAAGGACAAATATAAAAACAAAAAACAAAACAAAAAAAGTTCCTGCGTAATTTGGGTCTAGAAAAGTTGAGAATAGTCTGTGCATATGTTCATCAAATCCTAAATAATACAAATTCTTAAGATTTGGGTAGAAAAAAAACTGAATAAAGCCAAGGACTATTACCAGAACTCCCGATAAAAACATGTATCTCATTAAGTTGTTTTTATAGGATTTACTAGTGTCTACGATCACAAAATATATACAAGCGTAAAGAATCCATCTTATTAAATAAAGTAATGATATAAATATTTGTTCAATATTAAAATTTGTGAAGTTTATAACCAGTGAAATAATTCCAATGCTGGAAAATATAGCTATTGGTTTTTTTATTTCATATTTCTCTTTTCTTGTTGTAAAAAACCAAACCACTACGATTGTAAAAATAACAAAATCGAAAAGTCCTACGGCAACAGACTGATATACCCTGATTTTTAAAGTTTCTGAAAGTGCAAAAGAAATAAAAAGCAAAGGAAATAAGTATTTTAGTAAAACCACATCTCTCCTTTCATAGAGTAAACATTAACTTCAATAATGCTATTGTAATAGATCAAATTCCAATATTTGAATCTATCGGGTAGCTCTGCTTTTTGCGCAGCTATGTAATTGAATTTATCTCCCTTTTTGACATAACTTTCATGGACAAAGGGAAAATTTGCATAATAAAGATTATGAAAACCATACAATAAAACAATATCTTCGTTCGTTATATTTTTCTCAAACCATCCATCAGTATCATAAAAATCTCCAAAAGAAAAGTTCAAATTTTTTGTTAAAAATTCACCTCTTGTTTGCACTCCAAAAATTACAGGAACAAACTTGGAATTAGCAATTCCCCTATACATAATAGTAATCAAACATACAACAATAACTAGGCCTGTTAGATATTTTCTAAGCCAAACAATTTTAGTATTCGCAATAACCACAGCAACCAGAATAGAAAAAGCAGGTAGGTATGGCAGGATAAATCTTCCGCCACCTGTTCTGGGAGTTAGATACCAAATTATTAGCGCTAATAAACTATAAATTGAAATAATTTTTAACTCCTTATTAATTTTTTTGAAATAAATAAAAATTAAAGGAAGAAAGATTATGTAAATTGGAGAGATTGGATCGGCAGCTTTGAAAAACAAGATAAATAAATCTCTGGAAAAGTTTATTGGATTTAGCAAATCCCAACTCAAGCCAACTGGATACAAACCAGAAAAAACAGGATAAAATGGGTTTCCTGTGTTTAAAAATGAAAAGAAGAACCACGGAAAAGATACTAAAATCGAAACAGTAACGAATATTAAAGAGTTACTAAGTGCTTTCTTCCAATTTTTATCAAATATCAATAAAAGTGTAATAAATATCGGTATTGCTCCTAGGGCGATTGTCTTGGTACTGATCGCAAGACCCAGCATAACTGCTGATTCGATCAACCATTTCCTATTTTTTGATTCACAGAACTCTACAAAGCCCCATAGAGTCATGATCTCAAAAAAAGTCCTGATTAGATCTATGTATGCAACTGTTGACTGCCATGCAACAACCATTGAGCTATAAAAAATTAAAACAGCGACAATGGATAACTTATCATCAAGAAATTTTCTTGATAATTTGAATATTGCAAAGCTTGTCAAAATCCCAAATCCCCATTGGATTAATTTTGGAATTATTTCGGATCCCATCATTAGACCCGGAATAAACAACATTTCTCCTAGCTTGGGCATTACTGAATAATAAAAAAGTCCTCCCTGAATAAAGAATATTCTATGTGCTTCTATAAATATTTTGGGAATTGTCAGGTGATACCAGAGCGCATCAAATGAGAGCTCTGGCCCTAGCGCACCTACTAAATTAATAAGTACCATTACAAAGAAGAGAAGTAGGAAGGGTTTGCCTTTAAATTTATTTAAACTAAATCTGGGAAAATCACGCGGATTTTTTTTAAAATAAAAGTATGAACATGCAATAAAAATTAATGATGTGATAAAAACTGTGCTTTTGTACAGCAGTCCCAAAACCCCAATTCCAAAAATTACATAAGAGTAAATTCCAGCAAGAATTGCTATTGCAAACATATGTTTCTCCTACAAAGAAGAAATAAAAGATAATAAAAAAGCACTAAAAAAGAATAGATTACAAAAATTATGAGTCCTGCTTTTTTTGCCATAGAAGCCAAAGTTTTCCCCTAACCAAGAATGAATGAAAACTCATGAGGAGTGCGTGTACCAAGCCTGCTGTCCCATCTTGAAAACCTCGTTTTATAAAATAATTAAGGATGAATTTACCTTTCGTATGTAAAACAATCGATAGTAGGTTCGATTTTATTCCTTTTTCATAAAGCTCTTTTGCTCTAATATCTGTATAAAAATTAATTTCTTTTAAAAAAGCGGAAATCGAAGGATGTGGATAGTGATAAATTGGACTCAGAAGAATTTTTACATTGCTTTTTGTTTCCCATGTCTCATGCACTTTCCCTTTTAGATTTCCTTTATTTTTGTTAAATAACCTTAAAAGCTTAATATTTCCCGTTTCTCCATGTTTTAACTGCTTACCCCACATATAGTCGAGCCTGGGAATTAGGAATCCTCCTACATATTCTTCGGCTGACAAATTCTCCTTTATCTCAGTTGCTAAATCAGGCGTTATTCTCTCATCAGCGTCTACAAACAAAACCCAATCATTTGAAGTTTTCTCTACACCAAATTTTCGCTGGGCCGAAAAATCTCCATTGAGCTCTCGTTTGAAAACTTTGACTTCCCTATCAAATCTTTCGATAAGATCTATTGTTCGATCCGTGGAATTATCATCGATTACAATAATTTCATCGCAGAATCGGAGAGTTTCCAAACAATCAATGATGTTTACTTCTTCGTTCTTAGTCAAAACTACTGTTGATATGCTCATTTTTCTTTCTTTTCAATTTCTATTTTATATGGTTGTTCGGAGATTATAAACTGCAATTTTTCTTTCTTATCAGATGGGCCGTGCCCGAAGTACCATGTGAGAAATTCGTAATTCATAGTAAAGCTTCTATGTTGACTCCCTGCTCCTTTTCCAATTAAATTATAAGGTCTCCCATTTGCTTCTTTTATTATTTGTTTGGCCGCATTTGTCCTATCGTTAAAAGTTATGTCAACAAAATAGTTTTGTTTAATAAGAAGAAAGCTATTTGATATTCCCACAAAAAGAATTATAAAAAAAATCGGAAGCAAAAATAGTCGTTCTCTTAAAAAGTAATCAAAAGATATTCCGAGTATTATCACTGCAGTTGGGAAAAAAATTGGAAGATATGCTTCAGAATTGGTTTTTTGCAATATAAAGCCGATAGACGGAATAAAGAAAAGGACGAATATTAAAATGTAGGATAACTTGTATTGTTTATTTTTTATTTGTTTTAGAACAACCGTTGTTAGGAGGACAAGACTAAGGACTAAAATAATAAAAGATGTGGGTTTGCTTGCAAAAAAAATTAATTTTTGAATAAAAACTGAGTTAAATGAAAAAAATGTTATCCAAGTTTCACCAGGAATTTCTGGATGAAGAGGCGGATATCCTAAAAAAACTGCTATTTTATAAAATATCCAGACAATGAATTTTAATGTTTGCGGAAATCCATGAAAAAGGTCATAAACAATCATGGGAAACATGGGAATTAAAAATGCAAAAAATGTATACGTTAGTATTTTCTTATTTATTACTCCCATAACCCATTTGGTTTTCTTAAAAAAACCAAAAATAAAAACCAAGATAAATGTGACTACAAAACTAAAAGTCGCAAGTTCTAGATTGTATAATACGGCTAGGAGAAAGATTGAAATCGGAAAAAATAACATGTTTCCCTTTATCCATTTGTAAATGCTAAAGATAAAAAGAATTGTAAAAAATGGGATCGGGCTCGTGTGATATGGAAACCTCGCATGAAAAATTACAAGAGGAGACGTTGCATACAAAAAGGAAGAAATTATGCCAACTCTAGAAGAGAACATAACGCTTCCTATTTTATAAACCAGAAAAACGCTAAAAACTCCAAGAAAAGCAGTAAAATAAGCGCCATATAGAGGATTAAAATTAAATAATTTAAAAAGAATCGCAAGAATATATGTCCATAAAGCACCCTGATGAAGCCAAGTATGACTTGCGGTTATTCCTACTAAAGGAATTTCTCCGGTTAAAACCATGTCTCTTGCAGATATGTAAAACCAGCCTTGATCTCCTATGAATGTCATAAGTTCATCAAGTCTATGGGTTCTTAAAAACAATGAAAGAATAAGTATTCCCAAAAGAATAAGGCTATATTTGTTAATACTTGTTACAATCTGAACAATTAAGGCTGGAAGAAAACCATACCATTTCCTAAAATAGTAAAATTGGCTCTTTCTGAAAATTTTTTCAGTGTTTTTTAAATTATTTGTACTTTGCCCAACCTGATGAATAATTTTAGATTTTGGATTAATATATAGCTTATATCCTAAATTTCTCACTCTTTTGGAGAGGTCATTTTCTTCAAAATAAAGAAAAAAATTCTCATCGAAGCCATCAATTCTACTAAAAAGTTTTTTTGAGATCAGTAGCGCTGCTCCTGGAATCGCATCAACTTCTATCGCCCTTTTTTTACCCCATTTCTTAAAAAATGGATCATTGTAAATACTTTTATGGGGAAAAAGCTTTCTTAAAAAAGAAAAAGAGTATATAGCCTCTTTTACCGTTAGTTCTTTTCTGCTTTGAGTACTAAACGGTTTTAATTGTTTATCAACCAACAGTGGGGAAACAATTCCAACTTTTTTATGTTTTTCAAGAAATTCGTAGAGTTTGTCTATTGAATTTTCCAAAACCCTGGTATCAGGATTCAAAAAAAATAAATATTCTCCCGATGCTTTCTTTGTACCAACATTATTACCTTGCGCAAAGCCCAGGTTTTTATTTGGAATATATTTAATCCGCGGAAATCTTTGTTTTAGATCGGCGCGAATCGACTTTCGCTCATCGTTGTCAACAACAATTATTTCAAAGTTTACGCCTTTAGTGTTTTCATATATTGATTCCAAACAATTAATTAATAACTTCTTTATTTTATAGTGAACAATAATAATTGAAACTTCAATTTTTTTTGTCATTTTTGTTTATAAATATAAGCGAGGACTGCTCTGTCAGCCTTCACTTGGTAAACAAGATCATAATTTTGCCGAATTAAACTGTCATCGAACCCGTCACGAATAATATGATAGTGATTTACGACTACAAAATCGTATTTTTCGTTTGGCGACCACTCGAAATACCTCAGGCTATCAAAGCGCGGAAATGTATGCTCCGGAGACAAAGCAAGGCCAACGGTTGACCCTTTCGGGGCAATGTTTTTCAAATATATTCCGGCTTCTCTCTCCCCTTGTCCCCACCACCCCGTTTGAAACAAATTGTATTTGTATACCGTTCCCGTACCTCCTACAAATTCATTAAAGTAATCAAGGTAATAAGGTTTAATCTGCCATAAAGACACGAATAGATAAATTACAACAGGAATAAAGAGCAAAAGTTTATAAGTTATTTTTTTTGTAAGATTGTGTGTTAGCGTATCGAATCCAATCGCAGCAATTAGAGTAATTGCCGGGTAAATTTCAATAATATATCGAAGACCGTGCTGCCGCCATGAATAAATTGACATTATAAAAGGCATTAAAAACCATAAAAGAATAACCCAGTAATATAAATTTTTAGATTTAATTATCTGCTTTACACCAAATAAAAACAGAAACAAAACAACAAGGGGTATTGTAATTAAAAAATATACTGCATAATAAAAAACAGGGGTTAACATTAATTGTCCAAAAAATATTTCCGGAGGAGAAAGTGTAATCTGCCAAGGTTTGGGCGAGAATTGAACAGACCAAAGTTCTTGATTTATTTCATAAACCTCTCTAAAGTGAAAAACAGCTTGCGGCCAAATGGCAAAAAAAACTAAAATTCCTATTGCAACTATTGTGATAATTGCTTTTGTTCTTGTTTTGACAAAATCTGCCCTATGTTTTACTTTTAAACCTCTATATTGCAAATAAAGTGCAGCTGCGAGTATTGGAATAAGAAGCGCGTTCGATTGTTTTGCTTGAAGAGCAATCCCAATCAGAATTCCCACCATGATAACCCTTTTTACCGAAAACTTTTCAATTAAAAGAATAAAGCTTAATATGACCAAAGGGTAAACGAGAATTTTTAAACTCTCTGTTGTAACAAGCTGTGAGAGACCCAGTGAGAATGGAAGTATGGCAAGAATAATACCTGAAATAATTCCAACTGTCGGGGAAAATAATTTCCAGCCTATCATGAAGACTATTAATACGCCAAGGCTAAACATCAATGAAGATAATAACCTTGAGTATGTTAAGTCGTACTTAAAAACAGGTTCTCCTTTCACTGTTTTTTCTAAATCAAAATGAGCAGATACTCCGTATAAATATTTAACAAGTGGCGGATGGTTGTAGCTCGTGTAAAAAAAACTGTTATTAAAGTCCCCTTTCTTTATAAGCTCTGTTAATTTATATCCATGTACTATGTATTCTCCCTCATCCCAAGTCCTCCCCATCTGATTTAATGTCCACAAACGAAGAACCATCGAAAAAATAAAGATCAATAAAACTACCGCCAGCTTAATTCGAGTTCCATTCGAGCCAACATTTGAGTTATTCGATAAATTTGAGCGCGAGGAATTATTTTCCTCAAAAATTTTTTCAATTTTCCGAGCACTCCTGTCCCATGTCCAATTCGAAATGGCTTCATCTCGTGCTGCTTTGCCAATTTTCACTCTTAATTTTTCATCTGAAAGTAAAAGTTTAATTTTTTGCCTCAAAACTTTGAGGATTCCATCAACCAAGAAACCCGTTTTCCCTTCAATAACTATCTCCCTGTATCCACCGTTATTTAATGCAATAACAGGGATACCACATGCCGCGGCCTCAAGCGGAATCAATCCGAACGGTTCGCCCTTTGCAAGACAAACTACAATTTTAGATCTATTATAAAGTCTTTTTAACTCTTTATCGCTCACCCATCCTTCACCCGTGACATGGTAGTTAACGGATATTTTTTCAGGGATTAAGCGTAGTGCATTTTCTAGCAGATCGTACCCATCGATTTGGTCTCTTGCTCCAATATATAAAACATCAATATCTTTTTTGATCTCTTCGGGTTTGAAAAAATCCGTATCCACTCCCAGATAAGAAACACGACTTTGGATCCCATAAGCTTTTTTTATATTCTTTTTAGTGAACTTCGAATTTGCTAAAACAATGTCTGCGCTTGATATATTTGCCTTGTCAATTTTTTTTCTAACAAATCTTGTCAATTTATCATATATTCGCTTATGAAAAGAATTTTTGCCTGTCAACTTAAACTGAGGCTCGTAGATAATACGAAGGGCTTCTTCACAGTAATAAACTGTTGGTATCTTTAAAAATCGGAGAATAAAAGGAGCTTGGGTGTTTTTTGAGGGGTGTACAAACGCAAGATCGTAATTATTTTTATTTATATCCGAAGCAATTTGGCGATGAAGTATTCTTAGTCGATACAGCTCAATGGTGTCTTTGTATAATCTGGCTTTCCAATTTCCTCCGCTCCATTTTTTAGGTATAAATTCATAGAAAAAAACGTTGTTGAAAAATTTATTTTCGTCATTATTCATTTTTTCATCAATGATATATAGATCGACGAGATTATTCCTTCTCAACCTCTTCGCGAATTCGTTTACTGCGCGTCTTGCCCCACCTGCATGCAGTTCATGAAAAATAGCAATTTTCATATATGGCCTGAATGCTAAACATTATATCTGCTTACAAATAAGAGCTCAAGGCATACCAGTTGATAAGAAACACTATGGGAAAGCTGGGTATCATGGGCAGATTTATAGTATAATCCTCTATAACAAACAATGAAGCTAGTTAACGACTACAAGACAATTGGGTGGGGGTACAGGAATTATGATAAATGCAGGTTTTTTCAGCATAGTGTTTTTCCTGTAATAAATCTGGGGAATGTTCCACTAGCAGGAGGATTTATAAAGAAAAATGAAAATAAAAATATTAGAGATGAAAAATTCTACCCCCTTGAACTTTTCTTTTGCCCGGAATGCTATCAGGCAAAAGCGGAAGCTAATTATGCTATTCGTTTATAACTAGTTGCATCAATAAAATTTGTAGTAAAATTAAGACAAATGATCTATCTAAAATACTTTAAAGGAAAAAAAATAGTCGTTACCGGAGGAAATGGTTTTTTTGGTTCACATATTGTAGACCGGTTACGAAAAATAGAATGCGAGATTTTCGTTCCACGAACAAGGGATAGGATAGATTTCCGAAAATATAAGGACTGTTTTTCATCTTGATTCTACAAAACCAGATATTGTTATTAATTGTGCTGCTAACCAGGGTGGAATTGCATATCACATTGGTAAGCAAGCCGATTTATTTATGGACAACATGCTAATGGGAACATTTCTTATGCAAGTATCCCAGCAAATTGGTGTCAAAAAGTTTGTAAATATAGTCGCAGGATGTTCTTACCCTGGTTATGTTGAAAATGGAGAGATGAATGAAGATGAATATTGGAACGGCAAACTTCACGAAAGTATATTTAGCTTTGGGTTTCCAAGAAAAGCCTCCACGGTTTATGGGTTGGCACTTAAGAGACAATTTAATTTTAATTCTATTCATCTTATTATGGCTAACATGTTTGGGCCAAGAGAGCATTTTAATTCCGAGCAAAGTAAGGCACTAGCAGGACTTATAAGAAAAATGTATGAAGCAAAAAAGAATAATCTGCCAAAAGTGGAAGTCTGGGGAACAGGTAAGCCTACAAGAGACTGGCTGTATGTGAAAGATGGCGCAGAGGCAATTTTAAGAGCGACTGCTTATTATAATGATATTGAGCCTCTGAACATTACAACTGGAGTTGGGATCTCGGTTGCAAAACTTGCTGAAACAATTAAAGCTATAGTAGGCTATAAAGGAAAGCTTGTATATGATACTGATAAACCTGATGGGGCAATGCATAAAACATTTGGAATAAAAAAGATGCAAAAAATTCTCGGATGGATGCCTTCTACGCCCATAGATAAGGGAATTAAAGAAACAGTTGAATGGTTTGGCAAGAATTACGAAAAAGCTATTTCCTATTAAATATTTTGAAAACCCTGGCAATTATTGGCAGTCGCGGGATGGTGGGATCGGATTTGATACGATATCTCAAATCTTATTTTGGGAAGGTAAGCTCGATTGACCGAAAAAACTATAAAATGAATCATAATTGTAAATTATAATATTTTTGACTTATGGGTAAATGCATTGTTTGTGAGAAAACTACTCTTGAAAGAGTAATTACACTTGGCTTTCATCCCTTAGCTGATACTTTCTTAAAAAAAGAACAACTTTTATCTCCCCAGAAGATGTATCCGCTAAATTGTCTTCTATGTAAAAATTGCGGTCATCTGCAGAATGAAATCTTTGTATCGGGAGAAGAAAGATATGTTGAGAGCAATTATAGCTATACTTCCTCAAATTCTCCATCTGCAATGGCCCACTGGGACGAGTTTTGTGAAACGGTAAGTAACTTTATAAATTTAAAGCCGAATGATACTGTTATAGAATTTGGTTCAAATGACGGTTACCTGCTTAAGCAATTCCAAAAAAAAGGAGCAAAGGTAACGGGGATTGATCCGTCTCCTGTTGTGGCAAAAATCGCTAACAAAAATGGCCTATATACTATTTGCGATTTCTTGGGTAGTAAGGCAATTAATACTGCAACGAAAAAAAATGGGAAGGCAAAAGTGATTTGTGGAAACAATGTTTTGAATCATATTGAAAACTTAAACGTGGCAATATCGGCAATAAAAGCTGGCCTTAAGAGTGACGGGTATCTTGTTGTCGAAGTTCCTTCTCTTAGGGACACTATCCAAAAATACTTATTCGATATGATATTTCACGAACACGTCTCAACTTTCAGTATAAAGTCGATTGACTTTTTGCTAAGAAAACACGGTCTTTATATAGTAAAAGTTGAAAATATTCCATACCATGGCGGTTCCCTACGAGTCTTTGCCACACCAAACGCTAAACTTTATAACAAATCTATTAAGAAACTTATTGTGGATGAAGAGAAGGCAAAATTGTTTGCCGTTGATACATACAAAAAATTTATGGAAAAAATTACTCGAGACAAAAATAATTGTTTGGCACAGCTGTATTCCCTGAAGCAAAGAGGCAAAAAGATTGCAGCAGTTGGGGCAGGAGCACGGAGCAATACTCTGCTTAATTTCTATAAACTGGACGCAACTGTTATAGATTTTATAACAGATGCTTCAAAACATAAAATAGGCAAGTTTACGCTAGGCTCGAATATCGAAGTAAGAGCCGACAACGCACTTGCTAGTAAAAATATAGATGTCGCTTTAATAACTGGTTGGAATATAGGAAAATACTTAATTCAAAAAATAAAAAAAATAAATGATACAGTAGAATTTATAGTTCCCGGAGGAAAAAAATTGCTATGAAAAATAGATCTCGTCAAGTTTTGGTGCTAGGCGCAACTGGAATGCTTGGAAGAACGGTCTATCAATATCTATTGAAACATAAAAAAAATATTCAAGGAACTTCTAGGGATCTAAAAAACAAAAACTTAATATATCTTAACTTCAAAAAATCTGCAGATCTCGAAAACCTCTTTGAAAATAAAAGTTTCTCTTTTGTCATTAATTG